>JAQYVO010000237.1 GCA_030145425.1 Chromatiales bacterium | reverse complement strand
CATCATAATCTCCTGGGTCGTGACGCTGCCGGCCGGCGGTATCCTGGCGGCACTGTTCTTCTTCGTCTTCAAAGGCATTTTCGGCTAAGCCTTATAAAGCAGCGACAGGCAAGCCTCCCTTGCGGGAGGCTTGCCTTTTTTTGTTATATAAAACAAAGAAAAGAGGGAAAATAGAAGTCTCATCATGTAAACTCGTAGCCGAGGCTGTGACGCGTGTCACGCGATTGACCGGCCTTGTTGTTATTGCACTACGGACTGCACTCAGGTGCAGGGAGGTACCGATGGTGATTGGTTGCGCATGATAGATCCGGAGATCCGCTGAATGGCAAAAACCGATGCCAAAAAATCCTTTCTGAAAAGGCTGAAGGCGTCGTTTTCCGACCTCGCAGAATGTGAGGAGGTGGATATAAAGGAGTCATACCGGCTTCACAACAAAAAGATCAAGGTGCATGTCGGAGAGTACCCGTTCCAGGTGAATCTCTACGGCGACACCAAATCCCTTCACGTTTACCCCGAAAGACTCCTGAACGGAAATCCTGCGGGCACACCGTCTGGCAGCTACATCATCTTCGACCCGGATCGTTACTTCAGCACGATCACCGGATTCTTTCGTCTTCAGGACGGGGACAAGATTACGCTCGGAAGCGATGATGAGAGACAAAGGGATTTTCTGGACATATCCGAACACCCCAGCGGCCGCCAACTCAGCATCAGCAACCGGGAAGGGAATCTGGTTTTCAAGAATCACGCCCCGAAGCCCGGCTCCTGCATTGCGCCGCTCCTCAGGGACAAAAAGGTCAACCGGGTCGTCGACTGGCGGCTTGCGAAGGCCCGGGGCCTGCGTGAACTGTATGGCGGTGAAATCAAGCCCCTCGACCCCGAATCGGCCCTGACCCTGATCAGGGAGGTCAACCTGATCCTGGAGCAAGAGGTCCACCGCCCAAAGAACAATTCCGGCCAACCCGGGGGTGTGGTAGTGCTCCCCGATGGATCGGTTAGCTGCATCGTGGCCGATCTGCATGCGAAGACGGACAATCTCTTGGTCGTATTGAGCCAGAACGGTTATCTGGAGGCGCTGGAAGCCGGCAATGCTTATCTCATCATACTCGGAGATGCCGTACATCCCGAGGGTGAAACCAAGCTCGATGAGATGGAAGGTTCCATGCTGATCATGGATCTCATTTTCAGACTCAAGCTGCGGTTCCCCAGCCAGGTATTTTACATCCGGGGCAATCACGACAGTTTCTCGGAGGAGATTGCCAAAGGCGGTATCCCCCAGGGACTGTTATGGGGCAAGCAACTTAAGAATGCCCGAGGCGAGCAATATAAACAGGAAATGGGTAGATTTTACAGCCTGCTGCCTTATGTGGTGGTGGCTGAACATTTCATTGCCTGCCATGCCGCCCCACCGACATCAGCAACGCCGATAGAAACCATAATCAACATCAGGGACAACCCCAAGCTGGTGAACCAGTTGCTCAACAACAGGCTGCAACGTCCCAATCGTCCGTCGGGCTACACCAAGGGCGATGTCAAAAAGTTTCGCAAAAGCCTGCAAAGGGATGCGGATACACCGGTCATCGTCGGTCACACGCCAATGTCGAATGATGACACCATCTGGGAGAACGTCGACGGTATCGAGAACCACCATATACTCTATTCCAGCGACAGCGAGTGGGTAGGTGTGATGACCCAGATTGGAGACAAGGTGTACCCTTTCAGGTACCCTGTGGAACCTATGACTTCCATCATCAATTCACTTTCTGACTGATTAAGAGGTAACCAAACGTGGATCTGACTTTATGGTTGGAGCTGATCCTATTCATCCTATTGTTGGGGTTTTCAGGTTTTTTCTCCAGTTCGGAAACGGCGATGTTCTCATTGAACACCCGGCATTTGGATCAAATGCGTCGGGACAAAAATCCCCGCATCGACCTGATAGAGAAGATGCTTTCCGAGCCACGCCGCCTGATCGTCACCATACTCATCGGCAACGAGTTCGTTAATGTTGCGGCCTCGGTGATATCCGCAGCCATGGTGATCCAGGTATTCGGTCCCGAGAACAAGATCTTCAATCTGTTCATCATGGTACCGATCCTGCTGCTCATCGGTGAGATCACCCCCAAGACACTGGCAATCAGAAACAACGTGGCGTTCGCCACTGTTGAAAGCAAGCCGATCGATCTGTTCGCCAAGGGCATCACACCGATCCGGTGGGCCGTAAGGAACTTTTCCGAGTGGTTTACCACGCTGATCGTGGGTAAGGAACACTCGCGCGGCAACATCGTCACCGAAGACATGGTACGTACCCTCGCCCACGAGGCCGTGGGTGAAGGCGTTCTGGATCAGATGGAAGCCCAGTTTATCGACCAGATATTCGAACTTGGGGGAATGACCCTGGATGATATTCTCACCCCCCGGGCAGAAATAGATTTCATCCCGGTGGACATGCCCCTTTCCGAAATTCTCGAGCTGCGTCAGAAAACCCGCCAGTCCAGATTCCCGGTATACCGCGAGCATCGCGACAACGTAATCGGCATCCTCCATGCGAGAGACCTTCTCAACATTGATCAGCGTCTGCTGGAGGGAAGCAGGGAGAGATTCGTCAAACTGCTCAGGAGGCCCTATTTCGTCCCGGAGACCAAACCGGCCCTGGCGCTGTTCGACAGCTTTCGGCATAGAAAGCGCTCATTTGCGCTGACAGTTGATGAATACGGCGGCGTCACCGGCCTGGTAACCATGGAAGACCTTCTGGAATGCATCTTCGGAGACATTCCCAGTCCGTCGGATGAGGAGTTCAAGTTCCAGACCCTGGACGACAACCGGTATCTCGTGGATGGAAATACGCCCCTGGAGGAGATCAACAAGCGGCTCAAGGTCCAGTTCGCCGGGGGTGAAATGGAAACCCTGGCCGGCTTCGTACTTCATGAATTTGGTGAACTCCCGCCCGAGGGGGCATCGATAGAGATCGATGATTACCGGTTCACGGTAAAGAAGATCACCCGTAACCGGATTGCCAACCTGCTCATGGAATCCCTGAAAGCGGACCAGCCCGCAACCACGCCCACGCCCGAGACCGAAGCCCAATCCGGCTCAGAACCTGAATCCGGGCTCGATGCGGAACCAACAGCGAAGCCAGAATCAGCGCCCGAAGAGCCCTCTCCTCCCGGAAAGTCGGAAGAAGTAAAGAAGGGAGGAACCGATTGACATGGACATTATCACCACGCTTCTGATCATAGCGCTATGCCTGCTATTGGAAGGCTTCTTTTCGGGATCCGAAATCGGTGTCATCAGCGCAGATCAAATCAAACTGCGCCACAAGGCGGCCAAAGGGTCAAAGGGCGCCAGGCTGGCACTGAAAATGCTCGAAAAACCGGAGTGGTTGTTATCCACCACGCTGGTGGGAACCAATATCGCCGTTGTCACCAATACCACAATGACGACGGCCCTGATGATCCATTATTTTGGTGAAAACGGCAGTTGGCTGGCTATCGGTCTGGCAGCACCTTTGATCTGGGTCTTCGGGGAAATTGTCCCCAAGAGTGTTTTCCAACAGCGCGCTGATGTCATCACACCCTATGTCATCTATATCCTGCGTTTCTTTTCGCTGGTCTTTTATCCGATTCTGCTCATTTTCAGTGCCCTGACAAAGCTTCTGGCAAAACTGGCGGGGGACGATGCCAAGAACCCCTTTACCTTGCGGGAAGAGATCGTCAGCATGTTTCATATGCCTGCAACCGACACCGGCGACATCCAGCCCATGGAACAGAGCATGATCCGGCGGATGTTCAATTTCTCAGAGACCACAGTCCAGGAGGTTATGCTTCCCCTGATAGAGGTAACCGCTGTGGAACAGAGCATCACCTGTGAACAGGCAATGAAGGTCTCTGCCGAAAAAGCGCACATCAGGCTGCCGGTTTACGACCAGCGCGTGGACCGGATTGTCGGTGTCCTTCACACGCTGGATCTTCTTGATGTGGATCCTCATCAACCCATCAAGGACTATATACAGCCGGGCCTTTATGTTCCCGGGCCCAAGAACATCAGGGAACTGATGCTGGAAATGCGGAAGGAAGGAACCGTTGTAGCCATAGTGGTCGACGAATTTGGCGGTGCCGAAGGTATCGTTACCATGGAAGACATCATGGAAGAAGTTGTGGAAGATCTCGAGGATGAATATGACGCGGTCGAGGATCAGTCCGAAGAGTGGATCAAGAAGATCGGGCCAACAGACTACCGGGTAAACGCCCGCATCGAACTCGACGAACTGTGCGAGAAACTGGAGATCGACCTGCCCCGTGGAAATTATGCCACCCTGGCCGGATTACTTCTGGACAAAATGCACTCCGTGCCTCACCAAGGTACCGTGGTAAAGGAAAACGGAATCACCATGACAGTACAGCGCAGTTCCGCCAAGAGTGTCCGGGAAGTACGGGTACAATGGTAAAAAACCGGCACGGGATGAAGAACGCTAATCCCGTGCCGGTCATTTTCAGGATGTCACTCGCACTTGGTATCTAATTCTTCCCTTCGTTGTGCACCTTTTTTGCGCTGAACCGCCACAATCTTTAGCTCGGTGTTGAGGCGCTTGCGCTTGACGGTATCCTTTTCCTTTTCGAGTTTCTTTGTAAGCTTGGCCTCTTTTTCCTCGAGTTTAGCCAAGAGTTCATCGATCCTTTCACAGTGAGCCTTTTTCTTACGCTCACCTTTATCCAGATAATCCGTTAGATCTTTCAGTAGTTTTTCGATTCCCACCTACTTTTTCCTCTTTTCAGTTATTGATCGGTTAGGGAATCAGGCATCCATGGCCTCTATTGATTCCACAGTCATGACAGTCTTCGCCATGCGCTTGGCGAAGTAGTATATGCGCTTCTGTTTTTCGATGATATCTATCTCAATCGTATAGGCTGGTATACGGTTGGGCTCCTCGGCAACCAGACGCTCCGCCTGGTGAGCAGCCGCCGAATCAGCCAACTCGGAGACTTCGTCCTTCATCGCGATGACCATCGTTGCGACCTGCTCGTTGCTCTGGGATACCGCCTGCACCGCCAGCCTGAATGCCTTGTTCACCACTTTGTGGAAATCATTGAGCACCTTTCTGGTTGGCTCACTGATGGAGACACCCGCATCGATGCGTTCGTTGCCCAGCACCACCAGGTTGGTCTCGATGGTGTCACCGATGTTCTCAAGGTCGCCCACCGCCGCCATCAGTGCCAGCAGTTCCCGGGTTTGCTGGTCTGTAAGCTGACGCTTGCTGATCGCGCCCATGTAGGAAATGATCTGTTCATACAGGATATCGACCTCATCATCCATCTGTTCAATGGTAGCGAGCGTTTCCCGGTTTCCGGTCAGGATTGCGGGCATGATCCCATCCAGCATCCCCTGAACCCGTTCACCCATATTCAGCACCTCGAGACGCACCCGATCGAGCGCCAGCGACGGCGTGGACAGGAGTTCTTCGTCCAGGTACTTAGCCCTGATTGACATACTTTCCTCTTCCAGATCACCCTCCGGAATGAGCTTTTCCACCAATCGGGCGATCTGGGTGGTAAAACCGATGAATATAAGGGTATTCGCTATATTGAAGATGGTGTGAGCATTGGCAATCTGCCTGGGGGTCTCCGCTCCAAGTTTCGTAATACCATCCAGTTCCGGGTGCACGGGGGACAACCAAGCCACGAATTCCGCAAGCTGCGGAATGAACATGATCCAGAGCAAAACCCCCCCCACATTGAAAAACACGTGCACCACGGCAGCCCTCACCGCCTCTCTGGGCTTGCCGATGGCGGCCAGCATCGCGGTAACACAGGTGCCGATATTGGCACCGAACGCAAGGGCGATACCCGCCGGAAGTGTAATGAATCCCTGGCTCGCCATAACGATCACAATACCGGTCGTGGCCGAAGACGACTGAATAAGGCCGGTAAATGCCGCAGCGATCAGAATGCCGACGATCGGGTTTTCCATATGGATCATCAGATCAAGGAACGGCTGGAAGGAGCGCAGGGGTTTCATGGCATCGCTCATCACGCTCATGCCGAAAAACACCAGGCCCAGTCCCATCAGCATGGCGCCGTACTGCTTGGTCCTTTCCTGTTTGGAGGCAAACAACATGCTGAAACCGACACCGACCATCAGCAGTGCCGCCTTGGTCACCTTGAAGGCGACGATCTGTGCGGTGATTGTCGTGCCAATGTTGGCACCCATAATCACGCCGACAGACTGGGCAAGAGACATCAGGCCCGCGGTGATGAAGCCGACCACCAGTACCGTGGTCACCGAAGACGACTGGATAATGGCCGTCACAAAGGCGCCGGTGACGGCTCCCATGAAGCGGTTGGTGGTCAACTTGGCAAGGATCAGCTTCATGCGCTCCCCTGCCACGGCTTTCAGCGCGTCTGCCATCTGCTCCATGCCGAACAGAAACAGTGCCAGGCCGCCAAACAGCTTCATGCCCATGACGCCCCATTCCATATCCTGGGCAGCGTCAGCTGCATAGACCGGAAACATCCAGAAGGCCGCCACCCCGATCAGTAACAGCAGCAGAACTCTTGATCTCAAGTCTCCTGTCAGGGTTGGTAATTTATTCAGCATGCCGTTCTCCTAACTGATCTAGGCTTTTACTATTGTTATCGGCACCGGACACATCCGTACCAGATGCTCCGCCTTGGATCCCATCAACAGGTGGCTCAACCCCGTTCTCCCCTGACTGCCCATCACCACCATCGAGGGCGATTTCTTCTCGATCACCTGCAGAATCCGGGTAACCGGTATTCCCACAACGAGCATGGTCTCGATTTTTTTCAACATCGGAACATCGGGATTTTTTTTCTGCAGATCCGCGATGAATTCCTCGAGCATATCTTTTGCAGCGTCTTCTATTCTGACCAACAGCTTCTTCTTTTTCATTCCTTTGGCATAGTACCCGGGCATTTCACCCGGATCATGCACCACATGGAGTACGATGATCTGCTGCTTGGTACATCCAGCCAACTCACAAGCTTTCAGTAATGCCGATGCAGAATGCGCCGAGAAATCCACCGGCACCAAAATCGGCAGCTTACTGGATTTTGCTGTCATATCAATTCTCCACTTATAACTTTATTAATGACTAGGCTGGGAATGATGTACCCCTTCGACCCTGCAAAATTGCATCGGCCTGATTCATAAGCCTACAAACGTTCGAGTTTCACCTGCATCACGGCGCGGGAATCCGCCTCCACTACGGTGAGGCGATAATCCTGCTCTACCACATGGTCATCCACCACGGGAATGCGGCGCAGCCGACTTACCATGAGACCGCCGATGGTGTGGGCCTCTTCCACGGGAAACTTTGCATAGAGCTTGTCGTTTACCTCTGAGATGGGCATTCTGCCGCTCATGACGTAGGTGTTTTCATTGTCCTGTTCGAAATAAAGCTTCTGTTTTGGCTGGTACTCGTCGAAATCGTAGCCGACGTTGATCTCACCGACGACTTCTTCGAATACATCCTCCATGGTGAGAATGCCTACGGCAGAGCCGAACTCATCGACCACCACCGCCATATGGTCTTCCCTCGCCTGCAACTTGGGCAGCGCCTGGTCTATGGTCTGCTTCGGTGACAAATAAAGCACGGAGCTGATGTATTCTGAAACAGGTTTGTTCTCCAGCTCCGGATCTATGAGATCCCAGGTGCTGAGAGTGAGCATCCCGTGGATGTTCGTGAGGTTCCCCCTGTAAACCGGTAAGCGGTTGTAGCCATGGCTCATGACGACGCCAATTGCCTCCTGCATATCGCGATTCTCGTTCAAACCCACCACATCGGCAAGCGGGATCATCGCCTCACCTACCGTGGTATCCGCAAAGCGGATGATGCGGCGAATGCGCTTTCGGTCGATAGTCGACGGATTCGAGGCGCTCTCGGAAAGATCCAGCAATACCCGAAGTTCCTCACGGGTGATGAACATATTCTGGGGAACACTTCCGCCACCCACCAGGCGGGTGGCGAACCTGGCCACCCGGCTGAAAATAAATATCACCGGGTAAAACAGATACGAAAAAAAGCGCAGGGCGTAGATCACGCGGCTGGCGATGCTGTCCGCCTTCTGTTGAAAGATGCTCTTGGGTACGACCTCACCAAATATCAACAAGATAGGTGTGAGCACGAGAATGGAGATCAGATCGCCCCTGGGCCCGAAGAAGTCTATGAATAACAGTGCACCCAGGGTCGATATGGTCACAGTCGCGATATTGGTGCCCACCAGCGTGGTGCCCAGAATCACGTCCGGCGTCCTGAACAGTTTCAACACCAGGGAGGATCCACGATCACCCATCTTCGCCTGGTGCTTCAACTTGAGTTTGTCGGAATTCACCATGGCAATTTCCGAACCCGAGAAGAATCCCTTCAGGATCAGGAAAAAAACGATCAGCAGAAGTTCGAGTGCCAGTTCCATCAGCTTTCCGTCCTGTTATCGGGGCGATCGTCGGATTCATCTGCACCGGCTGCCTCTGTCGCTTCCGCCCCGGGATCATCTGTCTTCAAGGGCTCCTCTTCGGCCGGTTCGCCTGTAACCTGATCCAGGATGTCTTCCGTCGGCCTGTAGCGGCCGTTGGCAATCAGTTTACGAACCTGAATCCTGCTGATACGCAGTCCCTGCACTTCCCTGGCGATAAACTCAAACCCCTCGTCATTGCTGATCTTGTCCCCTACCGCAGGCAACCTGTCGAACAGCCTGAAGGCCACTCCACCGATGGTGCTCATCACGGCATCCTCTATATCAAAGTTCGTGAGATTGTTGAAATCGGTAAGCCTCATGTCACCGGGGACGATGTAGCTGTTTTGATCCTCTTCTTCGTAAAATTCCTGGCCCGCCATTTTCCCGCTGATCTCGCCGAATATGAACTTCAGCACATCCTTCATGGTGACAATGCCGAGCACTTCGCCATATTCACCCAGGATGATGGCAACGCGGGTGTTATGAGCCTCGAAATAATCGAACATCTCGTCCACTTTTTTCGTCGGCGGCACAAAGTGAACCGGCTTGAGCAGCGTCTCCAGAGTGACCTGGGTGAGATCGCCCTTGCGCACGGTCTTGAGAATATCCTCAGAATGGATGAATCCGATGACGTTGTCCCAATGCCCCTGATAAACGGGGATCCTGGGGTGGCGATACTCCCTGAAAGTACTGATAAGCTCCGTCACCGGCAGGTCCGCATCGAGAAATTTTATACGGGGTCCCGGCGTCATAATCCGCGAGATATCCGTATCCGAGGCCTCAAGCAAATTATCGATGAGCACCCGCTCTGTGGCGTCGATGATGCCGGTCTCCTCTCCCTCCTCCAACAGGGTTCTCAGCTCATCCGGCTGCAGAATGTTTTCACGAGCGACCGCTTCACCGACTATGAAGGTGGTAATCCGGTCTGAGACCAGACGAACCACCTCCCGTAAGGGTGTGATGAAAGGGATCCAACGTGGCAGTACGCGTGCCGAAAGACGGGTGGTGAATTTGATCGGGTAGCTGACGGCTATGGTCTTGGGCGTCACTTCGCCTATCAGCAGCAGCAGGGGAACCATGATAAGGATATTGATCCAGCCGATATCCTGCTCACCAAACACGATCAACAGGATCGAGGCCATGTTGACCGCGGACGCAATATTGACCAGTTCATTGCCGCATAGGATGGATATGATCAGGCGCCTCGGCTCGTCCAGCATGGCGTGGATGCTTTCGGAATGCTCGTCCCGGGACTGCCGAAGTTTCTGAAGATCGATGCGACTGAGCGAGAAAAGCGCAGTCTCAGAACCCGAAAACACCGCCGAAGAGGCGAGCAGCAGTACCTGGAAACAGGCGCGCACCACTAGTTCCACCTTGTCGGCGTCTGCCACAAGCGACTGGTAAAAAAGGTTCAGCTCATCCATATTCGATCCTGATCAATGCCTGCCTACCGATCTGAGAAAACTGGCATGCTTGCGCCAATGCCGGGGGCTCGCTTCAGCTGCTTCCTCGGCGGCAATCTCTTCCATGATCTCTTCGAGCTCCTGCTCGTTGAGAATCACAGCCCGTTCCACTTCCCGCAGTTCCATAGCCCGTGTAGCGAAGAGAATGCCACCCATCTCTATGAGCTTCATCGATACATCATAGGTGTAGGCACTGTCGTTCATTACCGAAGTCGCCATCTCGGGCGTGATAAGGCCTCTGCGGATCAGCCGGTCAAGGGAACCGTTGGAGACCACATCACCCTCCTCGACCATCGCAATCATGCTGTCGAGATTCAGCAGCCCCATATTCTCGGGATCCAGGGCATCCTCGCGCAGACCGCCCAGTTCACGCAGGATCGTGCCCACCTGCAGGCGAAACTGATTGTACTCGCCACGAATGTGCTCGTTCTCCGATACCACATACACCGACAGGTTCTTGTTCAGGTGCTTGATGTCCTTCACCGCCTCGACAATGTGCCGGCCAGCCGTACGCAACGCATACAGGTCCTCCGAGTGTTCCGCCGTGATCCGCGTCTGCGCCTCAGAGATGAACGCAACGATCGCGCCATAGAGTACCTTGACGTTGCGCTCGTACACCGCATCGATTTCGATCGGGATCGCCCTGCGCCGCTGTACCACCATCGGCTCCAGATCCACATCCGAAAACACCTCGTGGCGATGCAGACTGACACCGTGGGCCAGTACCTCCAGGGCATTGTCATACAGGTGCAGCGTCTCCTTGCGCACCGCCTCCATCGTCGCATCCGGAAACTCCAGCACCGCGTCGTTGAGGTACTTCGGCTCCACCCCCGTGGTCTCCTTCGTACGCAGCGTCTTCTCCAGAAATCTCGCCATATGCCCGATCAGCGGTGACATCAGCATGACACCGGCAAGGTTGAACAACGTGTGAAATACCGCCAGCTTCATCGTGTAGTCGGTGGCACCAATGCCTACCAACCCACTGATGCTCTCAACACCCCAGAGAAACTGGTTGATGAAGACAATCGCAATGACACCGGTGGAAACGTTGAAGATCAGATGCGCACCCGCCAGCCGCTTGCCCTCCACGTTGGCGCTCAGCGAACCCAGCACCGCCGTGATGCAGGTCCCCACGTTGGCACCGATCGCCAGCGCCAGTGCGTTCTCGTAGGTGATCTGCCCCGCCGCCAGGGCAGTCAGGATCAGCACCAGGGTGGCGTGGCTCGACTGCATCACCACCGTGGCGAAGATGCCGATGCCGGCGAACAGAAACAGCCCCGGGTAGCCGGACACCGCAAACTGGGTCAGGTCGATGGTCGATTTGAACGCCTCGAACCCTTCCTTCATGTGGTGGATGCCCAGAAACAGAAAACCCAGGCCCGCCAGGATGTAGCCGATGCCTTTTATGGACTTTGACTTCTGAAAAACCAGGATCACGCCAAACACCAGCATCGGCATCGCATAGGCCGAGATCTTCACCTTCAGGCCCAGGCCCGCAATCAACCAGGCGCCGGTGGTGGTGCCGATATTGGCACCGAAGATAATGCCGATGCCCGCCACCAGGGTGATCAGGCCGGCGCTGAGAAAGGAGATGGTGATCACCGATACCAGGGAGCTCGATTGCATCAGCGTGGTGCTGGCAATGCCGAAGCTCAGGCTTTTCCAGTAGCGGTTAGTGCTCTTGCGAAGGATGGATTCCAGGGTACCGCCGGTAAAGGCTTTGAAGCCCTCTTCCAACGCCAGCATACCGAACAGGAAAATCGCCACGCCGGCGGAGATCTCCTTGAAGTCCGGGCTGACCCAGAAACCGTAGGCCAACACCAGCAGTATGGTGGGTAGAAATATTCGTCGAATCATGGCCGCAGACTCCGTCTCCCGATTCAGTAATTCATGCGGTTGCGCCCCTGTGATTCGGGCCGCCCCCGGACCCTACTGCAGAGGCTGACGGCGCACGCCCAAACCCCGCAAATATACCAGAAATCGCACTAAGTTTGTAATCTATATGTTACATACATTGGAGACAGTCATTGGAAGAGAGCCATTTGGCTTATATTTTAAGCAGTTTATATTAAACTAATAAATTATTATAAATACAGTTAATTAGTGCTTATTATTAGAATCAACATTAATATCCGT
The DNA here is from genome assembly GCA_030145425.1 of Chromatiales bacterium. Classification (GTDB taxonomy): domain Bacteria; phylum Pseudomonadota; class Gammaproteobacteria; order Chromatiales; family Chromatiaceae; genus JAHEHQ01. The sequence continues at coordinate 12,357 of JAQYVO010000237.1, read as the reverse complement.
CAGGGATGAGTGCGAAAATACAACAACTGGACTTGTTGCAACAACGACAACCGTTCACTATTTTCACCACCCCGGTGTGACAGCAAGGTCGGGGCGTTATTTCAGCCTCTTGGGTGTAAAGGAAGAGCGCCCCTTCCCTGTCCCCCGGGAAACTGAATCACGGGTCTCATCCACGAGGGGAATCAGCCAGCCATCAACCTCGACGCCAGTTCCAGGATCATGGGTCTGAGTTCCGGGTGCTTCAATCTATCTACCGCTTCTTCCGGCGAAACCCACGCCCGGTCACGGAAGCTCTCCAGCCACTCTTCCTCGGGCAGGACCCGGGTGACCTCCATGGAGTAAACATCCACGGTACAGGTCCCTCCCCACTTGTCATAGGTATATCTGCCGATGGACGACCCAGACGCCTTTCCCTCTATCCCCGCCTCCTCAAAGGCTTCCTTGGCCGCCGAATCCGCAGGGGAAAGATCCGGTTCCACGATACCCTTGGGCACTATCCAGTGCTTTCCCTTTCGTGACGAGATCACCATGATCTCCAGCCGCCCCCCAAGTATGCGGTAGGGTATGACCGAAGACTGGGTGTAGTAATACTCAGGGCGGTCCCCCACCCTGGTGCCGTCGGTCCCCACAAACTGCTCGGGCAGTTCACCGGGGCGAGTGATGGAAAGAACGGTAGCGCAGCCCTGTTCCAGGCGATCCCAACCGCAGTCTATTCGCAGCCTGGCAAGGGTCGCAGTCGGCATCAGCTTGCCGTCTTCCGGCAGGGGTGGCGGGGTATCTGCCAGATGCACCACCAGATCCTCCAGCCCCGGATTATGCCCGACGATCATCACACGCCGTGCCTTTTTGGGGCATTCACGCAAAACCGCAACCAGTTCCTCTTCATAGGCCCCGTATACCCTACGGTCCTTGTGGATCTTCTCGATATTCAACCCCATAGCCTTGCAGGCCTTCTCGGCTGTGGTAATGGCGCGCTCCGCCGGAGAACTGATGACATGATCAGGGACCAGCCCCTGCTGCTGCATCCACTGCCCCATACGCCGGGCCCCAAGCTCTCCGCGCTCCTTGAGGGGCCTGTGAAAATCGTCGGTGCCGACACTCCAATCGGACTTTCCATGGCGCAGGATCAACAGTTCTGGTTTCATAATGAATTCCTTAGCTTGATACCGGCCCGTATTTTTGCACAAGTCGAAGCGGCCCGACATACTCCCGGGCCGGGCTTTTCATAAACGGAACGACCGAAACGGAAACAATAGGCACAGACAGCAGTTCAGCCGATCAGCCCCAGGTACACATCCCTGTACCTGTTCGACAGGTACTCGAGGAGTGGGGACATGGAGGCCGAGTAAAAGACCAGACCCGGCAAATCTCCGAGCGGCACCCAAACAACCTCAATCTGGGTTCTGTCAGGTTTGGGGCCGTTGCGTGGCCTGTAATCGGGAGGCAGGGAACAGTTGAACAAAAACTCCACCTGATGCCTGGTGGAGGGAGGGTCTGTCCGTTTTTCCTTGAAGAAGTCGGCCACGTGAAGCAAGTCCTGGATCTCCACCCGTGCCCCCAACTCCTCAAAGCACTCCCGCTCCAGGGCCTCATGCAGGGTTTCGCCGGCATCCTGAGATCCGCCGGGCAACGCAAATCCCTCACCCCGCACACCCCCATCCTTGCGAAGCATCAGAATACGGTCGTTTTGCACGATCAGCGCCCGAACCGCATTGCGGGTTTCGGGCAGGAGGTTCTCGATAGTCATAGACGCGGTAGTATACGAGTGCCGACCACAAAGCGCATTAAGTCCCAGGCTCCTCCCCTGGAGGGGTGGGCAAATTTACATTTTGCAAAAAACGCTTTCCATCTGTCAGCAGAACCGTAGGGTCGAATTCATTCGACCAATAATTGAAGCACATCCTGTAGGGTCGAATTCATTCGACCATCGGCACTTGGCTATTGGCCGAATGAATTCGGCCCTACAACGGCAGTCTATCCACTTGATCAGGGGGAAGCCAAAACCCATAGCGCACGTAGGATGCGGTGAGCCGCTGCGAACCGCATCAATCGGCTCAGATGCGGTTCGGAAATTGTTCCGGGTGGGAGTAGAATATCGGGGCCGCAAACCCATCCCCCGGCAATACTGATATGAAACCGATCAAGATCACCCGAACGGTGAAGCTTCCCGATCCACTGCGCATCCTGCGTTACAGCAAGGCGCCGGAGCTCGGGCCGGCTATTCTTTTTTTCAGCGGCGGCACCGCCCTCAACAGTGTCAGCCGCGTATTGAAGAACTTCACCTACAATTCAATCCACATCGTCACACCCTTTGATTCCGGTGGGAGTTCCAGGCGGTTGCGCCAGGCCTTCGCCATGCCCGCCATCGGCGACCTGAGAAGCCGTCTCATGACACTCGCCGACGACACGGTGATCGGGAACCCGGAGGTATACCAGCTATTTACCTACCGCTTTCCCAGCGATGAATCCAACGACGCATTGCTGCAGCAGCTGGAGACCATGATCCGGGGAATCCACCCGCTGACCGCCAGCATCACCAATCCCATGCGCAGACTCATCTGCACACAGATCGGATACTTTTGGGATGCCATGCCCGACGGGTTCGATCTGCGGGGCGCCAGCATCGGAAACCTGATCCTGTGCGGGGGGTACCTGAACAACCACAAACATCTGGACCCCATCATCTTCCTTTTTTCCAAACTGGTCGAGGTGCACGGTACAGTGAGGGCGGTGGTCAAGGACAACCTGCATCTTGCAGCCGACCTGATGGATGGCAGCCTGATCATCGGTCAACATCTGCTGACCGGCAAGGAGACCGAACCGCTCTCCTCCCCCATCAAGCAGCTGCATCTATGCAAAACCCTGGATGGTTTCAACCCCGCCCATGCCATAGCCCTGAAAAAAAATCAGGAGCTGATTCGGGAAGCTGACCTGATCTGCTTTCCACCCGGAAGCTTTTATACCAGCCTGATCGCCAATCTCCTGCCGGAAGGGGTCGGCTCGGCGGTTGCATCGAGCGACTGCCCAAAAGTCTACATCCCCAATCTGGGGACAGACCCCGAGCAGATCGGCATGGATATGAACCAGCTGGTTGAGACCCTCCTGCGCTATCTGCACAGGGATGTGGACAGGACAAACAACGGGGCAAGACTTCTGGACTTTGTGTTGATCGACAGCAAGCACGGAAGCTATGCCTCCCGGCTGTCAGATGACCTGATGCGGGACCTGGGTATCCAGGTCATAGACATGACGTTGATCAGCGAGCGCAGCGCACCTCACTATGATGCCGACCTGTTGGTTGCCGCGCTGCTGTCTCTGACCTGAATCCAGCCGGCGGAACCGGGGAGGATTCAGTCGCTCGAAATCTCGTTGCGGGTGTTGTTTACGCGTTCGCGCAATTCCTTGCCCGGCTTGAAGTGCGGAACATACTTTCCCGCCAGCGCCACGGACTCACCGGTCTTGGGATTCCTTCCCTGTCGCGGCGAACGATAGTGCAGCGAGAAACTGCCAAATCCGCGGATCTCAATTCGATCTCCAGATGACAGCGCCTGGCTCATCTGTTCCAACATACATTTGACGGCCAACTCCACGTCACGGTAAGCAAGATGGTTCTGCTCTTTGGCGATCAAGTCTATCAATTCAGATTTGGTCATTCCTTTGTTGACTCCTCGATTCTAACCGGGCCCCGGGGGACCCGGTCATATTCAGGGGATATAGAACAAGAAAAGCGGGCCGTCCGCTTATTCCTCGTCCATTTGTTGCTTGAGCAAATCACCGAGAGTGGCAGTACCCCCCACGGAATCGCGGGAGTAAGACTTGATCGCGGCTTGCTCTTCTGCGTAATCTTTGGCCTTGATGGACAGTGTGATGGTGCGATTCTTGCGATCGACCCCCATGAACCTGGCCTCCACACTCTCCCCTTCCTTGACTGCCATCCGGGCATCTTCCACCCGGTCCCTCGAGATCTCCGACGCACGAAGATAACCTTCAATCCCCTCCTCCAGGGTAATCACGGCACCGCGGGCATCGACCTCCTTCACCGTACCGTTCACGATGGTACCCTTAGGATGGGCACCCAGGAAGGTGGAGAAGGGATCTTTGTCCAGCTGCTTCACGCCCAGCGAAATACGTTCACGCTCGGGATCTACGGACAAGACCACGGTTTCCAGGTCATCGCCCTTCTTGTAGGTGCGAATCGCATCCTCGCCCCCTTCGTCCCAGGTGATATCGGAGAGATGAACCAGTCCGTCGATACCCCCATCGAGCCCGATGAAGATGCCGAAGTCGGTAATGGACTTGATCTTGCCGGAGACATGATCGCCTTTCTTGTGGGTCTCGGCGAAATCCTCCCAGGGATTGGACTGGCACTGTTTCATGCCCAAAGAGATGCGACGACGCTCCTCGTCGATGTCCAGCACGATCACTTCCACTTCGTCATCGAGCTGCACCAGCTTGGAGGGATGAATGTTCTTGTTGGTCCAGTCCATCTCTGATACGTGAACCAGACCTTCCACACCTTCCTCGATCTCCACAAAGCAGCCATAGTCGGCCAGATTGGTGACCTTTCCGAACAGGCGTGTGGCTTCAGGGTAGCGGCGCGCGAGATTGCTCCACGGATCGTCGCCCATCTGTTTCAGGCCCAGGGAAACGCGCTGCTTCTCACGGTCGAATTTAAGTACCTTGATCATGATTTCGTCGCCGATCTCAACCACCTCGGACGGGTGCTTGACCCTTTTCCAAGCCATGTCGGTGATGTGCAGCAGGCCGTCTATGCCGCCCAGGTCCACGAAGGCGCCGTAGTCGGTGAGGTTCTTGACAATACCCTTGATCTCCTGGCCTTCCTGCAGCGACTCCAGCAGCGCTTCGCGTTCCGCGCTGTATTCGGTCTCGACCACCGCACGGCGGGAGACCACGACATTGTTGCGGCGCTGATCCAGCTTGATGACCTTGAACTCCAGGTCCTTGTTTTCCAGATACGCGGTATCGCGCACCGGGCGCACGTCCACCAGCGAACCCGGCAGGAAGGCCCTGATCTCGCCAAGCTCGACGGTAAAACCGCCCTTGACCTTGCCATTGATCTGACCGACCACGTTTTCTTCCGATTCGAAGGCCTTCTCCAGAACCCGCCAGGCGTGGTGACGCTTGGCCTTTTCCCGGGACAGCCGGGTGGCACCGAAGCCATCCTCGACCGCATCGAGGGCTACTTCGACCTGATCCCCCACGGCAACTTCCAACTCACCGCGGAGGTTCTGAAACTCGTGTTTTTCGATGACGCCCTCTGATTTGAGGCCGGCATTCACGATCACCGAATCATTGGTGATCTCCAAGACTGTACCGATAACGATAGCACCGGTACGCAATTGGGTATTGGCGATACTCTCCTCGAAGAGTTCTGCGAAACTTTCGGTCATGTTAAAAAAATCCTGAATCGGCCAGGCCGATCATCAGCCCAAAAAATCGGGCCATTGGTTGTGGTTGAAATTCGACCTGTTGCCAGGCCCCCTAAACGCGAAGATCCGGGCAGGTCTCGTAGACCTTATCCAGGATCCTCGCCAGCACTTCCCCTACGGAAAGCGCCGTAGACTCCACTTCCAGCGCATCAGGCGCCGGAATCAATGGAGCCACGCTACGGTTACTGTCGCGCTCGTCACGCTCTCGTATTTCCGCAACAAGATCGGGCAGATTAGCATCCAATCCTTTTTCTTTCAACTGGTTATAACGTCTATTCGCCCGTTCCTCGGCGCTCGCCGTGAGAAATACCTTGACCGTCGCCCTTGGAAAAACCACCGTGCCCATATCCCGACCATCGGCTACCAGACCTGGCTCCCTGGCATAATCACGCTGCCACTGGAGCAGCGCTGAGCGAACCTCGGGCACCGCCGCCACCTTGGACGCCGCATTACCGGCACTCTCGGTGCGAATCACCAGGGAAACCTCCTCCCCATCCAGAAACACCCGATCCCCCTGGAACTCTACCTTCATGTTCCGGGCCAGGTCTGCAAGCGCCTCTGCCTGATCGGCATCGACCCCGGCCCGATTCGCGGTCAATCCCACCAGTCGGTATAGCGCACCGCTGTCGAGCAAATGCCAGCCCAACCGTGCAGCAACCAGCCCCGCGATGGTGCCCTTCCCCGAACCGCTCGGACCGTCAATGGTAATAACACGAGTCATGTGTATCGAACCCCCGATCCCAACATAATGGTAACCATTCAGATCCCTGCGTCGGATTCGCGCTGTAGGGCCGAATTCATTCGGCCAAGTGCGAATAAATTCGCACCTACATAGCGCAGACCTTATATCTTGTACCAGGAGGAGCAAACCGCCCACCCCCCACAAAAAACATAGCCTGCGAAACCCAGAGAAAGTTGAATCCTTTTAACCTGCGGTTCTCTGTGCTCACCACATCCTACGTTTCCCAAGTCTGCTCAATGCTCAACCCAACCCCGCACGCCAGATCTACAAACCCCGGAAAAGAGGTATTCACGTTCTCACAATCATCTATAAGAATCTCCCCGCGTGCCCACAGCCCGGCAATGGCAAAGGACATGGCGATGCGATGATCCCCGTGACTGTCAACCCTGCCGCCATTGATCGGACCTCCCCGGATCCGCATCCCGTCTGCCGTGGGCATTGCCTCGACGCCTAATTGCGCAAGACCATCGGCCATCACCTGAATGCGATCGCTCTCCTTTACCCGCAGTTCCTCCGCTCCGGTCAGCACCGTTTCTCCATCGGCGCAGGCCGCGGCAATAAAGAGGGCCGGAAACTCATCTATGGCCAGTGGAACCAGGTCCGGGGGTATCTGTATGCCCTTCAGTTTAGCCGCATGTACCAGCAGATCCGCCACCGGCTCGCCCCCTGCGTCCCTGGGATCGAGTATCTCGATATCGGCCCCCATCAGGCGCAGGATGCGTATCACGCCGTCCCGGGTGGGGTTCATGCCCACATGCTCCAGCAGCAATTCGGAGCCTTCCGCGATAGCGGCTCCCACCAGGAAAAAAGCGGCCGAGGAGATATCCGCGGGCACTTCCAGGTTGCAGGCCTTGAGACTCCCCCCGCCGGTCACGCAAATCCGGTCGGCACTGTGCCGGACCGGGTAACCAAAACCGGCAAGCATGCGCTCGGTGTGGTCGCGGGTTATCGCGGGTTCACGGACACAGGTCTCGCCTTCGGCATAGAGCCCCGCCAGCAGCAGGCATGATTTCACCTGGGCGCTGGCCACGGGCATCCGATAATCGATGCCTTTCAGGTTGGCCGATCCATGAATTTCGAGCGGAGCGGTACCCGCCGCCGTCGTGCCTATGCTTGCCCCCATCAGCCCGAGGGGGTCTGTAACCCGGCGCATGGGGCGCCCCGAAAGTGATGCGTCTCCACTGAGGGTTACGCCGAAGCCCTGGCCGGACAGCAACCCCGAGAGCAGCCGCATCGAGGTTCCGGAGTTGCCCAGATCAAGTGGGCCGCCCGGCGCCTTCAGGCCGTCTGCACCCACTCCATGGATAACCAGGCCACCCCTGTCCGGGCCCTCTATTTCCACCCCCATGCGCCTGAACGCATTTAAGGTGGCCAGGCTGTCTTCACCCTCCAGAAACCCGCTGATCCGCGTGGTCCCCTCCGCAATGGCGCCCAGCATGATGGAACGATGAGAGATCGATTTGTCCCCGGGCACCCGCAGGGACCCAGTGAGTCGTCCACCTGATTTGACTCGGAATCGTGATTTTTTACTACTCGTGGTCAATTCACTCTCCGGCGCTGCCGCACCCATATTTCCCTGTCTACATCCTTTCCCCCATGGAGAGGTCCGGGGTGAGGCTCCGAACAGTCAAGAAACCGCTTTATCTTCCCGCTGCGCATCGCGCCCCTTTTTACCCGGGCATTTGGGGTCCCTGCACCGGCCATAGAGTGTCAGGCTGTGGTCGCCGATCTCAAAACCGTTCTCCTGTGCGATCGCGTGCTGGCGATCTTCGATGGTGTCATCGGTGAACTCCACAACCTTGCCACAAACGATGCAGACGATATGGTCATGATGCTGACCCCGATTCAGCTCGAAAACCGAGTACCCCCCTTCGAAATTATGCCGTTCCACCAGGCTTGCGCTTTCGAACTGGGTCAGTACCCGGTAGACGGTCGCCAGGCCGATCTCTTCCCCCGCCTCCAGCAACATCCGATAGACATCCTCGGCGCTGACATGTCGATCATCGTGTTTTTCGAGAAGTTCCAGAATCTTCACCCGGGGACCGGTAACCTTCAGCCCCACTTTCCTGATCTCTTGGTCTTCCGACACAAAAACCTCCGCAACGGGTGCTAGGTGAACCTGTGCTATTCGGGTATGATTCCCAGGCAACAAACAGAGTGTTCAACTCCCCGACAGAACAATGCAAAAGCTTCTCATTTTCTTGCTGTGCGGCGCAAGTGTGCTGGTATCCGGGTGCTCTTCCCAGGGCCCGATCGCCAAAAGTATAGAACTCCTGCCCTTCCTGTATGTGCAGGACATTCAGCAGGGAAACGTGGTCTCCCAGGAAATGGTCAACCGGCTCAGACCCGGCATGTCCAAGAACCAGGTCACCTTCGTGATGGGCACCCCGATGTTGATAGATGTGTTCCACCTGGAACGCTGGGATTACTACCACAGCATAAAACCGGGCAAGAAAAAGCGCGAAGAGATGATCGTCTCGCTGTTTTTCGAGGATGAACGGCTGGTTCGGGTTACGGGAGATCTCAGACCCGGGGTGCCCGACAGTGCGCTTGATCTCAAGGAAGCCGATATCATCACGGTGCCCGACAACAAACAGCATGAAAATATTCTGGACAAGGCGATGGAGATCATCGGCTGGGACTGAGTGTCAACCCCGAAATCAAAACCACCCCGCCACCCGATTCACCCTACATTCGCAGTCTGTGTTGAGCCTGCAAAACATGGGTTAAAAACAATCCCATAAATCCCCGCTTTTCGTCACTCAACCAAGGCTACAGATCTTTCGATGCGGTTTGCTACGCTCATCACGATCTAGGTTTCAGAGACCTCTTCATCTCTTGGATTCGATGCCTTTCCCCCACCCTTTCTCATCTGCTTGCCCTCCGCCGCCCGCTTTTTTCGTGCCTCTTTCGGGTCCGCTATGAGCGGCCGGTAAATCTCCACCCGGTCTCCGGCATGCAATTGGGCATTGGCGGTGGATAGCTTGCCGAAAATCCCGAACTTGGCATTCTCCAGATCAATCTCGGGAAACCGCGCCGTGATATTCGAAGCCCGCACCGCTTCCATCAGCGTCATCCCGGCTTGGCCTTGCACCTCGAAAATCACCTGTTCTTCCGGCTTGGCGTAGGCGACCTCCACAATCATCGGCTCATCCGGCACGGTAGACCGCCCTCGCCTGCTTGCAGAAAGCATCGACCATGGTATTGGCGATCTGATTGAAGAACACGCCAAAGGCCTTGTTTATGAGCTTGCCCGAAAACTCGAACTCGAGTTCCAGCAGCACCTTGCAGCCGTTGTCGCTCAGCGGCTGGAAATGCCAGCTGCCGTGCAGGTGTTTGAAAGGCCCTTCCAGCAGCCGGATATCAATTCTGTCAAAGGGGTGCAGACGGTTGCAGGTGGAAAACTTCTGGCTGATGCCGATCCTCGACACCTCCAGTTCACCGCAGACTTCATGTTCGGTACGAGAAAGCAGACGGGTGGACTTGCACCAGGGCAGAAAATCCGGGTAGGACTCCACGTCGTTGACCAGGGCGTAAATTTCCTTCGCCGAGTGGGGCACCAGCGCGGTCTTTTTCACAACCGGCAATTAAATCACTCCTATTGTATGAACAAATATCGCCGCCAAAGACAGAGGTGTCACGTAGCGCAGAACAAGATACCCGAGCCTGAATCTCACCCCGTCCTTGCCAAGCGCCTCCAGGGTTCGGCTGCGGTACAAGACCCAACCGGCGAATAGTGCAACGGCCAGACCCCCGGCAGGCAGCATGATAACCGATGTCAGGATATCCAGGATATCAAACATGCCCTTGACCCTGAGTTCCCCGGCAAACTGGAAGTCAAATGCCCAGGGACCCAAAGACATGACGGTAAGGATGCCGGCCAGCCAGGCACCGCCCCCAACCCAGGCCGCGGCACGGGGCCTTCCCATACTTTTATTTTCCACCAGCCATGCCACTGTAGGCTCGAACAGGGAAATGGCAGAGGTCAGAGCGGCAATCACCAGCAAGAGGAAAAACAGCGCGCCGAACCAACTGCCGGCGGGCGTCTGACCGAAGGCTACGGGCAGCGTCTGAAATACCAGGCCCGGTCCGATGCCCATCTCCAGCCCGCTGCCCAGAACCCAGGGAAAGACTGCCAACCCCGCCAGCAGCGCTGCCAGGGTATCCGTCGCCGCAACGGCCAGGGACATTTTGCCGATATGCGTCCCTGCCGGAAGATAGGATCCGTAGATTATCATTACCCCCATCCCCAGACTGAGTGTAAAAAAGGCGTGTCCCATGGCCACCAATATGCCATTGGCGGTGAGGGCGCTGAATTCAGGATAGAACAAGAGCCCCACACCCTGCCAGAAGGCTTCCGGATGAAACAGGTAGCCACCGAGCACCAGCAGCAGGAGCAGCAAGAAAAAAACAGGCACCAGATATTTCGCCGCCCACTCCAGCCCCAGGCGCACACCGCGGGCCACAATCACCGTGGTCATGGCCATGAACAGGGTGTGCCATGCCAGCAGCCGCTCCGGATCACCAATCAGCCCGATAAAAATACTCTCGGCGCCGCGGGCAGTCACACCCTCGAAAACCCCGCCGGCTGTGCGCACCATGTAGGCCATGGCAGAACCGGCTATGACGCTTAAGAAGGAGAGAATGAGAAGGCCCGCACCCATTCCGAGATAGCCGAACAGCCACCAGTAACGGCCACCGCTGTCGCTTCGGGCCAGGGAGCGCAGCGCATTTACGGGGCTTCGGCGTGCACGCCGGCCGATGGACAACTCCGCCGCCAGGATGGGGACACCGATCAGCAGGATGCAGACCAGATAGACTAGAACGAAGGCTCCGCCGCCGTTTTCCGCGGTGATATAGGGAAATCTCCAGATATTGCCCAATCCTACGGCGGATCCGGTGGCGGCCAGAACGAACATCAGCCGCGACGACCACTGATCCCGGATTGAAACAGGCTCGGACAAGAAATCACCCACACCAGACAGCAAACAGGCGTCGTATTTTCAACGATTTACGATACCAAAATCAAGAAAAGCCTTAATCCGGTGGCATCCCTCTCCGACTGTCGCATACAATTGCGCGCCATGGCCAAGAAATCAAAAAAGAAAGGTGGCGGCTCGACCATCGCCCAGAACAAAAAGGCGCGGCACGAGTATTTCATCCAGGAAAACTACGAAGCCGGCATCGCCCTGGAAGGCTGGGAAGTGAAAAGCCTGCGCGCCGGGCGTATCAGCCTGGTGGAAAGCTACGTGACCCTGAAAGAGGGAGAGGCCTTTCTCTTCGGCGCCCATATCACCCCCCTGCCCACCGCCTCCACCCACATCCAGCCCGCCCCCCTGCGCACCCGCCGCCTGCTCATGCACCGCCGCGAACTGGACCGGCTGATCGGAATGGTGGAACGCAAGGGCTACACCCTGGTCCCCCTGGCTGTCTACTGGAAAAAAAGCCGTGTCAAACTCGACATCGGCCTGGGCAAAGGCAAAAAACTCCACGACAAACGCGCCACCGACAAAGACAGAGACTGGCAGCGGGACAAACAGCGAATCATGAAGGTAAAGCTCTAACCCGCCACCCCGTCTTTCTCTTCCCTTGGCCCTTGGCCCTTGGCCCTGATCCCTCACCCTTAAAACCCCGGAACTACCAAACCCCACCAATGTCTATATAATGATCATCTAGGGGGCGACCTGGCTTCGACGTGGGTTACAAACCCTGAGGTGCATGCCGAGGATGTAGATTCCCTCGTAAATCCATCTGCAAACTTATAGTTGCCAACGACGACAACTACGCACTAGCTGCTTAATACCCAGTAGGGTGCCGTCTGACTGGAGCCGTGCTTGTGCGTCCAGAGCCTTTCGGGGCATTCAGGCGTCATATCTCACAGGATCGCGATGAAGCTCGTCCGGGGCCGATTCGTTAAAACCTAACCGGAATCGCCAGTCTACAAGCCCTGTCGGTCGGGTTGCAGGCGGCTAAAACTTAATAGATTCGACTAAGCATGTAGAGCCGAAGGCAGAGTGCTTGCGGACGCGGGTTCGATTCCCGCCGCCTCCACCAACTAATTGTTTTTGTTAGTATTTATTGACTACTTGTCCCGCGTCCACTCACTTGTGCAACTGACCAAGTGCTTGGAATAGCGGGAGTTTCTGCAGAAATACAACATCAATT
>JAQYVO010000027.1 GCA_030145425.1 Chromatiales bacterium | reverse complement strand
TCGGCAGGTATGAAAGTGAAGGTAAGCGCCTCCGGCTTGCCATCCGCGCAGCTGGGATCACTGTTGGTGAGCGACAGCAGGTAATCCCCGTCCGGGATGCCTGCGGGTAACTGCGCTATCACGCACTCGGTGTCAGACGGGCTGCAATCTTCATCCTTTGCAACCGTTAGCGGTTCGGGGTAGCTGCCAATGTTAACGATCGGGGCGGAGCCAAAACCGTCCCCCATGATGTGTAGCTGAATTGCCTGGTCGTCGTCCTTATCGAATATGACACCGACCTCGGTGATGATTGTCTTGGCTAAAGCCGATGAACCGACCGTCGCCAGCAAAAGCACAAGAAACCCGACGGATAAATGTTTTATTTTCTTACCAAGCTGATTTGGTTGCACCACAATCCCCCCTGAATAATCAATGAATCAGTATTTTTGAATATATCGAAAAGAGGCAGCGTATCTGATTGCCTGGTAGTTGCGGCATGTACAGCCAACCTGAGGAACTGCGCTACCGCGAAGAAGAGTAACGCCGCGGACCTGACATGTCGAGACTGAAATCCCGTTAAATTCGCTCTCTGAAATGATGATGGGGTGCTCGAAAGCTGATTCAACTCAGGATTACAGTGGGTTGGGTCCCGCCTATTGCGGTGCACAAAACCAGGGTCCGCTTCCGGGAGGGGACCGGGTGGCAGGGTTATGGGCAGGCGCAGCATTATGAATTTCCTCCAAACCTCCCTTCGAAGCCCTGGGGAAACCTCGCAGCAGATCCTCGCTGCAGTTTGCTGTTCAGTGGAAAGCCACCATAAATTCCCGGCTATAAGCTCTTGATATTCTATTCTGTACCCAATATAGTTCCGCTATTGCAGAACCCTTTCAGTTTTTCGGCAGCCCCCCCTATATGAAGTTCGCGATAGATTCTTCCGTAAATACTCAAGTTTAAGTGTCTGCATATTCGCAAGTTCAAATACACCAAAGGTAACAAAAATGGCAACAGGCACAGTTAAGTGGTTCAGCGACCAGAAAGGCTTCGGCTTCATCACACCTTCCGATGGCTCCAAAGACGTCTTTGTTCACCACAGCGCTATTCAGGGCAGTGGATTCAAATCGTTGGCTGAAGGGCAAACCGTATCCTTCGACGTAGAGCAAGGCCAGAAGGGCCCCAGTGCGACCAACGTCGTTCCCCAATAAGCTCGGGCGTCGGATGCGAGCCACTCGATAGAAGTACTTTTTCCGCTGTTCGAGGCGCCCCTGATACTGGGTACAGTTCAGGGAGCGCACTCCCCCCCCGCAGTGTTTTTGTTGTTATCCCCCAGTCTGTTCTGCTTTTTCCTCATCGCCGAATTTCGATGTATTTCACTGGCTTTTTGGCAATAACTCCTGGGATTGGATCAAAGGTGTAGTTCCAGGAGTACCGTTCACAACCTCCGCGTAGCGCAGAACAGAGAGCGGTGGGTAAGCAGCCAACCGGCGTGCCGACTCCATATTGATGACATAAGAGAAACGGCTAAGGCTTCGAATCGGGATGGCGATCGGAGGGATCTCCTTCGCCAGTACCTGCTCGGCCTGGAAGCCAGCGAGCCTTCCTACGCTGTAGTATCGGCTGGCCACTGCCACCAGCGCGTGGGACTTTGTCGCCATCGCCTCATAGGCCGCGGCAACGGGTAGTCCCATTTTCAGTGCCTCATAGGTGAAGCGATCACGATTTGCCATCAGGAATGAGCTCGAGCCCACATAGACAAACTCGACTTCCGCTTCTTTCATTAGGCTTATTGCCGCCGGGATATCGTCCGCACTCGGTTTGCCGTTCTCTCTCAAAGGCATTTCGTGGGATATCAGCTCAAACCCCATATCGGTTGAAAGCGCTGCAATTTTGTCGGCATTGAGGACCGAATTCAACTCGTTCCTGTTGTAAACAAGTCCAAGGCGTCTGAAGGGCCGGTAGGCGCGGATCGCCTTTAATTGCACCGATTCCGGCACCCGATTGCGCGTTCCCGTGACATTGACTCGATTCGAAGACTCATAGCCCGCCACGACTTTAGCACCAACAGGGTCGGCAACGATCATAAATACGACAGGTATTCCGGTGATGTGGCGATGGGAGTCAACGGCATCGATGGGGCCCACCATACCCAAGGTTACCGAGGTACCCCAGGTTACTACAAGGTCGACTTTTCGATCTTTGGCTTCGCGAACGAACCCGGCCAGGAGGTCTCGTTTACGGGCGGCATCCCGGACAATGATCTCAGCCGCAATTCCACGTTCCTGAAGATAGTCCTGAAACCCTCGACAGGCATCTTCACAGCCGCGCCAGACGACCATCATGATAGTAAACGGACCTTCTCGAGCAAACGCCGGCCCCGAGATCGAGACCAGCGCCAAAAGAAGGATGAGTGTCGTCGCCAGTGTCTTGGCAATAGTGCGTTTTCCGGATATCGATTTCACAGGCATCATTCCAATCCTGACCCTACGGTAGACCTGCGATTGGCCACATGAAAAATCAGGAACAGGAAGGCAGAACCGGACACCAAAGCACCGGTGATACCGATGGTGCCTGCATAGCCGTAGACTTCAATCAACATGGCGGCCAACAAGAGACCCAACATACTGCCCGTGCGTTCAAGAAATCGCAGGAAACTCAAAACAGTATTGCGACCAACGATGGGAATCTCACGGGAGCAGATTTCGAGTGCGAGAGGTATCTGAGCCCCTCTGGTCAGGGCATGAGCCACCCCGAGCACAGCCACCGTAAGGACCACAGCCCAGATACTCTGCCAGTCGTAAAATCCAATCAGCCCGCCTGCCGAAAAAAGTGAGCCCAGCCCGACAAACCAACCCAACCAATCAGATCGGTCTGATATCCTCGAAGCAAGGGGACTCAGCAAGACAATCAACAGGTAGTAGATCATGATCACACGAGCGATTTCAGAAGTGGTCGCCCCAAGATCAGATAAGTATAAAGGTGCCAGATACCATAGATAGGCAGCAACAATAACGTTTGCCGGAATCGCCACGCTAAGCAGGAAGAGAACGAAGCGAAGGTTCGAAAGAACGATTGCAGCACTGCGCAAACGGCTCACAGCCGGCACTTCGGAATCAACCGCGGAGCGAAACAAACCTCTGTTATCGTTTGTCAGCATGCCCGCAGCGACGGCGCCGGCAAACAGTGCCAGCAGGGCGGCGATCGCAAACACCGCGTGGTATCCCATGCGGTCGGCAAGAATACCGCCGATAGCGGTGCCACACATAGTCGCGCTCATAATGATCCCGACGAAGGCAATCAGATTCTTGCTTAAGCTTTTAGCGGTACTATTGGCAATGACATAATCCTGGCAGCTTATCGTGACCATGGCATACCCAAGCGCGGTAATACCACGCCATAGCATCAGTTCTTCGATGTTGCCAGCCACCGCACAACCCAGAAAACCTGCCACTGACGGAACCAGGCCAGCCAGAAACAGACGGCGACTGCCGTACCGTTCAGCCCAACCACCGGCGAACGGCGATGCTATCGCCAGTATGCCGAGGTAAATGACAATTGGCAGGCCGATGACAACTGACTCGCTCAACCAAGGAATCGGGGTATAGATCTCGCGTACGAATAAGGGAAGGAAAGATTTCTGCAGTTCTTCGGCAAAAGCGAAAATGAACAGCGGGATGCGTACATTACCGGCCTCGGTTTGCCGCAGCGGAGTCAGCCCCGCTTTTGTTAACAGACCAAATCGATTTCCCACCATGCGCAGTCGCGCGCCGGTACCACCGGGAGATGTCTCGACACGCAATGCATTCAGAGTAATCCCGAGTCGCGTGCATACGTTGATGAAGTTTGAGTGCAGCTTTCGCGCCTCATTGGAAAGCTGACGCGCAGCACGGCTGACGGTATCACCCATTCTCATGTTAAGGACATGAGTAAAGTCACCTCTTGACTGCTGATCCAGCAATAGATTCAGTCGTTGGATAGGGCCCGTACCATAGACCAGGAGCAGAGCCAGCATGACCTCAAGTGTCACCAAGACAGCGGCAACCAGGATCACTACAATATCGAACAAGATATCTTCCAGTTGCCGCTGCACAAACTGCCTGTCGATTCCCACATGAATCGAACCAATTTCCACTCCGTCGAAGACGATGGGAGCTATATGATCGATAGCTATATCGAGTTCAGTTATCGTTTCTTCGATCCGAGCAGGCAACTGCGGTGGTTCTCGTAGAAGTCTCGCAACACTATCGGCGATGCTGCCACTTTGATAGAGCAGCCTTTTGTCAGCATCAACTATAGCCACATAGGTCAGTTCGTCGTGGTCGTCCACGATATCCTGGAGATAGGTATCTGCCCCGTAAACTGCCTCGAATGGTATGCCATAGCTCAGGGCATTCTTGAGATCAGCCTCAACGACACGACCGATCATGCGGGCCTTGTTTCCCAGTTCAGGGGTTAAAAGACGATTGAATTCGTTTAGCGTTAGAACTGCGACTGCCAATGATAAGAGCACCATCACCGCGGTTATCAGTACGATCAGGCGCCTGGTCACGCGATATGCGTATCCAGTCTCAGGCTGGGATGGTGGTGTATTCAGGCTGTCAACGGAGGAATTCAACGGCCTGACTTTTCCTGTTCGATCAGGGTGCTGTCGAAGGAATTGATCTCGTCTGTCGCCCTTGAGAGCTGAATGGCGACAGCTCGCAGTTTACTTTCCAGGTCATCCGGATCGGCATGCGCTTTACCGGATGAGGCTATGGCCGTTTTTGGCTTGTTACCGGCTGACTCTGGAAAGGTTTTCATCGCCTTATCGATTCGGTCCACGTAATGGTCGAGATCACGGAAGCTCCGTCGAACAACAAAAAAGGTGAGCCCGGAGAAGATCGCCACGATAACCAGGATATTGGAGAGCAGGGATTCGCTCAGCTTTTCAACTTTGGAAAATACCCCAGCCTTGGAATAGGTAAAAAGCACACCACCGATGGTCTGTCCAATGTTGTCCGTAAGGGTTATACCGCTCAAGATAGTTACATCTCCATCCAGGCTCCAGTCTCGCTCATCGGTTTGAATCTGTACCTCCAGGACCTCCGGTTCCACGAGTTCACCTACCCGGTCGGGCACTGTTGAAAACAGGATCTGGCCGGCAAGATCGAAGATATCAACGGCCTCGATCTGTACGTCATGATCCTTGGCCCTTGTGATCAGAGATTCAGTATTTCTCAGTTCAGAAAGTGACAAGCCCAGGTCAATGGCTCCCTCCAGCGGGTCTGCGACCGATTCGGCCAGAACAGTAAGCTGGCTTTGTACCAGATGGGTGAGCGTGGTTTGTAACTTGAAGGTGCTCATCATGAAGAACAGAGTCATCACGACGAGCATAACCGCGACCAGGCATAAAAAGGCCTTTCCCGAAGCTTTCACGATGTCGCCTTCACTATCACCATAAGATGCCGGCTATCCAAAGAATTCCAGGCAAACCCGCCTCCATGCGATTACCCGCCCCCCTTCGGATTCTGCGGGTGGAGTTCGAGCACTACCTTCCTGATACCTTCCTCATCCGATGGGCTTATGGTGAAACCCATGGCCTTCGCCATGCCAAGCATGTTGCGGTTGTGCGTCAGGACGTCACCCATGAACACACGGGTGCCGCGCGCCCTGCAGTACTCGATCATCTTGGTCAGCAGCTTCCAGCCGAGCCGTTCACCCTTGAGATCGGATCGCACGACGACCGCGTATTCCGCCGTGTGGTTGTTGGCATCGGCCACTGCACGCACCACGCCCAGGGTTTCCTGCCTGCCCTGTTCATCCTTGCCAGTGGCGAGGAAGGCCATCTCCCGGTCATAATCGATCTGCGTCAGCTTGGCCATCTCCGAGTGGGCCAGCCTTTTCAGGGAACCGAAGAATCGGAATCGGATATCCTGAGGCGTCAGCCTGGCGATAAATTCGTGGTGCCTGGGCTCATCTTCGGGCCTTATCGGCCGCAGCAGCACCCGGCGGCCGCTGCGCATCTCGAAAGGTTCCTCCAGCTCCTTCGGGTACGGCCGTATGGCAAGCCGCTTGGCGCCCTCCGCGTTTGGCTCCACCTTGATGCGTGCATCCAGTGCCAGCACGCCCTTTTCGTCGGACCAGAGAGGATTGATGTCCAGTTCCAGGATCTCGGGAATGTCTATGACCAGCTGCGACACCCGCATGAGTGCAAGGCAGAGCTGATCCATATCTACAGCCTGCCGGCTTCTGTATCCGGCCAGCAGTCTGGATATCCGGGTGCGGCCAATCATGTCCCTGGCCAGGTTCATATTCAGCGGCGGCAGGGCCATGGCGCTGTCTTTGACCACCTCCACTTCGATCCCTCCCTGTCCGAACAGGATGACCGGTCCGAATACCGCATCACAAAAAACACCGATGATAAGTTCGTGGGCGCCCGGCCGTTTCGCCATTTCCTGCACGCTGAACCCCTGGACCCGTGCCCCGGGATTCCGTTCGGCCACCAGGGCAAGCATCTCTACTGCGGCCTGCTCCACAGCTCCCGGTGTTTCCAGATTAAGGGCAACACCCCCCACATCCGACTTGTGGGAGATATCCTCGGAGAGGATCTTGATGACGACGGGAAAACCGATTTTTTCGGCGTGCACGGCGGCCTGCTTCGGGTTTTCTGCAATGTGGGTCGCTACGGTGGGGATGCCGTAGGCCGCCAGCACCGCCTTGGCCTCGGGTTCGGTCATCATTTCGCTGCTGCGGGCGAGGGCCTTCTCGATGATCGATCTGGCAGCAGCCGTGTCGGGGGTGAATCCTTCCGGTTCCGAGGGCGGCGTCTCCATCAGCATCTGCTTGTTGCGCCTGTGATTGACCATGTGCATGAAGGCACCCACCGCGTGACTGGGTGTGTCGTAAGTGGGGACACCGGCTCGTATCAGCATTTGCCGGGCGGGACCGACGGCCTCCCCGCCCACCCAGCTGGTCAGCAGATTGCAGCTCGCTTTTTTGGCGGCATCTATGACCGCCTGGGCCGCTTCCGTGGTGGAGGCCGTCGCCACCGGGGCATGCATCACCAGCAGTGCCCCCACTTCCGGCGCCCGGGTAAGGATTTCCGCCGCGGCGGCATATCTCGCGCCCGGGGCATCACCGACGATGTCCACCGGATTGGCCCGGGACCAGTTCGCCGGCAATACCGCATCCAGCGCTGAAATGGTCTCTTCCGACAGTTCGGCCAACCTGCCGCCGCTCTGTACCAGATCATCCACGGCCATGACCCCGATGCCGCCGCCGTTGGTCATGATCGCGAGGGCTTCCCCCTTGAGGGGTTTGGCTCTTGAAAGCGTCTCCACGGCCGAGAAGAGTTCGCCGATGTTGTACACACGCAGCATGCCGGCACGCCTGATGACCGTTTCGTAGACCTCGTCGAGCCCCGCCAGGGCACCGGTGTGGGAAGCCGCCGCACGGGCGCCCTCAACCCCTCGTCCGGACTTGATAACGATGATGGGTTTGTTGCGCGATGCGGCCCGGGTCGCGGAAACGAACTTCCTGCCGTCGCGAACCGATTCGATGTAAAGCAGTATCGCCCGGGTGTTCGGATCTGTGCCCAGAAAATCGATGACGTCACCGAAATCCACATCCAGGCTGTCACCCAGGGAGATAAAGTGAGAAAAACCCGCGTGATGGGTCCGCGCCCAGTCCAGCACCGCCGTGCACAAGGCGCCGGACTGGGATACAAAGGCGATCTTTCCCGGGCTGGCGGGAACATGGGCGAAACTGGCATTGAGTCGGATTCCAGGTACTAGGGCGCCCACGCAGTTGGGTCCGAGGACGCGGATATCCAGGGCCCTCGCCTTCTCCTCGAGCAGATCCATCACCTTGCGACCCGTGGCCTGGTCGACCACCCTCCCCAGTCCCGCCGTCAGGCAGATCACGGCATGGGTTCCCTTGCCGCCCAGATCATCGATCAGGGCGGGGATGGTCTCCGGCGGTGTACAGATGATCGCCAACTCCGGCGTGACGGGAAGACGCTCCACGTCGGGATAGGAAAGTACACCCGCCACCGCCCGGCATCCCGGATTGACGGGCATGACCGGCCCCTGGAAGCCGCCCTCGAGCAGGTTGCGCATGACCACGGCTCCCACCGCATTGAGGCTGTTGGAAGCGCCAATGACGGCAATGGATTCCGGTCTGAACAGTTTATCGAGGTTTCTGGTGGACATGGCTTCTTTGTCTCCGGAGGTCCTTCGGGACCAGTCTGTTCGACTGGTGTGTCTCTGACAACTCCCCTAGAATGACCGATTCGCCATCGGGCGGGCAAGGTTTTCAGCATGTGGGGGAGACATGAACATCGCCAGGATAATAATTATCGGACTGGTCCTTCTGGCGACCGGCTGCACTACCATCGGGCCGCAATCGGTTGAGCGCGATCGTTTCGACTACAACTCGGCCATTTCGAACTCCTGGAAAGAGCAGACGCTGCTCAATATCGTCAAGATCCGTTACGCCGACATGCCGCTGTTCGTGGAAGTGGCCTCGGTGGTCAGCGGTTATACCCTGGAGACCGCCGTAAACATAGGCGGCACAATCAGTACCGGTTCCGGGATAGGGGATTTCGTGGATTTGGGCACGGCAGGCAAGTACACGGACCGGCCGACTATCACCTATGCCCCCATAACCGGCCAGCAGTTCAACAAGAGCTTCATGACGCCCATACCCCCCGGGGCCGTGCTGTTCCTGACCCAGTCCGGTTGGCCCGTCGATCTGATTCTGCCCCTTACGGTCGACTCCATAAACGGACTTCGTTCCCGTATCTCCGCGGGCGCCAACAGCCGGACAGGCGATCCGAAATATTACCGCGTGATCGAACTTTTGAGAAAGCTCCAGAGATCCGGTGCCGTCGGCATGCAGGTCCTGAAAGGGCAGAACGCACAACAGACCACGGTGCTCTTTTTCCACCGTAAAAATCTTGAGCCCGAGGCAGCAGCAGCGATAGAAGAGGTGGACAGGCTACTCGGGCTGAACCCGGATCGACAGCAAGTCACCGTGCGCTACGGACTGTTACCCCAAAACGATACTGAGATCGCCATGCTCACCCGCTCGATGCTGCAGATCATGATCGAACTGGCGATTCAGGTGGACGTGCCTCCGGAACACGTGGCCGAAGGACGGACGGTAGCCTCACCGATTTCCACCGAAAAGGTGTCTGACCCGGCCAGGCTCGTTGCCATCCACCACAGCGAAGAGGAACCGGAGGACGCTTTCGCCGCCGTGAAGTACAGGGATCACTGGTACTGGATAGACGACCGTGACTTCAAGTCGAAACGGACCTTCACGTTTCTGATGATCCTGATCTCTCTCACCGAGAGCGGCGGCAGACAAGACCTGCCTCTGGTCACCATACCGGCAGGTTGATCAATCCGGGTTATAGATTCAGGCGCTGGCCAGATTCTCCACCGGGCTTTGCCGGGAGAGGGTCGATTGTTGGTAAAGCAACCAGGCGATGGCGGTGCAATAGCTCAGGTTGGTCTGCAGTTCTCCGTCGGGATTGATAAGAAATGAACGCTGGCTGGCCAGCCCCCTTACACGGGACGCCAGTTCGGGATGGTATGCCAGATATTGATCCCAGATATCCCGATGCTGAGCGGAGGTGATGTGATATATGCCCAAGCCGTCGTTGCGGGGGGAAAACAGCCCAAGGCTCGGCGCATTGATCGCGGTTGACAGCAGGAACTGCTCGTTCGCGGAGTTCCATGAACCCAAATTCATCAGGGTTGGCCGAATCACCTGCTCCTTCAGGTGATCTGCGGTGACGGTGACATACATAACTGACTGCCTCTGGGAGATCAAAGTCACTTCTGTTTGCACTGTGTGTTATTCGACTGTGCAATAGCGACTACCGGAAACCGGTACCCCTACTGTTTGTTCGTCAAAAATCCGTTTCAGCTTTAATTATTGACTGCCCTTTGCCGGTAATGCCTTTAGCAAGATGTCTATTAATAGCAAAAAATTCCAGGAAAGCCAGTAAAAAATAACAGGTTGCATCACATTTCTAAATAATATTTTACTAAACCCATCTAACTAAGCATAAAACGGCCAGGGAAAATAACGGCGTCGGAACCTGATAACCCATTGATAATATTATTTTTATATAGCTTTTCTGGTTACAGATTCAGCCAATACCCATGCCTAGGGTTGAAATGAGCAGGTTTGCACGCGAGAAGCGGTATTTATTACTGCATTTTCTATTCTACCGTTTGGGCAGAAAACATTATCCCGAGTGTTTATAGGATGGCGAATTCAGCCCGCCAACCTCAATGTACAATGTCAGCTCAAGAGTGACGATGACCCGACTCTCCGTTTACGGTTTTCCCTGACGGGTTTTTTTCTGAACTGACTCTGTCCGCAAGACTGAGTGGGCAGCCACATCAGCTACCGCCTGCAACGACGCTTGAGAGTTCCCGTTCTTTGCAAGCACCCCAATGCCATACATTACCGCCGTCAAATAGCTGGCAAGTTTCTCTGCATCGGCATCCGCAGGCAGTTGCCCTTTTGATCTCTCATCTCGGAAAAAAGCCGAAAGCGCCTGTTCATTCTGCTGCCCCATGCCTTTCAGCACAGCCGTGATATCTTCAGGGATGGCCTGGCTCCCCGATTCACAGGCACTCTTGACGAACAGACAGCCGCCAGGCAACGCCGGATTTGAGACCAGATCCACTATGGCGTACAGATAAGCTTTGACGCGCGCTTCAAGTGGTGCCTGTTCGGGCTCGAATAGCTTTTGCCAATGCGGGGCGCCGTAGCACTCCCTGTAGTGCTCTACCGATGCCTTGAACAGTTGCTCCTTGTTCCCGAAAGCAGAGTAAAGACTGGGTTTGTTGATGCCCAGAGCCGCCGTCAGGTCACTCAGCGAAGTACCTGAATAGCCGCTCGACCAAAAAAGCCGCGTGGCTTTGTCGAGGGCCTGCTGTTTATCGAATGCCCTTTTTCGACCTGCATTCATGAAGATCACCCGTTTCGACCTTTTTCTTCTTGACATTATGTACCGATCGGTAAATTATTACAATTATGTACCGTTCGGTATAATTTATTACCTCAGGAGAAAAATCATGGAAACCATCAATGGCCGCTCAATTCTTGTCACAGGAGCAAATCGGGGCATCGGCAAGACAATCGTGGAAGAGTTCCTCCATGCGGGTGCAAGGAAAATCTACGCGGCGGCAAGAGACCTAGAATCACTGAATCCTCTGATCGCGGCGCTGGGCGAGCGGATTGTGCCTTTGCATATCGATCTGAACCGTCCGGAAAGCATCATCGCAGCGGCCGATTCGGCCCGGGATGTGGAAATCGTGATCAACAACGCGGGTATTCTGAAGGTCATGAGTCCGCTATCAGAAGGTGCCGTAGATGCCCTGCAGGCTGAGATGGAAGTCAACGTGTATGGATTGATCCGGGTGGCACAGGCCTTTGCCCCCGTTTTAAAAGCCAATGGGGGCGGAGCATTGGTGCAGCTCAACTCCGTGGCTTCAATGAAGAACTTTGCGGATTTCGCCACCTATTCTGCATCGAAAGCGGCCGCCTACTCCATCACTCAGGCGCTGCGCGACAAATTGCGGGAACAGGGTACCCAGGTTATCAGCGTGCATCCCGGCCCAATCGCTACCGACATGGCCCAAGGCGCTGGACTCGGTGAGATAGCCGAACCCGCAGTCCTTGTGTCCCAGGCAATTCTGGCCGCGTTGCAGACCGGGGGATTTCACGTGTTTCCGGACACTATGGCCAAACAGATCGCCGAGGCCTATGAGAGCTTTGCCACCAACATTGTCGAGGCAGATCTGATGGCCGGCTGATTGCGGTCTGGTTATGACTGCGCGAAAGGAGGCCCGCTGAGAAGGCGGGCCTCCTGTGTTATGGATTGGGCGCTTGGCCCCCATGTTATGATTTGTGCTCACGAGCAGTGGGTACGCCCGATAGTAACTGCAGCCTGTAGCTGTTCGGCACTGGTCAGGCACTCCGGCAATCTCAGAACCTACTGAGTCTCTTCGTGTTTAATAAGGTCTGCCCGGATTCCGGGCAGCAGTTGGCGTTGATTTGTGTAGAGCGAGACAGCTGCAGGGGGCAGGAATGGGGATTACCGACAGGATCAGGATCATATCGGCAACGGCGTTAATCGCATGCTCCGTTGCCCTGCCCCACCCCGTCTCCGGATCCGATATCGACTGGCAGCGGATTACCCGCTTGAAGGATAAGGCTTTCCTCGATTATGTCAGGACGCTGGATCTCCGCGGACAGGAAGCCATCGACTTCTGGAAGAAGATTCCGTTGAGCCAGGCCAACCGGCAGGTCAACCGGATCTTTCACAAAGAGGCCTTCAGCATCTACATGAACAAATACCCTCGCGGCAGGCAGAAATCCGGGGGCGGATTCAAAGCCGGCATGGGAACCGCGATCCAGGGCCCCATCAGCCAACAGCAATTGAAACTGCCGTTCACCAATGTTTACCCCATGCCCGAAGGCCCTTTCGGTGATCCCAACAGAACCTATCGAATAGGATATTCGATTCACGGGTTCAGCCACCCGTGGCTGCTGTCCAACGCGGAATCTGCGATGTGGGAAGCCGAGAGGCATCCGAATGTCGAATTGACGCTCGCGGATGCGGAATTCGACAATGATAAACAGGTGGAACAGATAAACGCATGGACCCATGAAAAACTGGACGGTATTCTCGTCTGGCCCATGCAGGAGGCCCCGACCGGACCGCCCATCGCCGAGGCGACAGCCACCGGCATTCCCACCGTTACGGTCGACCGCATGGCGGGAACACGCCGGGTGCGATCCCAGGTGACCGGAAACTTCCCCGCCAACGGCGCCCAACAGGGTGCCTATCTGATCCATCGACTGATCCAGGAGTCCGGTGAGGTAAAGGGCAACATCCTGATGATCCGCAAGCCCCGGGGCAGTACCGCAGATTCCATGCGTACGGGGCACTTTCTTAAAGTCATCAGTTATTTCCCCGGCCTGAAAATCCTTGGCAGCCGCCACAACAGCAGCAGCCGTGCGGATTCCCGTCGCCAGGTCCTCGAGGCGTTTACCGAACACCCGGATATCGACGTGATCTTCTGCACCGGCGCGGAGCAGGCCATGGGTGCGGTGGCGGCGGTCAGCGAGGCCGGCCGCTGGAATAGCCGCGGCGACGGCAGACGCATTATCATTCTGAGCAACGACGACCTGTATGAGGCCCTGCTGGCGATGAAGCAGGACAAGATTGCGGTAACGGCCCCTTATACGCCCCTGCTGGGCGGTTTAGGCCTCAGAGTTCTGCTCAAATCCATAGCGGGCGAAAAGATCCCGAGAAACGTCACCACGCCGGACCTGCCCATGATCACCAGGGAAAAACAGAACATCTTCGGTATCGACACCATGAGCATCGAAGAGTGGCTGCCCTATTCGTACGGCAGGCACTGAGGCATGTTCAAAATCAGGCTCGCGCACACCCCTGTATGAAAATAAGAACCAAACTGATCCTGCTGCTGCTGGCGGTGAGTCTCATTCCGTTCGTTGTCGTCGGCCTGATACTGCTCGACCAAGCGCGAACCGCGCTTTCGGATCAGGCCTTTGCACAACTCGAAAGTATTCGAGATGCAAAAAAGGCCCGGCTGCACCGTTATTACGACAAGATCCACGCCGACATCACGGTACTGTCCGAAGGCTCCCATATCGGCGCGGCCCTGGATGCCTTCGCGTCCGTCGTGGATCAGGGCTCCCTCAACCAGACAGAATACGACTATTACGAAAGCCTGGCGTATGGGCGCTCTTTCAATAGATTCATCGAGGAGTACGGCTACGACGATCTGATGCTGGTTACAAGCTCGGGTGACGTTGTCTATACCGTCAAGAGGGAGGCCGATCTTGCCCAGAACCTGTTGACGGGCCCGCTCAAGAACAGCCTGCTGGGCCGCGCATTCGAAACAGGACTGGAGCGGGTGGTCTGGACTGATTTCGAGATCTACGAACCCTCCGATGGCCGGCTGCGCTCCTTCATCATCGCACCGGTCGTAATGCTCGACGAAACCACCGGGGCTGTCGTCCTCAAGATGAGCAACCAGCTCATCAACAAGATCATGTCGGAGCGGTCGGCCATGGGGGAAACCGGGGAGGCATACCTGGTAGGTTCGGACCTGCTCATGCGTTCGGACTCCTATCTCGACAGCATCAACCGGTCGGTTCGCGCTTCCTTCCTCAATCCGCAGAAAGGCAGCGTCGACACCCTGGCGAGCCGCAACGCGCTTGCCGGCAAGACCGAAGAAGTGGTGACAGATGATTACCGGGGCGTTCCGGTTCTCGTTGCCTATACACCGCTTGAACTCGGTCACTCGACTTGGGCTTTGATCGTGGAAATCGACGAAGCGGAGGCATTCGTCGATATCTATAACCTGCGCAACCTGACCGGGGGCATCGCGCTCGTGACGGCCGCTGTCGTGTTCATCGCGGCACTGTTGATCACCACGGTGATCACGCGGCCCATCCTGTCGCTGACCCGTGCGTCGGTGGATATGGCCAAAGGCGAGCTGCGCCAGGAGATCACAGTTCAACGTGATGACGAACTGGGCGTACTTGCCCGCAACTTCGACAAGATGCGACAGTCCATCCGCGACAAGATGCGGGAGATCAACGAGAAGCGTGAGGAACTCGATCAAATCAACGAAGGATTGGAGGATCTGGTTGAGGAACGCACGCGGGACCTGGCACAGGCCAAGGAGACCGCAGAGGTCGCGACCCGGGCCAAATCCGATTTTCTCGCCAACATGAGCCACGAAATTCGCACACCGATGAATGCGATCATCGGTATGTCGCACCTGGCACTGCAAACCGAGCTGAACCGCAAGCAACGGAACTACATCGAGAAAGTTCACCGCTCCGCGGAATCGCTGTTGGGCATCATCAACGACATTCTGGATTTCTCCAAGATCGAAGCGGGGAAGCTGGACATGGAGTCCATTGGTTTCCACCTGGAGGAGGTGATGGACAATCTCGCCAACCTGGTGGGCCTTAAGACCGAGGACAAAGGGCTGGAGCTGTTGTTCGACACCGATACGAGTATACCCACCGCCCTGGTCGGGGACCCGCTGCGTCTCCAGCAGGTCTTGATCAACCTGGGCAACAATGCGGTCAAGTTCACCGAGCGGGGTGAAATCGTTATCTCCACCCGGCTGCTGGAAACCGATGCCGACGGCGTCATGCTGCATTTCGCGGTGCGGGATACCGGCGTGGGCATGACAGCCGGGCAGCAGGGAAAACTGTTTCAGTCGTTCAGCCAGGCGGACAGTTCCACCACCCGAAAATTCGGCGGCACCGGGCTGGGACTCGCAATATCCAAACGCCTGACCGAATTGATGGGCGGGGAGATCTGGGTCGAAAGCGAGCCCGACAAAGGGAGTACATTCCATTTCACCGCCCGCTTCGGCCGGCAGCACGGCACGGTTGAGAAACCCCTCAAGCCCACCGCCGACCTGAGCGGTATGAAACTGCTGGTAGTCGATGATAATGCGACGGCCCGGGAGATCTTCACCACCATGACGGAGTCCTTTGGATTCCGTGTGGAAGCTGCGGTCGACGGACAATCTGCGTTGGAGGAGCTGAAACGAGCCGCCACCGCGGGGGAGCCCTATCAATTGGTTCTGATGGACTGGCGCATGCCGGGGATCGATGGGATCGAGACCACCCGGTTGCTGCAGCAGGATGAGGTGTTGGGCCAGCCGCCGACAGTCATCATGGTCACTGCATACGGCCGCGACGAAATCGTTCAGGCAGCGACCGACCTGAACCTGGCGGGATGCCTCAGCAAGCCGGTCAGCCCTTCGACCATGCTGGATTCCATCATGCACGCCTGCGGCCACACGGTGGCGACGGAAAGCCGCAGGGTGAATCGTGAAAGCGGAATGCGGGAGGCGACGTCCCGGATTCGGGGCGCACGGGTTCTGCTGGTGGAAGACAATGAGATCAACCAGGAACTGGCCATGGAACTGCTCAGCAGCAATGGTGTGAGCGTGGAAGTTGCCTGCAATGGCCAGGAAGCCCTGGAGATGCTGGAGAACAATCAGTATGACGGCGTGCTGATGGATGTGCAGATGCCGGTCCTGGACGGGTACACCGCAACCCGCGAGATCCGTCGGCATTCGAAATTCAAAGACCTGCCGGTTATCGCCATGACCGCCAACGCCATGGCCGGCGATCGGGAAAAGGCACTCGATGCCGGGATGAATGACCACATCGCCAAACCTATCAACGTGGGTGAAATGTTCGCCACCATGGCCAACTGGATAAAGCCTTCGAAGCCTGGGGCAATGCCAGGCGCTGAGGCGACAGAACATGCACCCGACAACCAGCCCGATATCCCTTCGATCAGTGGCATAGACATTGAGGCAGGTCTGGCTATTGCCAATGGAAACCGTAGACTTTATCGCAGGCTTTTAATTGCGTTCCGGAATACCCAGGGAGATTTTGCCGGCAGCTTCCGGGCGGCCCGGGAGAGCGATGACCCGGAAGCGGCCATCCGTTGCGCCCATACGCTCAAAGGCGTGGCGGCCAACATTGGAGCCGTTCCCATCCAGGAGGCTGCGGCCAGACTGGAAGCGGCTTGCAAGACGCCTGCGGAAAGCGCACAGATCGACGACCTGTTGCAGAAAGCAGTTGCTGAATTGAAACCCGTCATATCGCTCCTGTCACGACTTGGGGTTGAAAAAGCTGGTTCAACGACCTCCGTGGCCTTCGATCCCGAAGAACTGAGGCCAAAGCTCAAACGGCTGCGCGAACTCCTGATGGATGATGACACCGAAGCCGCGGAACTGATCGCCGAACTATCTGACCAGCCGGGACTGAGTTCTCAACTCGACGGACTGGAGAAGCTGTCGGCAGCTATCGAGGCGTACGATTTTGAAAAGGCGCTTCAGATAATGGAGTCGTTGGAAGGTTCCTTGGAGATATCCTGATGAGCGAAACGCAAAAGACCATACTGGTGGTGGATGACGCCCCTGCAAATATCCAGCTGTTGAGCGGCATTCTGCGGGGAAAGTATAAGGTCAAGGCAGCCACTGGCAGCGTCAAGGCCCTTAAGATCGCGAACGGCGACCCGGCACCCGACTTGATTTTACTGGACGTGATAATGCCCGACACAGACGGCTACCAGGTGTGCCGCAGCCTTAAGGACAATCCGTCGACTGCCGCCATACCCGTGATATTTATCAGCGGCAACCTGGATGAAACTGAACGAAGCAAGGGCAAGGCGGCCGGTGCGGTGGACTACCTGGGCAAACCGGTGGATCCTGATGATCTGCTCGCGCGGATAGAAAATTCCATATCGAAGTGACGGCAACACCCCGTTCAACCTTATGAGTTGAAGAATCCCGCCTCTATGTTATATTCCGGGTAAGGAAATAAATTCATAATAAATCAATGCTATGGAAAAGGCTCTTGACCGTCTGGGCAATATCGCAACCCTCTATTCCCTACCGGAAGTTTACTACCAGCTGAGAGTAACGCTGGATAACCCGGACTATTCCATAACGGATGTGGCAGCCGTGATCAGCAGCGATCCGGGTATGACCGCCCGTCTGCTGAAGCTGGCAAACAGCGCGTTTTACGGCTTTGCCTCAAAGATCTATTCGGTATCTCACGCGATCGGCATGATCGGCATTCAGCAGCTTCAGGACCTGGTCCTCGCAACCTCTGTCACCAAAACGTTCGCCGGAATATCTTCCGAATTGATGAACATGGACTCTTTCTGGCAAAAGAGCATCCGCTGTGGGGTGGTTGCCCGGTTACTTGCCTCCCGATGCGGTGTTTTTGACAGTGAACGACTTTTCGTTACGGGGCTGCTCTGTGAAATAGGGCATCTCGTGATGTATCAGCAGTTACCGGAACTTTCGCAGCAGTCAATACTGCGGTCGCGGCAGGAAGGCGTGGCGCTTCACGAGGTGGAGCGGGAGATATTCGGATTCGACTATGCCCAGGCGGGCGGAGAGCTGACGCGGCTGTGGCGGCTACCGGGAATTCTGCAAAGTGCTATCAGGTATCACCTGGAGCCAGCGGAGTCTTCTGACTATCCGTTGGCAGCCTCCATTGCCCACGTCGCCCAAAAGCTGGCAACACCGGCGGAGAACGGGGTGGATGAAAAATCCCATGATCTGCAGGTAAGTGATGAGGTATGGGCGATCCTGGAGTCAACACCCGATGAATGCATCCGCAGTTGCGAAGATGCGGAACTGCAGGTTGCGGAGATATCCGAGCTGATCTTTCCGGCTGCCGGGAATACCTGAGGCAACAGCTTGTCCGAACACCGGCAGAATCAGACGCTGTGGGGTATTTCTTCGGTCGATGCCAACCACGAACCATCTTGAAAATCTGCTACGCCAGGATTTCCGCTGCCCTCACATCCATTGTCTAGGGAACCTCCGATTAGTTCTGGGCGAGTGTCTATGAATTGATCAGAGGTTCCCCAACTGACGACTCCATCAGAATCCTCTTCCTGTTGTGCTGCCATTTGGCAGCAGTCAAAATATTTTCTTTATTTATCAATAAATTGGTTAGTTCCCAGGAAGCTCAGTCAGTTTCTCCGTCGGGTAAAGACTAGACATTTCCTTGCCGATAACACCCGTAGGGCTGTGCATTCTTCCGGCGTCAGTTTGACGCGATTCTTTTGGTTCCTGAAAAAAGCAGATGAAAAGACCGGTTGTACTCACCGCTGGCATATTCACCATCGTCGCTGTACTGGCAGTTACTATGCAACTGCTGGGTTCCCGTAGTGCCATACACCGCCAGCTCGAATCCGCGCTCACCGCGGCTTTCGAGACTCCGGTGACCATTGGCAAACTGGATATCAGTCTGCTGCCCGATGCCTCACTCACCGCCCGCCAGATCAGGTTTACCCATCGGGACAAGTCTTCGAACCTGAACGTGGAGGCGGTAAACCTGGACGTGAGCTTCAGTCAGATCTGGCGTGGTGAAATCGTCATCTCAGAGTTACACCTACAGGATCTGACGGGAAGCCTGGCTGGACTCGTGGAGTATGTCGCCCGGATCAGCAAACCGGCTGAAGGCGGGCCGTCGCTGGATATTGCACTGCGTCGCATCGTTGCTTCACCCGTGCGGCTGCTCAGCCGGGATAATCGCGAGCTGGGCCCCTATGAATTGGTGTTTCTATTCGGTCCGGAAGGCGGGATGGTGGATGTCAGTATCTCCAGGTTGGACTATTCCGCCATTTTGAACATCGTCCTTGGCGAGCCAGGTAGCCTGATATTTGGTTTCACGGCACGAGACTGGCAAATTCCCTATGGACCACCGCTACTCTTCGATCGCGTTGTTGCCTCAGGAATCTGGCTCAAGGACCGGAATCTTCTCAAGATCGAAAACCTGCGGGCTAACGCCTATACCGGCTCGATGACAGGGCAGGTCCAGCTTGGCTGGGAAAAGGAATGGCAGCTCAATGGACAGGTGCTATTGGATAGCGTGGACACAGGTGCTGTGCTTGCCACACTGGGTCGATCTGAACTCTCGGGCAGCCTGGGCTGGGACGGCGCATTCGAGATGCGGGCACCCGAACCGTCGATGCTATTGAGCAATCCGGAATTGAATGGACACCTGGTCCTGGAGAATGGTGCGCTTCACATGGGCGGCAGGGATAACGGCAGATCCGGCAGCGGAGAGGCGCTTCGGTTCAAGAAGCTCGACGGCCGGATACGCTACAAGGCATCCCAATTGGAGCTCCAGCAGCTGCAAGTCAGCATTCCGTCACTGTCCGCAAGACCGCTCGGTCCTTACGACATCAAGCTGCAGACCAACGAGAGCGGAGCCCTGCTGTCCGCAAGCCTTGTCGGGCAGGACGACCGGTTGAAACTGCTCATCGATTCTGCGGAAAAGGGCCTCAAGGTAAAGCTCCGCGCACGTAACTGGAACCTGCCTGCCGGACCGCCGATCAGAATCGACCATCTGGAACTCGACGGACAAATGGCCGGGAAGGACCATCTCCGGGTAGACCGGATCAATGGAGGGCTCTACGGCGGTAAAGTCAAAGGTAAGGGTAGACTGAAATGGAAGAACGGCTGGTCCCTGAAACTCGAGGGTAAAGTTTCGGGTGTGGAACTGGAACCGTTGCTGGCAACCTTTGATACCCGGGCCCTGGCAGGTCGGTTTTACGCCACGGGCAAAACACGGCTATCGGCCGACCGGGCCGGCCACCTGTTCAAGCGCCCTGCCATCGACTGTGAGTTCCTGGTGCTAAACGGCACTATTTACGAGATGGACCTGAAGAAGGCGGCCCAGAAAGTATCCGGCGACTATGTGACAGGCGGTGAAACCCCCTTCGAACATCTCTCCGGCCGGCTCGATCTCCAAAAGGGGATGCTTACTGCCAGCGACCTTCAGCTTCTGTCCAAGAGCTTCGAGGCCAAAGGTAACCTGGAGGTGGATCCCGATGATAATCTCGACGGCATTATCGACGTGGGGGTGAAGAAATTCTCCGCACTGATCGGTATCCCAATTGGCGTTTCAGGAACCACCCGGGAGCCGCGACTGCGCCCCACCCAAGCAGCCCTGGCCGGCGCAGCCGCGGGAACCGCGGTACTCGGTCCCGGTCTTGGGACGGTTCTGGGAATCAAGGCCGGACAGGCAGTAAGAAAGCTATCGGAACTTTTCAAACGCAGCGCGACCGATAACCGGACTAAGTAAGCGTATTCGATCTAATTAATCCGGGCGCATCCTCTTCTTAGGAAGCATAGTGTGAAGCAACTTTTACACTATGCAGAGGGCCCGCTCTACTTCCGGAGCATGCAGCACTCTGCTCCTTAATCGAACCCGGCGTCTTTCTTACTGAGGGAATTCCCCCATAGTATTTATACGATATACGACTATAATTCCCAGATAATTGATTTTTAAAAGGCTCACGGCGGAAGACCAAAGGGCCCATGGTAGTGCCGCTTTTTCCCAGGCAGCAGGTCGCTGCCGACAGAGTTCTTAAGGCCTGATTATGCTAACCATTGGTACCGGCAACTACTTTGAGAGCGACTCATGAGCACTGAAGCTGTGCGTTCGAACGTTTTTTACCTGGAAAGCGTTTCCGGTACCGAAAGTCTGGACGAACTCTTGGCCGACGAGGAGTTCTTTGTTGATTTGATCGATCAGATCAATCAGAACTTTGTTATGGAAGTAGAAGCCAGCCACACTCACGATGAGTGAGGTTGACTCTCAAGCCCAATCTCGGCAAACATAAACCGCATGGGCTATCGCGCCCCTTTAGGTATCGTTGTGGGGTCCAACTCTGTCGAATAGCCTGTTACCAGTATGTCAGCGCGCCATGGTAGATATTTGCAAGGGATTGCTCGTTGACGGGACGCGGCGAGTTTTTTAAAAGCCTTTGTTGAAGGTAGGCGCCTGCTGCCAGGTCAGGGATATCTGTTTCTTCATAGCCCACTCCGCTCACCCCATTCGGCATTCCTGTAGCTTTCATCAGTGCCAACAGTTTTTGCACCAGCACCTCGCCTGCATCATCTTCGGTCGCATTGTGGATGTTGGCTCCGAGTAACCTGGCGCCTTCGAGATGACGTTCAGGGCAGGCCGACGCCGTAAAGCGAAAGGCTGCCGGTGCGTTGACGATCACGCTCATGCCATGTGGACAGATCGGCGCATCGTCCGGATAGCCGGCCGGACGAAAATTCCGGACCATTCCGGCTACCGAATATGACATGCCATGGGGTAGGTGGACACCGGCATTACCAAACGCAATCCCCGCCAGAGTGGCGGCGAACATCATACCGTCGCGTGCTTCATGGTCGCCGGCATCGGCCACCGCCCGTTCCAGGTAGCGTCCCGCCAGCCGCAATGCCTCGCGGGAACCCATATCGCTGTAGGGGTTGGCGCCCTGGCTCATCGGCCGCAGATGCGCGCGTTCGGGTCGGACACGCTGAGTGTAGGGAAGCGCGGTGTAAGACTCCAGTGCATGCGACAGGACGTCAAAGCCACTGGCAGCAACCACATTCGCCGGGAGACTGTAGGTGCACGTAGGATCTATAACCGCGCGGCTCGGCCGCAGCTCCCGAGCGGCGATGCCGGTCTTGGCCCGAATCTCGAGGAAGTCGAACACCGCGATCCCGGTACATTCGCTGCCGGTACCGGAAGTTGTCGGACAGGCGATATGCGGCTTTATCGGCCCCGGAATCGGCAGCGCCTCGCCGATCGGCGCGTTGACATAAGCCATGAAATCAGCCGGCCAGGTAGCGTAAAGATTGGCCGCCTTACAGGTATCCATGACCGATCCACCACCCACCGAGATATAGCCGTCGAATCGGCCCTCCCTGGCAAACTGGATAGCCTGTTTGAAGGATTCGTCGGTCGGTTCGACTCTGACCTGGTTATAGACCTCGAAATCGATACCGGCCGCACGCAATGATTCGAGCACGGACCGGACTGGTTCCAGGGCACCGACAACAGGGTCTGTAAAAACGGCCGCCCGCGTGATTCCCAGCATGCCGGCATCATCGCCGACCTCCCGCAGAGAGCCGGGGCCGTACTTGATGGCAGCGGCATCGACACTGAAAATGTCGTCACCGGTCTCGGTAAATTCGTAGTAGTGGCAACAACTCACCGTCAGTTCCTCCTCTACTTACAGATAGTTGATCACTGGACAGGAATTAAAATGGAGATCACCTGCATGCTACGATCTTATCCCATACCCAAACCTCTCGGTCGCAGCCAAAGCCTCATCGGCCATATCACCCACCCTTTCAGAAGCCGATCCCGACCTACCAAGCCGTAAAAACCTACCGCCAGGGATGCTGCTTGGAGAAAGTAAACTGACACCTCAACCACCTGCGAGAAAGTCCTCCAGAAAGAAGCGACACCCCTGAAGAAATGCCGACGATGGAGTGACCAGCAGGGGCGCCCACTGGAGGATCTGCTCTGAATTCAGCCTAGGCACCCGGGCAAAAAATTCCAGGGCTTTATCCTCTTGAAGCGGCACGGAGAAGTCCCGGGTAACTCACTGAGTTTCAGTAGGTTTGCAGATAATAGTTAGTACTCACTACGCCTGTAACCCTATATTTAATGAGATTTAGAACTGAACTCAGATCGAGAAAGAGGATTTACATACCAAGCCTTATCCTGTACAAATGGCCTTACACAACAACTCTAAAAAAGAACCATGACACCCACTGAACTACAGAAAGCAAATCTAGGAATCGGTGCCCGACTCCGGGAAACTCGCAAAGCCCGGGGACTCACCCAGGATAAACTTGGAGAGTTTGCAGGAACCAATGCGGCTGTCATTCAAAAGCTGGAGAGCAGCGAGATTCTGTCCCCCCGCATGGTTGTCGAGTTGGCTATCGTCTTGGAAGTGAGTCCGGCATGGCTCCAGTGGGGGAATCCGTACGCATCCACCCAGGTGATACAGCCCCCAATGGTCCCGCCTAATAATCGTTTACCGTCGCATATTCATGCTGAAAGATCTGTCGAGGTAGACAGGTAACCGGTACTCGGCTACTAATATCATAGGACCACAGCTTAGCTACTAACGATATCCTAGGCATCGCTCAGTGCGGTTGGAGTCCGGGACCGTCACCGAAACCCCGTGGCGGTTTTTAAATGCGGATCTGTAAAGCCCGGCGCGATGGCTGGTAGCTTGGGGTTAGTACGACAAACCTTTATCTGAGACCTCGTGGCGAGACAGTTGTTTCTCCAGAACCATAATTCGATTTACCAGTAACCGCAAAGTCAAATAAGCTAACTGCTTCTCATCAGAAGTCAGTGACTTTGCTGCCCGAATTACTTCGGTAAGTATGATTTTGTGCCTGTCCACCATGACTGCGTCCTTTTTGCTACAAATGCGTTTTTGCGCTGAATAAGCGCTTAACTTTACAGGACAGCAAAATTTGTGCCGCACACATTTAAAAAAAATAAAATCAATGAGTTATATCTATTAATCATTTAGTTATATCATTGAAATGTAAACTTCCCTGACACAATAAACCCGGCTCAGTGGCCGGGTCTGTGGTGGGTGGT
>JAQYVO010000205.1 GCA_030145425.1 Chromatiales bacterium | reverse complement strand
GGTCGGGCTCATAGCCCTTGCTCTTGCGGTGGGTATAGAGCGAGTAAATAACAACGGCGAACACAATGACCAGGAGGACCGTAGCAATACCCATCGTCATCATGTGGATATCAAAGATTTCCTGGGCCACGCCAGCAGCCGGTTCAGGGAAATTCACCCCCAATTCAGCGCTTGCGCCACCTGCCGCCAGCAACCCGAGTACGGCCGATATCGAGCCGATTAACGTCTTCAATCTGAAAAACATACCTTCTCTATCTCCCGTCGTGGCGGATGCGTCCCGGCTTGGCTTCATCGGTGAAGCGGGCCTTTGCACCTGATATTAATGATTATTTTTGTACTGCATCGCGAAGTTCCTCTGCGAGAAATTCGCGCTCGCTCTCGATCAGATTTTTCCCAATCTCCACAAAACGCCCGTGAGAACCTACATACAACCGGCTGGGATACCAATTGTACGGATCCTTGTTGAGCTTGACCTGAAGCCAGGCCGCAGGAAAGCCGATCTTATTCTCCAATGAATCATTTTCACTGATCCAGACGGTATTATCCTCGATTTCTATGACCTGCTGTCGCGACGCCCATTGAAACTGCCTGTAAATCACAAATCCAATGAGCCCAACCTCCAGACCGGCGAAGGGTAAAACCACCCAGGCCCCCAAAAGAAAAAAATAGAACCCCACGGCAACCAAACATGCTGCCAGAAAGAAAAAAACCCGTTTGGATTGTTTCCAGGACAGGCTTCGGTTGGGCTTGATGACAAAGATTCTACGGTTATTTTCGGGACTTACATCCGACTCAACCATCAAATCTCCTCACAGGTAGCCATTGATCCTAATTCGTCGGCAGTCGACCCGCATTTTCGACGTAGTTTATGACTAAAATCAATTTCAAGGCAACCTAAAAGTTGTAGGAGAGAATATGGTTATTTCCTTATATCATTGATTTTCTGTTCCCCTTTCCCTACATTACGCGGGTTTGAATCTATCAGGGGCTCTGCCTTATGCTCGATTCAGTGGCGTTTATCGAACAGCTGTACACTGCAGTTGGATTCGCAAAATCCATTATGAGGTAAGCGATGGTCCAGAGCACCACACCGGCATATCAGCAGGGGCCTGATATGATTCCGGGGATTAATGAAATTACCCTGGATCATCCCTGGCGGTGGATTGCCGCAGGCTGGCGGGATTTTCAGCAGACCCCCGCGGTCAGCCTGAGTTACGGCCTCGTCTTTGTGGTCGTCAGCTACCTGCTGACGTTTTTTTTCTATTCAGGTGCCCTTTTCTATCTTGTACCCCCACTCGCCGCGGGATATTTCCTGGTAGCGCCCATACTGGCGGTCGGTCTCTACGACATCAGCCGCCGTCTGGAAAACGGGGAGGAAGCGAACCTGTCCCATGCTGTGTCGGCCCTGAAGAGAAACCCCGCCAATCTGCTATTCATGGGCCTGGTGCTGATGATGGCGCTGCTGGTCTGGATAATGATCGCCAACCTGGTGTTCGCCATATTCTATTCGGGGGTCTCCCTGACGATGGAAAACTTTATTCCCTCCCTGTTCCTGTCGGGTGAAAATACCGGGTTTCTGGCTGCGGGCATCATCTCCGGCGGTATCATTGCCCTGTCGGTATTCAGCATGAGTGTCATATCGGTACCCATGTTGGTCGACCGCCAGGTTGATGTTCTGACAGCGTTAACGACGAGCGTTCGTGCGATGATAAAAAATCCCAGGGCACTCATACTTTGGGGTGTGCTGATCGTGATGTTCGTATGGCTCGGGATTATGACGTTCTATATAGGCTTTGCCCTGTTCATGCCCATCATCGGTCACGCCAGCTGGCACGCATACCGGGACCTGGTTTCCGCCGATGGGGCTGAAGCCGGAACAGGGGCCTGATCGAACGCTTTCAAGCTTGCGGTAGTCAGCTGAACCCTATTATCGGGTTTGACTCACCCTCTCAGGAGAAACCATGAAGATTAAAGTTGATATCGACCTCACACCGGAAGAATTCCGTAAGCTGATGGGGTGGCCCGATCTGGAGACCTTTCACAACAAGCTTCTCGATCAAGTCAGTGAACAGATGGATGCCGGTGCAGAAGGATATGACCCGCTCAGCCTGCTTAAACCTTTTATGGTTCAGTCCGCGGGGGCCATGGACATGTTTCAGAAATTCATGGGTGGCATAATGACGCAATACGGCAGAAGGACCGATTCTGAGAAAGAGTAGTTAGTCATTGTATTTTTCGGTAACTAGCCACTAGTAGCTAGTTACTTAGTTTACGCAGGCCTGGGTGGTTTCCAGTCCGGTCGTCTCCATACTCACCTTATTCACTTCAGGGCCTGCTAACAGGCCCTAAAACAAGCTCACTTTTTCTGATACATCAGCAAGAGGGACTGGAACGCCTCGTCGGCATTCTTGACGGACCTGGTGATTATGCGTCCGAATTTTTCTGCATCACCACTGGCGAGATCCTGCTTCCTGCCTGATAGCAACTTTCCCATCCCTAAAAGCACGGCAACCGCATCGGCAAAATCGACTACCGGGTCATCGAGTCCCTCCACCACCTTGACTGTCGTACCGTGTATCAGCCACTCCTTTTTGACATTCAGCAGGGTCAACAGTTTTTTTAGATTATTGCCAATGGGTTTGGTTTTCCCGCTGTACCATTGGTTCACCGTTTGCGACTGAATACCCAGTATCCTGGCCAATTCCCGGGGTGAATATATCCCAACCGCCCCTGCCGATTCCTTCAGGCGGGTGGCAAATGCTTTCATATCTTCAGGCACCATCTGGTACGTTCCTCTCTGCTACTTGCTCATCGGCAAGCTTGTCCATGATTAGGTTATCCCGGTCCTGGACTCTGATAATGTCCAGGTTTTCGATACTGCCCCTTTGGCGAAACGGAAACCAGGATCGTTTCGTGGCAGCATTGACGATCTGATGCAGCTTTTTGCCGGAAACCGACTCTGCCATATTCTGAATTAACACCAGCATGACAGTTCCTCATTGGCAGGCATTGCATTCTCAGCGCCCTATTATGTATCGATTTTCCTTTTGGATACAGTGGTTGGCAGGGCGAAGATTTACAGCGGCCATTATAGTGCTATATTGATTTTCAAGGTTGGCCATTCTGGCTTGAACCACACCCTTCAGAATCATGGAGCTGGGGATGTTTCCAGCGGACACCGGTTAGATATGCGGGCGAGAAACAGACGTTTCAAAGTCGTGGCCTCGATTTTTCTGGCCACCACCCTATCGACCGGGTGCAGTATTCGTTTCATGTATCGGCAGCTCGACTGGTTGGTACCCTGGTACGTTTACGACTACGTGAGCCTGGAATCGACACAGCGCAGCCTGCTCGAGCAGCGTCTGCTGAGCCAGCTCGAATGGCACTGTACCACCCAGCTACCGGCATATTCGGAGTGGTTGAGTGAAATTGCCGTGGACCCTGTCGAAGCTTTGTCGCGACCGTCTTTGGATAAGCACTATCAGCAACTCGTCCAATACTGGCGGATTCTGGTTGGAAAACTCAGCCCTGATATTGCCACACTGCTGGCCACGGCGAGCGATGCCCAGATTGATGAGCTCATGGCAAGTCTGGAGAAGCGCAACCAGGAAATCTACGAGCGTATCGTCTCGGCAGAACCGGACGAAAGGGCACAGCGACGCATCAGGGAAATGGTAAAGCAACTGCGCCGCTGGATGGGTCCGCTTTCCACCGTGCAGATAAGACGCGTCGAGCGATGGGGTCGGGATATCGGACCCATTGGGCTCCAGTGGGTCGAAAGCCGGCGCAAATGGCAAGAGACGCTGCGAGAGACCCTGGCTGATCGTGGCGAAATGAACATTTTTGAGCCCAGGATTCGCGAACTGATGGTTTCCCCGGAAAAACTCTGGAATGCGGAGTTCGCAAAGGCGGTGGCCCAGAACGAGGATAAGACACTTCAACTGATATCGGAACTGGTCCCCACGCTGGATGAAAGACAACGGGAGCATCTAAAGTCCAGGCTTACGGGCTGGGCAGAAGATTTCGAAGTACTCGCGTGCTCCGAAGGTCGATGGGATCTGGACATCGAAGTCCCGGAAGCATCACGATGAGCAAAGCCGATGCGCTATTGAAAAGGCGCAGTCTTATGGTCTTGAACAGATTCCTCGAAGCGACTCCCAGTCGCACGCCTTCTCTGTTGATGACGTTGTTCGGGGACACGGTGGCAGCCCACGGCGTTGAAATCTGGCTGGGCAGCCTGGTGCGGTTATTGGAACCCCTGGGTATCAGCGAACGGCTGGTGAGAACCTCAGTCTATCGACTGGCCCAGGATAACTGGATCGAGGGTGTAAAGTCGGGGAGACGCAGCTACTACAGACTGACCGCCTCCGCGAAGGCCGAAGTACTCCATACCGACCGGCGCATCTATTACCACTCGGAACGGCAATGGGACGGACAGTGGCGTCTTGTGTTTACCGGAACGAGGGGCATCAACACCGATCAGCGGACCCATCTTCACAAACGTCTCACCCGGATGGGCTTTGGTGTGATAGCACCCAATGTCTATGGGCACCCAACTGCCCCGGTTGAAACTGTCTGGAACACCTTTGCCGATATGGGCATCGCGGAACGCGTGGTGGTCATGCGTGCGGAAAACTTCGATCACACTCGTGGGTTGCAACCCAGGGAAATGGCCCGGCAATGCTTCAATCTCGAAATGCTGGAGCAGGAATACGAGAACTTTATCGAACGCTACAGGCCCTTGGCTACGGCCATTGAACAGGGCGCTGAAACCTCCGGACTGGAGCCCGGGCAATGCTTTGCCCTTCGCACCCTGCTTGTTCATCACTACCACAGAGTCCTGCTTCACGATCCTGATCTGCCAGTGCCGCTGCTGCCCGATAAATGGGTGGGCACCCGGGCCGGCCGGCTTTGTGGTTTACTGTACCGTGCAATGTTGAGTGAAT
This sequence comes from Chromatiales bacterium, assembly GCA_030145425.1. Taxonomy (GTDB): domain Bacteria; phylum Pseudomonadota; class Gammaproteobacteria; order Chromatiales; family Chromatiaceae; genus JAHEHQ01. The sequence continues at coordinate 1,970 of JAQYVO010000205.1, read as the reverse complement.
CGGAAAAATTTATTCAGTCTATGGGCGAGACTCGCGACGGCCGTTTTACCGGCATAGAGCAGCGCTGCCGGCACCGGTTTTCTGAGGACTATTCCTCATATCAAGGGGATAGATCACCACTGATTGGGTAGGGAAGGACTCACGTCCTCCCCTCCCACCGAACCGTGCATGCAGTTCTCCCGCACACGGCTCTCCAGAAGGTAGTTATCCTCATCGGGGTTGGCTCGCATGACAATAGGCTTCATACAGGGTGAAAAGCCCAAGGTTTGCGAAGTAAGCATTGGGCCACCGCAGGTGGTCCGCATGGCAACGCCCAAATCCGGGGCGTTTGTTCTGCTTGCGCAGGATAGCTCGTAGCCGTCGACGAATGAGACCGTCTATGGGTTTGTACGTGTATTTGTGGGCGTGCTTGAAGTAATTGAACCAGCCTCTGAGCATAGGATTGAGGTCCTTGACGATGCATTCCATGCTGTCTCCCCGCGTTCTCCGTGTCCGTTGACGAATACTGTCCTTGAGACGAGCCAGGCTTTTCTTTCTCACCCAGCGCCGCCCACACTCAAACCGGTATCCCAGAAACTCGAATCCTTGCCCCTGCTCCATGCAATTCCCCAGGTGGGTCTTGTCCGGGTGTAAGGTCAGCCCGTTGGCTTCGACCCAAACCCGTACCCGACACAACGCTTGCTCGGCTTCCTTGCGAGTCCGGCACAGGACCACGAAGTCATCCGCATAGCGGACAATGCGGTAACCAGCACCGGTCAGGTCTGCATCCAATGGGTGCAGATAGAGGTTCGCGAGTAACGGGCTCAACACCGCGCCTTGTGGGGTTCCCTGCGTTGGTGTCCAGCGCTTGGCCTCTTCCAGGATGTCCTGGTCGAGAAACGCCTGGATGAGGTCCAGTACATTCCCGTCACTCACCCGTTCCTTGACCCTTTCCGTCAGGGGCTCGTGCGGGATGGTGTCGAAGTAGCTCTTGAGGTCGGCATCCACCACCCAGGTGTAGCCTTCCTTCAATGAACGCTCGACTTCCCGCAGGGCATCCTTGCATCCCCGCCCTGGTCGAAATCCATAGCTGACCGGCAGAAACTCTAACTCAAATATTGGTTCGAGAACCAGCTTGAGCGCCGTCTGCACCACCCGGTCCTTTACCGTGGGTATCCCCAGGGGACGGGTTTGGCCCCGCCCTTTCGGAATGTAGGTACGACGCACCGCTTCGGGCCGATAACGCTTCGTGCGCAGGTCTTCACTCAGTTCCCTGAGGTACTGTTCGGCCTTCATTGCAAAACGCTCGACACTGATCCTGTCCACGCCCGCCGCTCCTTTGTTGGCCGCAACCCGTTCCCAGGCTACTGCCAGCGTACGCGGCGAATACACCTTGTCCATCAGGCTAAACCACTTGCCTCCTTTGACCCCGTTGCCCAGGGCCGCCAACATGTGCTCCGTCCATACGCCAGTTTCCACCCATCCCCACGTGAGCGGGCCATGAGCTTCTGCCTCCGGTTTAGTCATTTCTGACACTTGAGACGCTACCTCTCGGGTTACTGTCATATCGACTGCCACATCTACCTTCCTACCCCCCTTCCCTCAGCGCGCCTTTGTTAAACGCACCTCTCATGCAGCTCAGTACTCCTTAGGCAGGGCTCGCCCCCCAAAGCGTCTTTGTGCTCCGCGTTTCCACGGTAGAGCCATCGAGCCTGTTGTTGCTGCACCTCGGTACTATGAGGGTTCTGACTCCTCTACACCTTCACCTCGGTGCACAGGTCTCCCCGCTTGCTGCATTACACCTTCTTGTCGTTCAATCCCCAACCACGTCACGCGCCCAGTCATCGTTTTCGCTACCACTTCAACGTGACCGGTGATTTTCAGACTTCGCCGTACCCTAGCAGGCTCGTCGCTACGCACCGCCGAAACAGGTTCGCTTTACTACAGACCGACAATTCGCTTCCGGTTACTCCCCACCCCGCCTCATGACG
>JAQYVO010000119.1 GCA_030145425.1 Chromatiales bacterium | reverse complement strand
TGAAACAGACCTGCCCGGCGTGTTGATCATTGACCCCAAGGTTTTCGGCGATGCGCGCGGCTTTTTTCTCGAGACCTGGAATCGGGAATGCTATGAACAGGCAGGGATACCGTCCGGATTCATACAAGACAACCTCTCTTTTTCACGATCGGGCATTCTCAGGGGTTTGCACTACCAGAAGCCCAATGCCCAGGGCAAACTGGTGCAGGTTCTCCAGGGAGAGGTCTACGATGTGGTTGTGGATATCCGGGTGGGCTCTCCCACATTCGGGAAATGGATGGGGGTGGCGCTGTCTGCGGAAAATAGACGCCAGCTATTTGTACCAGTTGGGTATGCCCACGGCTTCTGCGTTACCAGCGACACAGCCCTATTCTCCTACAAATGCACGGATATTTATAATCCCCAGGCAGAAGTGTCCATCTTCTGGAACGATCCCGACATCGGCATCGATTGGCCTGTCACAAACCCCGAACTGTCGTTAAAAGACCGCGATGCACCCACCCTCGCAAAACTGCCCCGAGAAAGGCTCCCATCCTATGGATAAAGACCTGCAGAACATTCTCCTGATCGGAAAGAACGGCCAGGTTGGCTGGGAACTCCAGCGGGCCCTCGCACCACTGGGAAATCTGGTGGTCGCGGATCGGTCAGACAAAAATCTGCCTCTGGATCTTGCTGTACCTGATGCCATTTGTTCACTGGTACGGGAGATCCGACCGGTGCTGATCGTCAACGCCGCCGCCTACACGGAGGTGGACAAGGCCGAGGAGGAGTTCGACAAGGCGATGGCCATCAACGGAAAGGCCCCGGGCGTTCTTGCCGAAGAGGCACACAAACTGGGTGCCGCACTGATTCACTATTCGACCGATTATGTGTTCGACGGGACCTCCGCCACGCCTTATGAAGAGACCGACACCCCCGAGCCGGTCAACACCTACGGAAGGACCAAGCTCGAGGGGGACCGTGCCATCGAGGCAGTCGGCGGTTCCTATCTGATACTGCGCACCAGCTGGGTTTACGGCACCCGGGGAAAGAATTTTCTTTTGACCATGCTGCGACTCGCCAGGGAGAGAGAAACCCTTAAGATCGTCGATGACCAGACCGGCAGCCCCACCTGGAGCCGGATGATTGCCGAGTCGACTGCGCATATTCTGTCCCGGGCCGCCTGCAGCTCGAGCTCCGGAAACAATCTCGACTTCAGGGAGTACCTGTCAGAGATAAAAGGGATCTACAACCTGACCTCATCGGGCACGACTAGCTGGTATGGGTTTGCGAAGGCGATTCTCGCGGATACATCAGGGGTGATCGAAAACCGTATAAAGGAAATCAGTCCGACACCCACGTCGGAGTACCCGGTTCCGGCACCCCGCCCGCCGTTCTCTGCCATGTCGGGAGAAAAACTATTCCGGACATTCGGCCAGCGGCTCCCACATTGGCGCCACGCACTGGATTTGTGCCTTCAGGACTGGGTGGAGTGCACCCTGAAGGGTGGGAAGCTATAAGGTACCCAATGTGCCATAGCCTTAAGGATTGAGCACACGTTTACCCAATCATCTCAAAAGCGCGTAGGCAATCGCTGCCTGGGCGTATTCGGCTATCGTGGGTTCCGACATTGGAGGAAGGTACAGGGAGTCAGTGTAACGCCGAAGCACGGGGTATACCTCCGCAAAGCCCGCCTTTTCCTTGGGCATTCCGTTCGAAGGCGCTTCGGGTGGAAAGTAGGCTTTGTTTACCGCGGTCATTTCTTTCCACAATGCCGGAAGATGGAAGTGGGGTCCATGGACGGGGAGGCCCCGCAAGGGCGTTTCTGACTCCTGGAACTGAGAAAGCTTCGACAACGGGTAGAGGGGCGATCGCTTCCCGATTCCGGTGATGTAGCTCAGGGACTGGGGGTTGGCACCCAGCTGCGGGTTCGGGGTTTGCCATGCCCACTCCAGGTATTTCGCGTCACCGGTCAACCGGTAGGCCTGAAGCAGAGGCAGGGTCGCTCGGGTGGAGCGCGCGAAGGTGCCCCAGCCCAGGAAGCCGATGTACTGGTGCACCGGGGCACGGAAAGGATTTTCCTGGGCTTTGCGGATGTACCAGTCCGCCGCGGCGATCAGGTCGGAGCGTGCCTTCTTTTTGAGAATAGCGTCCTGGTCGTTCCGGGGGGCCATGAGATAAGCCCATAATGCCGCCATTCCCTGGTCCTTGAAGGTAATGCCGGCGGTTGGGTCGATGCGAACTGATGGGGCGAGCTGTTCGTATGCCTGCCGGTAGCGCGTCTGGCCTGTCGTACGGTAGAGCTCGGCCGCTGCCCAGAGGAGATTGTCGAGAGAAGAGGCATCCGCATATTCACCGGCGTGGATACCCGCCGGATTGCGGTAGCGTTCCCCTTCCTCAGGCCATCGGGGGCGGTCCTGCAGGAACTGCCAGGCCGCCAGCGCTGCTGCAAGCACTCGCTTGGCCCGCTCGGGGCGGTAGGGCTGGATCAACCTGGCGTGCAGGGCACAGACGGCCGCAAAGGCAGCAGTAGCATGAGTGGTCTTTTCCGCGATGACACGTGGTGTGTCGATCTCGTGTGGCAGCGACTCATCCCAGCTGCGGCTGGCGATCCGGAAGTAGACGCCGCCGTCCGTCGGATCCTGCATGGACAGCAGCCAATTCAGACCCCACTCGAGTTCGTCGAGAACGTCCGGAATGCCGTTGCCGCTTTCAGGTATGTTGAGATCGCCGTCGCGAAAACGCTCCGGTGCGATGTCGAATCCGGCTGCCACCTGGAACCAGACCGGCGCCGCGTTAGGCACGTACTGACCGAAATCACCGGCGTCGAACCAACCGCCCGATATCGGATGATAGCTCCCGGCCGGCTCGCCGCGGCCCAGCGGGCTGGTTCCCACGGCCTCGTGGAAAATGCCGTCCATCGCCGGGGGTACGCCCCCCCGGGGTCGCTCGAAGCCTGGGTCGGCCCAAGGGGCTTTCACGGGGAGCGAGTTGCGGCTGTGATAGAACAGCCGCATCAAGCTCACATAGATGTCCTCGTATACATCCACGGCGACGGTAAATGAATCCGAGACTCCGAGCCCCGGCACCCGGATCCGGTAGCGACCTGTCAGGGAAAGCCCGGAGAAGTCCGCCTCCCAGACATCGTTGCCGCTCCAGGGGTCTGCCTTGGCACGCAGTGTGGCTCGTCCCTGCAGAACGGCTTCTCCGCTCATGGCGTCAAGCACCTGGAACTCGGGCGAATCGACCGGCAGCGGGCCCGCGCTGCCCAGCCAGTTGCCCAGAAAGGCGAACTTCCGCGCGGAGGGAGCGTAGCCGACCTGGTTCACCTGGATCGAGCCCGACACCCGGTCAGGTGCATAGATGACGCCGACCGTAAACCGGTTCTCGCCGGGGACCGCCGGGGAAATATCGAGTTTGTAATTGTGCCCGGGCTTCAGCGGGCGGGGAAACAGCAAGTGCAGCCTGGCATCAATGAGCACCCGTTTCCCGTCGTCGAAGCCCACAGCCTGCTGGTCGCTTCCGACACGCGTGGCGGCCACCGGGTTGGCATAGCCCGGATCGGTAGTGCTCCAAAGCCTGTAGTCCGCGGCACCGCTTGTGGCGGTAGCATGGTCAAGGGCGTCGAAGCCGACCGTGATCGCTCTGTGCGACCGGGTTTCCAGGTAGCGTGCGGGCGCTTTGTTGATCGGCATCACCTGGTGTTCGGGCTGGTTCATCCGCGAGCGGGCGAGCGGATAGGTGATACCCAGGTCACCAACGATGGTCTCCCCGGGCATCTCTGGCTTGTTGTTGCCGGTCGGCAAGGATTCGACGATAGACCCGGAAAGTTCGTTCCAGAAAATTGTAGCGAACAGACTTGTCGCCAACAATACGATCACCCCTGTTCTGCGCCTTATTCGGTAACACTGCCATTTGGCTGACACCGAATCCTGGGCCCCTCCCGGCGCGTCGCCGTAGGAACGGGACAGGGTTGAAGGCGGGATCGTACCCGCCGGATTCGAACTTTTGTCGTCTGACACTGCCACCTGCCTCTAGTAATTCTGCCCGTGATCTTGTCTATATAGCAAATACCGGACCATCCCGTCGATCGCAGTCGGTTCAAGGTTTGCTGCCTGTCGCGGTGGCTTGGAGGGAGTTAACTGCCGGTATCGCTGGAGCGGCTGAACAGCCGCGGCTGAGGATTTCGCCCTGCCGTACCATTCTGCAACGCAGATCGCATCGCACGGTGAATCCAGCCAGGGTTTCGGAACCGGGTCTTCAGGCGCAGGTATCCCACTTATTTTCTTACAGTGTCGCTCAAAATGATTCCGGTCTGCAGCGCCTGGATCGTGGGCACAATGTAGTCGATTACGCGTGCCCAGGAGGCGAGGTTGGTCGGCGGCACGTAGACGATGTCACCCGCTTCGAGTTGGAAGTCCTGGGCCTGGCCGTTGAGGATTTTGTTGAAATCCGTCACGATCAGGACCGGGTTGCTGATTGCTCCCCGGATGACGTGGATGCGTGACAGGTCTGCGTCCCGGGTAAAACCATCCGCCTGGGCCAGGGTCCTCGACATCGGCATGTTTTCCCGGAACGCGAATTGTGCGGGAGACGTCACCTCGCCGAGGATGTAGACCTCTTTCGATAACCCTGAGGGAATGCTGATAAAGTCTCCCGGTTGCAGGTTGACGTCGAAGCGAAGGTCTCCTTCGCGCAGCAGGCGGACGAAATCGATGGGCAGGGTTTTGCCATTTCGGTAGATGAATGCGTGGGTGAGGTCGGCGACCTCGACAGAAGTTGCGCGAAACTGTCCCTTGTTCAGCCCCCCGGCCTTTGCCATTGCCTCCGTGATTCTCACGTCTCTCGCCAGCGGATAGACACCCGGGCGCGCGACTTCTCCGTAGATGGTGTAGTTGAGGCTATTGAACTCCTCAACGATGACCGAAACCTTGGGCGCAAGCACGTATCGGCTCAAGCGCTCGGTGATGGTCGTAGAGAGTTCGTCTACGGTGAGGCCCTCTGTCTGCACTTCGCCGATCAGCGGAAAGGATATCTTGCCGTCCGGGCGCACCGGAATTCCCCGTACGCCGAGATCCGGTTCGTCATAAACCGAAATACTCAGCACGTCTGATTTGCCGAGCCGCGGTTCGTTGGCGGTTTCGGCGACCACACGTTGAAGTTCGGCCAGCTGTTCCTCCGTGGTCATGATCCTGGGCATTTGCTGCTGCGACGGCGCAGCAGAGGACGGCGGGGACGGGGTCGGTGGATTCGAGACGCAGCCGAGAAGCAGGGTTGCTGTGATGAGTGTGATCGAGAGGCGAATGCTAGGCATGGGTACCCCGGGTCGGTTCTGTGGTCTTGGGTCTGCGAAAATATCTCCAGCTCCTCCGGGTGGGAGGTGAGCTGGGTTTGAAGGCGGGTTTTCCGCTAAGAAGGTCGTTTGGAACATCGGTCAGCAGGACAGCACGAAGGCTGATGCCCCTGTCGCGCAGCATCTGGGCTGTTTCGCGCAGCTCCGAGCGCGGTGTCTGCCCGCTGCGCACGACGAGCAGTAGATTGCCAATCGTCGCGGCAGCTTCCACCGAGGTTTCCTGGGTCGCCAGCGGCGGGAGATCAAACAGCACGTGCCGTCCCGACTTTTCGAGGTTTGCCACCATCGTTCGCATCTGCCGGGTGCCGAGCGCTGCGAGTGCCTCGTCAGAGGCCCCTTCCTGCGGGGGCGGCGGGTTTCCGGGTCCGATGATGTGGAGGCCCCGGCTTTCGGTTTCCGTGAGCAGGCCGGTGACCGAAGCGGTCTCCTGTAATGCCTCCCAAAGCCCGGGTCGGCTGCCGGGCAGGCCAAACAGCTCTGACAGGCGCTTACCCGCTGCACTGCGCAGGTCAGCATCGACCAGGATGACCGGTTGCTCCTTAAGCACAAGCGCCTGGGCCAGGTTCGTCGTCACCAGTGAGCGCCCGACGTGGGGCTCGACGCTGGTAATCGCCAGGCAGCGCCACTGGTCTTCGTCCAGCCGGGCATTCATATCGTTGAGTAGGCGCCGGAAAAGGATGGACACCGGTTCGGACGGAGCCCGGGTGTCGACCACCGAGTGCTCACCCGCCGGTACGCGCTGGAACTCCCACACCAGCTCCGCTTCTGTGAGATCCATGACGTCCCGCCGGCTGCGTGCCAGTGGGTCGAATAACTCCAGAAGCAGGGCGATGAACAACCCCGCGCCGCCGCCCAATACGACGCCGCCGGCAACAACCAGCCTGCGCCCCGACGGTAAGGGTTCCTGCGGCAGGCGCGCGCTTTCCACCAGGTCGAAGCTCCCCTCGTTGCGCAGCATGATGACCCGTGCCTCCTCCACCCGACTCATCAGGTTGGTCTCCAGGGTTTCGATGCCCTCCAAACGGCTGTGGATCACCTCGTATCCCTTCTTGCCGGACGTGAGGCGCGTGAGCTTGTCACGCATGCCCTTGATCGTTTGACTAAGGGCTCCGGCTTGCGCCTCCTTAATCTTGAGTTCGTCCGTCATCTGCTGCAGGCGCGTCTGCATTTCGGTGCGTTGAGCGCTCGGGGCATACGTGTTCTCTGGTGCCCCTTCGTCGTTACTGTCCTCGATCATCCTCCTGAGGACGTTTATCCGCTGCTGCAGCTTGACCACCTTCGGGTTCTCCGCAGTGTAGCGGCTTAGCGCTTCCTTGAGTTGCCACTCGTATTCTGTCAGCCGCTGCTTGAGAGGACTGCGGTAAATGGTTGAGACCACCACCATCTCGGGCTCTTCGCCGATCAGGCGTTCCAGCCGCTTCTTCGCCGAGTGCATGGCCTCTATTTCAGCCGACTTGATGTTGTACTGCGACTCCAGCTGAGAAAGTTCTTCGATCAGCACTTTGATCTCGGTATCGAAATCGTTAGCCTTTGTGTCGGCCAGGAATCGCTGCATTTCTGTGTTGATGGAACGCCTCGTCACCCGCGCCTCATCCAGCTGGGCGCTGTAGTATTCATAGGCGTCCTCAGCGTCCTTCCGGCGCATCGTGCGGCTGCGTTCGATAAGCATCGAAGCGACCTGGTTGGCGATGGAGGCGGCCGTCTTCGGATCTGCCCAGATCACTCTGACCTGGAACATGTTTGAGTCCTTGCCCGGGCTGACGTCGATGGCTGCCGCCAGGGTGCGTCGCAGAACGGAAACGCCGGTCGCCCTCATCACGGCGTCCAGCGTAGTCGATAGCTTCACGGTGTCCAACATCGTCTTGAGGTTGTACTCCTGAGGTTTGAAAGGTGTGCTGGTTCCCAAGGCGAACTCGTCCTGATGGGTTCTCAGTATGAGCACCGCTGCCGCCTCCCATTTGTGTCCCAGCAGTGTGAAGGCGAGCACACCGGACAGGATAACGATGACGCCGGCAATGCCCGCTGCGAGCCAGCGACGCTTCCACACGCCCCACACGAAACGATTGATGTCGAGACCCGGCCCGGCCTCTTCCTCCTCATCCGCGCCCCCGAGTCCTGGAAAGGGGGGGAAAGACGGCGGCTCCTCCCTTTTTTGATCCTCGGCGGAAGGTTCCGGGGGGGGGGCGTCCAGATTCCAGGCCGTTTCCCCGGTTGTATCGGCCTGGCCGACGGCCTCATTTTCGGCAGAGGGTTCTTCGGTATCGGTATCGGTGCCGTGTCGTGCACGGCTTGCGCGGATGCTGATCTCCTCGGTCACAACGGATCCGAACCCGCCTCGAACAAGGCGCCATGGCGTCTGAGGTCCTCAACTACCGCCGCTATGGCTTCGCTGGTGAAACGATCGAGTCCTTTGGTCAACAGGTGGTCAAGACCGATCTTGCACAAGCGGTTGATCTCGCGGGGGATGCCTCGGCTGGCACGGTACAGTAGATCCAGCGCCCCGTCCGTGAACGGGAAATCGCCCTGGTAGCCTGCCACATCCAGACGGTAGCCAACGTACTGTGCCGTTTCCTCCGCAGTGAGGGCGTTTAGATGAAAGCGCAAGCTGATGCGTTGATCTACCTGGGGCAGCTGACGCATTCGTGTCCGCAATTCCGGTTGTCCGATGAGGATGATGGTCAGGAAGTTCTGGCGCTCGGAGGCGATGTTCGTGAGTCCCTTGAGGGCGTCAAGGTCGCCCAGATCGAGCAGTTGCGCCTCGTCCAGCAGAATCACCAGGTGGCGGTTGCGATTGCCGACCTGCTCCGTGAGCAGGCGTTTGAAGGCGGAGAGACGGGAATACCGATCCGGATAGTTTGAGGTGGCCAGCCTTTCCCTGCGGATCTGGCTGATTATCTCCAACAAAAGATCATCAAAACAGAGCAGGCTGTTCTCGATGCTGACGCGCACATGCGTCTCTTCCCTGAGCCGGGAGTGCAGAACGGTGCGCAACAGGGTTTTACCCGAGCCGATCTCGCCTGTCAGCAGGCCCATGCCCATGTTGCGATCCTCGGCCAGAAAGAGAAGTCTGGACAGGGCCTCCATGTGACCCGAGGACGGGAAAAAATAACGGGTATCGCGGGTATTTTCGAAAGGCGGGGAAGGGGGGTTGAGCGCGCTCAACCCTGTTTCAGCTTTGTTACCTGACCCCCTCGTTGCCATAAAGCAGGCATCCCCGATGATTCTGCATTTAAACTCCCGATTAGTATATAACAATTCGTAACACCAGAGATCCGGTTCAGGTACTCACTGGCCCTGCTGCTCTGTTTCCTGGGGGTTGTTCATGTAAAACTGGATGCGGTCGGGCAGTGGCGGCATCAGCATGCGCCGTTCCTGGCGCGCCTGGGTCGGATAAAGCGGTTCGGCGACTATCACCATATAGCGGGACTGGCTGGTGAAAGAGAGCGGGTATCGCAGCGGTGTCCGCCCGATGAACTCGCCGTTCAAATAAATCGCGGCCGGTGTGGGGGAGGCATCGATGTCGACCAATTTGAAACTCGCACCCGGCTCCACGCCCAGGCACTGAACAGGCAATGGTCGACAGTCGCCCAGGATATTTTCCTCGCAGTCATCTCTCGGGCCGGAACAGTCGAGTTGCTGGGTGGCGCATGCCCCGAGCATGCTCGCGGCAATCGTCAGAATCGCGCCCTGGACGAAATTCATGATGCCGCACCTTCCAGTTCCTGAAGTACTGCGGCGGCGGCATCGTCCCAGGTGAAGCGCGATGCTTGAGCGATTCCCGCCGTGATCAGGCGGTCGCGCAGCGGCTGGTCCGTCAGGATAAGGCCCAGCGCGTCGGCGATCGCTTCCGGGTCAAGGGGATCGAACAGGATGCCGGCGTCCCCCACCACTTCGGGGATGCTCGAGACGTTGGACGCGCACACCGGCGTGCCGCAGGCCATCGCTTCGAGTATGGGTATCCCGAATCCCTCGAAAAGGGAAGGGAACACCAGCGCATCCGCTGCTGCGTAGAGCACGGGGAGGGTATCGTTAGACACGAACCCGGGGAAGATGACCTCTTCGTCCAACTCCAGTTCCTTGACCTTAGCCTCGATCACTTCGGCACCGTTCCAGCGACTGCCCACCAGGACCAGCTTGTGCGCCAGTCCGGTGTCCCGCCTGAAACGGGAAAATGCTTCGATCAACCGCACATGGTTTTTACCCGGGTGCTCCAGGCGGGCAATGTAGAGTACAAAATCCGCCGGCAGGCCGAGTTCTTCAGTGATTGCCGATTTTGCGGCAGCGCGATCGCGGGTGATGAAGCGATTGAGATCGGCTCCGTTGTAGATGACCCGGATGCGTCCCGGATCGACCCCGGCGAAGGATTCCAGGTCGCGTTGTGTCGATTCGCTGACAGAAATCACGCGCGTCAGGCGCCGCATCATGCGCGGCAGGATACGCATGATGTAAAACATTCTGAAAGCATCGTACTTCTGGGGTACATGGAGTTGGGAAAAATCGTGAACCGTGCCGACGCTGGGCATGCCGTAGAACCAACCGAGGCGCCGGTTACCGGCGGGCATAAACACAACATCGCAGCCGTGACGCCTGAGTTGCAGGGGAAAAGCGGTCAAGTGCCAGAAGATGTTGGCTACCGGATGCGCGGTCCAATCGGGAAAGCTGACTACCTGGAGCCTGGGATGCCATGTACGCACCCATTCTGCGTCGGCCTCGTTAACGAAAACGACAAACTCTTGTCCGGGCGCAATGTCCGGTAAACGTCCGATGATATTCTCTGCATATTGACTGATGCCGGACTTGCCACTGTCTGTCGCGTAGGCGGATATACCGATCTTCATGCTGCGTTCTCCAGGATTTGCATTAGCCGCTGCAAGTACAACTGCGGTTGATATCGTTCGCGAACCCGCCGGACCGCTGCTTCCCCGAACTCGGCGCGGAGTTCCCTGTTTCGCAGCAGACGGTCGATCGCGGCTGCCATTGCCCCCGTATCCGCCTCGGGAACCAGGAAGCCGGTCACGCCGTCCTCCAGCCAGTCCGGAATACCCCCCACCGCAAAGCCCACCACGGGCCTTCCGCGGGCCATGGCTTCAATGCCGACCATGCCAAAGGGCTCCGGCCACCGGGAGGGCACAACCGTCAGGGCCGCATTCGCATAAAACGAGGTCAGTTCCCGGTGCGGAACCCATCCGGCGAAGTCGACCCGATCCTCAATTTTCAGTTCCCGCGCAAGCTTCACGCAGCTCTCCAGATGGTTACCGGTGCCGATGACGGTAGCGTGCCAGGGCGGGGGCACTTGCGCCAACGCCTGAAGGAGCAGGTCCACGCCCTTGCCGCGAATCACCTGTCCCACGAACAGGATCTCGGGTGCGGACGAAGGCGGGTTGGATTGCAGCTCTCCCAGCGCGGCCGGTATGGGCGGAACGATATCGATCCTGTCGCCTGGGATGCCGTTGACCGCTAACTCCCGGCGCATCCATTCGCTGCCGACCAGGAAGCGGCGGACAGCGTCATGGGCAAGGATGGCGCGCCTGCGCTCACCGACGCCCCTCAGCGTAATCGGCAACAGGCTGCCCGGGCCCGCCCGCTGGATGAAGCAGAGGTGCAGGTAGCAGTCGATGCCGGCCGGCCGGTCACAAACGCGCGTGCTGACGGGGAAATACTTGTGCCTCCGCAAGCACACCAGATCGTGGTCGTGAACCATGCGTACGGTCGGATAGCGCTCCGCGAGGTGCCGGATTTTGTCCACCTGTTCGAATTTGTGCAGAAAAAGCACGTCCGGTGCGAATGCCTCCAATATCGATTCGTGGTCGGAGGCCTGATCAAAGGCGGCCAGGTAATCGGGATCGGGTTCGATATCCTGGTGCAGCAGGCCTTGGGGCCAGCCCATATCGCGGAGGCCGCGAGCCGTGTCGTATAGGATCTGTTCGACCCCCCCGTGCAGGCCCGCCCGTTCGTGAACATGTAGCACCCGCATATTCAGCTCCGCCCGGCGACATCTTCGTAGAGCGACAACAGGCGCCCGCTGATGGTTGACCAGTCATAGTCGCGCCGCGCCTTCTCCCGGCCGGACGCCGCAAGGCGCGCTGCCAGCTCGGGCTTTTCCAGCAACTCGACGAGGCGCTGTCCCAGATCCCCCGTGTCGCCCGGTTCGGTATGAAGGACATCGTCGCCGTCGCGGGTGAACGACGGTATGCCTCCGATGCGGGAGGCGACCACCGGAAGTCCCGCGGCCCACGCCTCCAGGATAACGATGCCAAAGGGTTCATGAAGAGAGGGCAGACAAAAAATATCGGCTGCATGGAAGGCTCCCGTGAGCAGCGGATCGTCGGATTCCAAACCGGGGATAAGGGTTACACGCTGTTCAAGCCCCAGTTCCCGCACTTTTGCCAGGAGTTGCTGGTGGTAGCTTGCCACCGTCACCGGCCCGAGCAGCACCAGGTGCACCGAGGCGTGTTTTGAGGCTACCCCGGCGATGGCCTCCACGAGACCGATCTGGTTTTTCTGGTAATCGATTCGGCTGACGCAGAGCACGATGCGCCGGTCCGCCGGAATTTCGTAAGCAGCGCGGAATGCCTCTCCATCTCCCCGTGAGAAGAACGCGTAATCGACGCCGTTTGGGAGGAGTTCCACCCGTTGATTGGGGAGCTGCTTTTTTGCAGCCTCGTACTCGTCGCCACCCACGCACACCAGGGCTGCGGCATCCTCGAGCGTCCGCCGCGACCCCAACAGCGCGCCGAAGGCGCGGCCCCATTCGAAACGGTTCTGGATGGGGGCGAGCATCTGGTCCATCTCGCCCTTGGGGACCTCGAAGAACCCCCCGTGGAGCGTAACCACATAGGGTATGCCGCGCAATCGGGCCGCCGTGCGTACGATCCCGCCGACGCGCTTGCCGGTGTGCGCGTGTATCAGATCGACGCCGGGCTCCCGGGCCAGTGCCCAGAGCAGGGACAGGGACAGCATGTTACCCCCTTTTTTATCCATGTCCTCTCTGTCTTGGGCGCTCAGTCCGATGAAGGGGTAGGTGTAAGTGAAACGGCGGACAGGCACGCTCTGGATCGTTTCCCGGCGGCGGTCGGACAGGGCGAGGCTGGTGAAGATGCGGACGTCGTGGTTCCGTGCCCGCAGGGCGCGGCTGGTTTGCAGGATGGTGGTTTCTGTCCCTCCCCATTCTGAGGGGACAAACCTTCGTGGTACTTGGATGATTTTCATCCGGCGCTCCTCCCCGACGCCGCAGCGGGTGCCCCTTCACGCCGGCCTGTAACTTTCGCCGGCACGCCCACAGCGATGGACCAGGGCGGGAGCGACTTGGTGACGACTGCTCCGGCACCGACAATTGCGCCGCGGCCGATCGTCACCCCCTGAAGTATCACGGCATTGAGCCCAATCCAGACATCGTCTTCGATGGTTATCGGATCTATCAGCACGGGTTGGTCGTTGATCGGGATATCACAGCGCTCGGCCGAGTGAGAGACGCTGTTAATGGTGGTATGGGCAGCCACCAGGACGTTGCAGCCGATGTGCACCCCCCCGTTGCCGTAGACCAGACAGAAGGGGCCGAGCCAGGAGCGGTCGCCCAGGCTCACCTGTCCCCGGTTGGCATTGATGATCACGTAATCCTGGATCGATACGTCCCTTCCCAGGGTGATGCCCGGCCGCTCTTCGGTATTGGCCCTAAGGGCGGCATTGCGGCCGATCCGGCTCCCGGATCCAATGCGAATGCGATCGGGATACTGCAGGCTCACCCCGGACTCGATAGCACAATCTGCACCCAGGGCATCCAGCCGCAGCCGGTGCAGCGACAGCCTGGATTGGTGCAGGACACGTTTGGTCAGTCGCAAGAGGGTTCGCAGGGGCATGGGCTACTCCGCGGTCGGATCCGGGTCGGCGGCTGGACGGGGGTGGCGCAGCCGGTGCAGCTTGTCCTTGAAGAGGCGTCGCTCATCGGGCTTGAGTCCTGTCCAGTAGAATGCGGTAAAAAAGATCAGGGCGCTCGCCGAGCCTTGGCTGAAAATCATCAGAAAGCTGTCGGCTGCCTGCCATAGGTCCAACAGGTATGCACTCCCCAGAGCGGGAACCATGGCCGGCAGGGCCGGAAGCAAGGCGTCAGAGACGAACAGCCGGGATGACAGGCCGAGTGTGCCACAGGCCCTGGGTATGATAATCAGGGTTTCCACCAGCAATGCGGCCGCCAGTGTGGCGATAGCCACGCCCGTGAGCCCGAAGTACTGGATGAGCAGAATGGACAACCCGAGATTGACGAGCGCCGATCCTCCCATCGACAAGGCCACGAATCTGTGATGCCCGGTCATGCCCAGAACATTCGCCGCGTTGAGCTGGATGCTGGTAAAGAATATCGCTATCAGCAAGATGCGGAGCAGGAAGGCCGACTGGGCAAACTCGGCCCCCATCCACAGCCTGATGATCTCCTCCGCATGGAAGAAGAGCAACGCGATGAAGGGTGCTGCGATGGCCATGAGAAAGCGGGTTCCGTCGATCAGTATCCGCTTGATCGTGTCCGTGTCTCCGGCTCCCTTGGATTGGGATACCAGGGGCATCAGCGCGTTGGAAAACTGCTTGTTTAGCAGGTAGGTATACTCGCTAATCTTCGCAGCCACCACGTATACCGCCACTGCGGAAAGCGGCAGGAATGCCTTGATCACCACCGGATCGATGCGCAGGATGATCAGCACGGACACGTTGGCGATGAAGAAATAGAACGAATAGTTGCCGAGTTCACGTACCCGCCCGCGCGCGAAGTGTTTCGGGGAGAGGGACAGGTCCGGGGTAAGCCGGTAGGCAAAGGGTATCACGAGGATGGCGGCGAGCAGCATGGTCGCGGCGGTGGAAGCGGCAAGGCCGAGCAGCCCATAGCCTGCCTCGAGCAGGAATACGATAAGTGCCGCATTGCAGAGCGTGGTGCACAGTTCCACCAGGTTCAGCAGGGACATGCGCCCGCTGCCGACCAGGATCGCCTTGAAGAGACTTAACGGAAAACCGAGCGCGACGGCCGTGCCGAGCAGCCAGAGGGCGATCGTGAAAGACTCTCGCTGTTCCCGGGCCAGGTCGAACCAGGAAGGGGCGGTGTCTGCAATCGCTGCGACCAGCAACAGGCAGATTACTCCAAGCCCCGAGTAGATCACGAGCAGCGTCGCAAGCACCTGGTTGCGCCCGGCGTGATCCCCGCTCGAGGTGAGTTCTGCGACAAACTTGACCGCTGCCGTGGCGAATCCCAGATCCAGCAGCCCGAAAAGCCCGACAACGGCGAAGATCAAAGACCACAGGCCGAACGAATCTATGCCGATGCGGGAGACGATGTAAGGCGTGAGGAAGAAGACTACGACCATACCCACGAGAAATCGCAGGTAATTGCTGGCGATGTTTAGCACCCAGCGCATAATGGCCGAACTCCGGGTTGACGCGCCGCTACGCGCCGGACTCGGCTCGCATCAGGTGAAAAACGTCGGTGATCGCACGGGGGTCGTTTGGCGGCTCGGCGTTGGAGAGCAGACAAGCGTCCGAATCCGGGTCGTCCGGGTGATAGCCATGCATTCCGGTGATAGGGTTGACCCCCATATGGCTCGGGACGACCAGGAAGCCGGCATTCATCAGAAAAATCAGCTCGCCGTACTGGTCTCCCTCGAAATCACAGCCCAGCCTCGCCAGCTCGTCCTGGGGCAGAATTCGGCCCTCGGGCACCTGTTCCAGGAGGCTGGTGACGCGCTTGCGCGCATCCTCGTTGTGAAACCAGAAGCGGCCCATGGTGGAATCGTAGGTCGCGACATAGTCGCGGCCGAACGCCAGGTCAAGGGCTTCGACTTTGCTCATAAGATCCACGTGCGTGTGCACAGTCGCCATGCCGTGGTCGGAGCATATGAACAGCCTTACCTGCTCGTAGTGCTCCGAGGCAGTGTGCAGCACGTCATTCAGCTGCGTCTCGTACCAGGCGAGCTTTTGATCCACCAAGGGGCTCTCCTTTCCGACTTCGTGAAGGAGGGCGTCCATGGAAGCCATGTACAGGAGCGCAAACGAAATGTCCCCCTTTTCCAGATCGTGTTTCACGGCTTTCAGATTGTTCTCTTCCGAATCACGCCAGTCGGAGACATGGTAGGGCACCCCGGCCCGGCTCAGGTAATCGAAGATGTGCTCGCCGCGATTCATGCCACCAGGCAGGAAAAGGTCGCTTTTCTCGCAATAGTCGAACTTGTCCACGTGCTCGAACGGAATGTTGTAGAGCTGGAAATAGCCGGTATAGCTGTACAGCCTCTTGATGAATTTACTGATCAGGTTGCGCACCCGCCCGCGATCGACCAGGGAGCGTGGAAGGAATCCCAGCAGTCGCAGCATCTTGAACGGTGAGGTCTCGGGCGAATAGTAAAAAAATGACCAGTGTTTGTGTTCCCGTGGCATCAGCCCCGTGAGAATCGAGGGAATGCATGCTGAGGAGAACCCGAACACCGAGCGGAGCTTGCGCCGAAAAGGCAACTGCTTCTCCATGAACTGGCGCCCCTTCAATACATCCCATCCCAGTGCGTCGATGAAAACGACGATGGAAATCTGCGCGGCCTTTTTGTCACTCATTGGGTTTCTCCACTCTTTTTTCGGTTGTGGGGGATTCGGGGTGTATCATTTCAGGGCGCGCAGCGCGGCCGCTTCGTCGTCGAAGATCTGGAAAACCGTGTGCAACCGCGTGAGCTCGCACAAAGCGCGTACGGTATTACCCATGTGAATGAGGTAGACGTCTCCGTCTTTCTTGCGCGCGGCCTGCAGGCTGCTTACCAGCACCGCGAGTCCGCTCGAATCGATGAATGTCGTGTCAGCGAGGTCAAGAATCAGTTTTCCGGTGCCCAGACCGATGATCTCCTTGACCGCCGCGCGCGCGGTGGATGCGTCTGCCATCATCAGGCGCTCGGGCAGCTTGACGATGTCAATGCCATCCAATGTCCGGTGTTCGAGATTCATATGTCGTTTCTCCTCAGTGTTATTGGTTACTGGAGTCAGTACGCCCGCAGCCCAAGCGGGGCCAGGTTGCAGCTCGGTGCCGCTCGGAGGCTGGGTAGGAGCAAAACCGGTTCCAAAACGCTCGATGATTGTGCGTCGATGGCGCACGGCTGGCTAAAGCCGGCGCGTTAATGTAAGCACGTTTTCGTTCCCCTGTCTCGCGTAGGTCACCCTGTCCGTCCATTGGTAAATTATATGCCATCCTCGCCCCGACTCCGCATCCGGTTCTGGCAACTCCGGGGATTCCGCGGGCAGGGCAGGCATGGGTTCGCCCTGGTCTCGTATCTCGACGCTGACTGAGTCTTGCTGCCGAATCCATCGCAGCGTGATCTGATGCCCGGTCTCTCCCCGGAAGGTGTGCTCGATGCAGTTGTTGACCGCCTCGACCACCGCGCAGGTCAGCTGAAACCCGGCCAGGTCGTCGAGACCGGCTTCGCCGCACAAGGTCGACAATCGTGCCTGCAGGTGCGGTACCTCCGCGGGGTTGCTGTCCAAGATCAGATGTGTTCCAGCATGCGCCATGATTACGACTCAGGACCTGCTTCGGCTTGCCGTTCCAGCACCAGCACCGAGATGTCGTCTTCAAAATCGCTCGATCCCCGCCATTCCCGCAGACTGTCTGCCAGGCGGTCGGTGAAGCTTTGCGAGGAGGCAGGAGTGTCGGTCGTCGCAACGGCTTGAAGCTGCGTGTCGCCGAATGCTTCTCCCCCCGCGTCTTGGCACTCGGTAACACCGTCCGAATAGAGTATGAGTCTTTCCCCGGCGTCAAGGCGAAACTGCTGGGAGTCGTAAGCAACCTCTGGGAACATGCCGACGGGCAGCCCGCCAGGCTTCAAGTACTCGATCTCTCCGTGGCGCCGATGGATGATCGGGAGCGGGTGTCCTGCCAGAGCGATCTCGCCCTCGCCGGTGCGCTTGTCGAGCGTGCCATAGACGACGGTCGCGAAATTCTCTACCTCTGTGTCCGCGTCGCTGAGTTGCCGGTTCAGGTCCGTCAGAAACATGGCCGGGTCCAAAAAGTCTGCCTGGGCCGCGACGCCTGGCCCGCCTCCCGGAACCAAAGAGCGGTTCAGGCTCGCGGAGAGCAGCGCAGCCGGGATTCCATGCCCCGAGACATCCAGGTGGTAGAAGCCGATCCGGTCCGGGGTCAACTCGAAGAAGTTGAAACTGTCTCCGGATACCTGGGCGGCAGGCAGGAACAGCCATTCAGCCCGCAAGGGGAGTAGCACACGGTCCGACGTCGGAAGCATCTGGCGCTGAATTCGCGCAGCCGCGGTCAGGTCGGACTGGATCTGGTCGTAGGCTTGCTGCAGCTTATTTCGGGAACTCTGCAACTGGCGGTTCTGCTCTGCAAGTCGTTGTTCCAAGTGAACTATACGTTTGGCGACGCGGACTCTCGCATTCAGCACCTGCGCATCCAAGGGTTTGCTCAGAAAGTCGTCCGCGCCGGCATTCAGTCCTTCCACCAGATCCG
Source organism: Chromatiales bacterium (assembly GCA_030145425.1). Lineage (GTDB taxonomy): Bacteria > Pseudomonadota > Gammaproteobacteria > Chromatiales > Chromatiaceae > JAHEHQ01. The sequence continues at coordinate 30,888 of JAQYVO010000119.1, read as the reverse complement.
CTTTTTCAGAGCGACCGGTTAGAAGAATGACATACACATAGTGCCCCATTTCCGCTTTCCGAATCGCACGACAGAAGTCGGGCCCGGACATGCCCGGCATCTCCCAATCGCAAACGACGATGGGGATACCTGAGTCTCTGATACGGGCTAGGCCTTCAAGTCCCTCACTGGCATCTATTGCTTCGTATCCCCATTTTTCGAGCAGGGACCGGACATAGATCCGGATGTCCGGTGCGTCGTCGATGACTAGTGCTTTCATGATGCGCTCTGGGTCAGGATGTAATCCTGGCTAACAGGTAAATCGTATGCCGCCGCTTGTCCGCCCCGTGGTTGCCGGTCCCAATAAACAGGCCGTCTGTGCAAGCACGGATTGATTAGCAAAGGGAGATTCGTTAAAACTTTGATCAAAATCGTGCCTGTCGCTAGAATCTTGTGCAGATGAGTACTTCCTCGATCAGAAACCGTTCTTTGACCCGTGCGCACCGGCTTGTCTTCGGTGCGGCGATCAATTTTTTCATCCTTGTGGTGCTCATGCCTTTCGCGTGGTTGAGGGAGCAGCCGGCTTTCTGGACGAATGCGGGGGGCTGGCCGATCTGGTTCAGGGAGTTTGTAGGGGCCTCGTTCTTCCCGCTGTTCCTGCTGGAGTTCCTTTTGCTGGTCATTTTTTCCGGCTTGTGCGTGCAACTGTTGCCTAAGCGTAACCTTAATGGAAACGCGGTGGTGGTAGTGCTTCTGCTGTTCTGGATGCTTTTTTTTCTTGTCATTGTAATCTTTGCAACAAACAACCTGGAAAACCTGATGGCAGGGCGGTCGGCTCACTGGCACGCCGATTGAGTATGCGGATTCTGGTCCAGATGACCAGAGCCTGCGAGCGCTATTCGGTCGCAGAGCCGAACAGCTTGTTTCGAAATGCATCCAATTCCTCCCCTGTTGCCCCGGCCAATTCCCGGAATTCTTCCATGGTCTCCAATGCCGCCTTGGTTTGACCGGATTGCGCCGATCGTTCGATGTAAGCACAGACTTCACTTAACCGGCCGGCACCGAAACTTCCTGTCGTGCTTTTCAGTCGATGTGCCGCGCGAGCCATAGCATCCGGATCAACCCTCTCTGCTGCCTCCTCCAGGACGGCCTTCTGCAATACCAGTTCTTTGACAAAGGCATTGATAACAGGCTCTGCGTTTTTCGGGCCCACGTCTTCGAGCAGTGTTTCCAGAACGCCGCGGTCGATATTCGCGTCGGCCCCCTGCGCACTTTCAGGCGCAGTGTTGTGTTCTGTGACAGTCATTTTCATGGCCTCTCCATGTTTGATCATTTTGTCGAACACCCACTCTCTCTCAGATGATCGCCAGGCGGTGCCAGCCAGCTGATATCCGAGCCCATGTCGAGGGAATCTGGCTGTTACCGCTGCGGATCAACCGATTGTACACGCTGGGCACCTCAGGCGTGTTAAATATAGCTAGCACTTTCCGTACCAGAACTCTTCGATAACATGCGAGTGAAACCGTTACGTTGGGAAAGATAGCTGCCGCGTTGTCACGACTGAGTGCCCCGATTGCATATTGCGAAGCATTTTTCATCGCATATCGAGCAACACGGCATTCGCTTCGAGCTGTTCGGCTTTCTCGCCGAAGCTGCTGCATGAGGAACTGTGCGGCCCACTAAGTGGCATGTTTCTCGCAAGGATGTTCTTATGAATTAAGCTCGAGCATCAATTTTACCCTGATAATGAGAGACTGATCGGCTTGGCAGCAATCCACCTCCGCTCTCAGGATCTCGAAAACGAGCCGGGTGTAGCGCCGGGTGAAAGTAATTCGGCACCCATAAAACAGGCACGGAAAAAGGAAAGAGTATTTCAGTTTCGAATAGGGGACAAAAAATGAAAGGTATCGTATTTTCAGAGTTTATCGAGATGGTCGAGAGTAAGTTCTCTCCGGAGATGGCGGACGAGATCATCATGGCGGCGAATCTGCCTTCCGGTGGTATTTATACCGCCGTAGGTACCTACGACCATGGTGAGATGCTCGAGCTCGTGGCCCAGCTCAGCGAGAAGACCGATATTCAAACCGGTGATTTAATTCGCACGTTCGGTACCCACCTGTTCGGTCGCTTTAACGAACTGTACCCGACATTCTTCAACGGTGTGAACAGCACTTTCGATTTCCTTTCGCAGATTGAGGAGCATGTTCACTCGGAGGTCCGTAAACTGTACCCGGACGCCGAGCTCCCCGTTTTCGAAACAGTGCGCCTTGATGCGGACACCCTGGAGATGACCTATCGCTCTGGACGACCATTCGCCGATTTGGCGATGGGACTGATACATGGATGCGCTCTGCACTTCGGAGAGGACGTCGTGATTGACCAGGAAGACATGTCGGAAGAGGGCCGGACTCATGTTCGATTTACCCTGACACGGCAGCCGACCCATGCCGGATAACACAGGTAAGGAAACCATCTTCGAGAGGCGCCTGATGCGGGAGCGAGCTGCCCGCAAGCAGGCGGAACATCTGCTGGAGGAAAAAAGCCGTGAACTCTACTCCAGCAACAAAGAGCTGCTAAGGCTGGCGCAGAACCTCGAGGGCCTGGTTGAGGAACGCACCGCAGAGCTGAAGGAGGCTCGTGATCAGGCGATGGCGGCGAGCCGCTCCAAGAGCTCATTTCTCGCCAACATGAGCCACGAAATTCGCACGCCCATGAGCGGTGTGATCGGCATGGCCGAACTGCTTCTTGGATCACCATTGTCCGCTGAACAAAGACAGCAGGTGCGAGTGATCCTGGAATCCGGGAAGGCCCTGCTGACCATCATCAACGACATCCTCGATCTCTCAAAATTGGAATCCGGTAAATTCCACCTCGTCATTGAGGATTTTGATCTCTTTGACGTACTTGACAATGTCGTCGACGTTCTCGCGATTCCGGCAGAGGAAAAGCATCTGGAGCTGGGTGCCATCCCATCGGAGGGATTACCGGATCGGGTGCGGGGTGATCCCGTGCGCCTGCGCCAGGTGTTGCTCAATCTCGTCGGCAACGCGGTAAAGTTTACCGACCAGGGAGATGTGAGAGTCGAAGTCAGGGTGGAGGAACATGAGGCAGATCACCCGTTGCGCCTGAGGTTTGATGTTGTTGACACGGGTCCCGGCATTCCCCCGAAAGATCATAGCCTTTTGTTCAGCAAATTCAGCCAGCTGGATGAGGGGCGGGTACCTAAGCACCATGGCACGGGGCTGGGGCTGGCGATCAGCAAGAATCTGGTCGAGTGCATGGGCGGGGAGATCGGACTGCGAAGTCAACCCGGTCAGGGCAGCCGATTCTGGTTCACCGTGGCATTGGAAAAACCTGAGGTGGAACTTACTCGCAGGCCCCGCATTCCAGAAGGGATCAGGGCGGCGTTGTTCACCCGAAACCGGTTCCAGATGGAGTCGGTTCTCGCCCACCTTCGGAGCCTGAATGTGGATGTCGAGGTGATAGGTGAATCGGAGTCGTTGAGCGGAATCTTACGGGGGGGGCGCGAACGAGGAGAGCCTTTCCATCTCCTCATCACGGACAGTCCAGAGCCATCGGTAACAGCCGGGAAGCCGCAACTATTGCAGGGGCTTGAACTCGACGGAGACAGTATCAGCCGTGCATCGCCGGATTGGATCGACAGCCGCGGGAGCGGAGAAACCGGCCCCTGGGGTGTCAGGCTCACCCGGCCCGTAACCCGCCAGAAGCTATTGGATGCACTGCTGCCGGCGGTACCCGCCGCGGACCCGGGTTTTACATCGACAGAGGGTGAACAGGTGGCGACTTCCCGGCACGTTCTCCTGGTGGAGGATGTGTTTTCGCTTCAGCTCGTTGCAAAGGCCAAGCTGGAACGGTTGGGCTACACCGTCGACGTTGTCGGCGACGGACGTGAGGCGGTAGAGGCTGTGCGTAACGGAGAATACGGGCTGGTCCTGATGGACATACAGTTGCCGCAGCTGGACGGCCTCTCGGCGACTAGGGAGATTCGGAAACTGATCGATCCGGCGAAGGCATCTACGCCGGTCATAGCGCTTACGGCCAACGCAATGAAAGGCGATGCCGAGGCATATCTGGCGACCGGTATGAACGGGTACCTCGCCAAACCAATCGACAACCAGCAGCTTGAAGCGGCACTGGAGCGCTGGTTCGTCGGCCCGGGAGCCTCGCGGTGATGGCCTCAGGCAGGCACGGAATGTTACAACCGCCCTTACTTCCCACTCACTGGAGTGTTGACCCATGAAACAGTACCTGATGCGCACCTCCATTTTGGTATTTTGTCTGCTTACCGCAATGTTTGCGCCATTGGCGACGAGGGGGGAAGGCGGGCAATTGCAGAGCGTTACCTTCGGCCTGGTTCCGCAGCAGTCGGCGAGCAAGCTGGCACGCCTTTGGGGCCCGATCTTCGCCTACCTGGGGCGTCATGCAGCTCTTGAGATCAAATTCCGTACGGCACCCGATATCCCGGTGTTCGAGCGGCGCGTCGCGGCCGGAGAGTATGACATCGCCTACATGAATCCCTATCATTACACGGTCTTCAGCCGGTCGCCGGGCTACCGCGCCTTTGCGAAGGCCAAGCACAAACGCATCAAGGGGATTCTGGTGGTGCGCAAGGACAGTCCGCTCGAGTCTCCGCGCGAGTTGGACGGTGCGACACTCGCCTTTCCCGCCCCGGCCGCATTCGCGGCCAGTGTGCTGCCCCGGGCTTATCTGAAGCGCGAGGGTATATCGTTCACGCCCAGGTACGTCTCTTCTCACGACTCCGTCTACCGGACCGTGGCCAAGGGCCTGTACACCGCCGGGGGCGGCGTGGTCCGGACTTTCAACAGCGTGGCCCCGGATATCCGGGATCAGCTGCGCATCCTCTGGAAGACGAAAGGCTATACGCCCCATGCCTTTGCCGCCCACCCGCGGGTTTCCGCGGATGTCGTCGAGCGCCTGACCCAGGCCATGCTCGCTATGGATAAGGATGAGGAAGGCAGGGTTCTGTTGAAATCTCTGAGCACCAAAGGATTTGAATCCGCAACGGACAGCGACTGGGATGATGTGCGGGCCCTCGGCATCGACCTGCTCGAAGATCTGGTGAAGCCTGTGCAATGAGCTTTCGCCTCAAGACAATAATCGGCATTGCTGTCATAGAGGCGGTACTCCTCGCGATACTCGTATTCAGTGGATTGCGTTGGCTCCAAGACTCCAACGAGGAGCAGCTCATCGAGCACGGTGCGACCACTGCGCGACTCTTCGCCACTACCACCAAGAATGCCGTGCTGACGACGGATCTCGCCTCGCTGGAGAGCTTCGTGGGGGAGGCCCTGACCAATCCAGGTATTGTCTATGCCAGGGTACGCAACGAAGAGGGGCTGATACTGGCGGAAGGCGGTGATGAAAGCGCGCTCGCACGCCCATTTGTTGCCGATGACGACCCCAGCAAGGCCTCGGACGGGGTTTACGATACCTACGCCGATGTGCGTGAGGGGGGTGTCTATTTCGGCCAGGTAGAAGTAGGGGTTTCGGTGGGGACGTTCCATGCGCTGATGCGGGACGCCCGCTCCGGGGCATTCGCCATAGCGGGGATCGAGATGCTTTTGGTCGCGCTGTTTTCGTTTGTGCTCGGTACCTACCTGACCAGGCAACTCCGGGAGCTTCGACACGCGTCTGAGACTATAGGGCGTGAAGGACCCGGTTTCCGCATTCCGGTAAAGGGTAAGGATGAGGTGGCCCAGGCCATCCTATCCTTCAATGCCATGTCGTCCCGCCTTGCTGAGTCCTATTCGGAACAGCAGCGAGCTGAGGAAGAGCTGCGGCTTGCGGCCCAGGCCTTTGATGCGCAGGAAGCGATCTTCATCACCGATGTGGATGCCCGCATTTTGCGCACCAACCGGGCATTCACGGAGATTACCGGATACACGCAGGACGAGGCGGTCGGCAAAACGCCGAGCATCCTGAAATCCCATCGTCAAGACGCCGAATTCTATCGACGTATGTGGGGGCAATTGGTCGACGCAGGCAAATGGGAAGGCGAGATCATAAACCGTCGAAAGAACGGGGAACTCTTTCCGGAGTGGCTGAGTATATCGGCCGTTGGCGATGCCTCGGGCCAGACATCCAACTATGTGGCGCACTTCATAGACATCAGCAATCAAAAGCGCAACGAGGAGGCGCTCGAGGAAGCCCGCGAAAGTGCCGAGCAGGCCAGCGAGGCCAAATCCCGTTTCCTTGCCACCATGAGCCATGAAATCCGTACGCCGCTCAATGCGATCATCAACATGAACGAACTGCTGCTCGAAACGGACCTAGGCAGCGATCAGCATTCCTATGCCATGACGGCCGGCGAAGCGGGGCAGAATCTGCTCTCGATCGTTAACAGTATTCTGGATTTCTCAAAAATCGAAGCGGGTCGGATGGAGTCACATCCCGTGCTTTGCGAACCGGAAGAGATCATCGGGAGCGTCGTGCGCCTGATTGCGCCTCGGGGTTTCGCCAAGGGGATCGAGTTCACCCTTTTCGTCGACCCGAAAGCACCGAATCGTTTCAAGACAGATCCTGGACTCTTGAGGCAGATTCTGCTCAATCTGGTGGAAAACGCCCTTAAATTCACTGAAACCGGAGGCGTTCGTGTGCGGTTCGTCATGGAAGAAGAAACAAACGGGGCAGCCTGGGTCCGTTTCGATGTGATCGACACGGGGATCGGGATATCAGAGGAGATGCAGGCAGACCTCTTCACCGAATTCACGCAGGTGGACGGTTCCCACGCTCGCCGTTTCGGTGGGACAGGCCTGGGATTGGCGATCAGCCGTGCGTTGGCGCGGATTCTGGGGGGCGATGTCGGGTGCGAGAGCAAGCCCGGGCAGGGCAGCCGCTTCTGGTTGCGCTTGCCGGCGCTGGACAGGGAGTCGGCCTCGTCTGAAAACGCGGAATTGGTGCGGGTGCTTGGCCCCTGGAGAATCCTTGCGCGAAGCGTCAACCCGATTCTCGCCGAGGAGATCACCTATCAGCTCAAAGCCCTCGGATTGAATGCATGCGTGGTTGACGAATTTCCCGGTATTCAGCCTTCGCTTGCCGATCCCGACTTCGCCGGGGAGATCGTGTTGACGGAGCATGCTTCAACCGCCTCCGGTAACGGGGCCCAGGTGCCGGAAAAGAAGCGTTTGATCCAACTCATACGCGTCTTGCGGCGTGCAAGTGGCGATGAGGGTGAGATTGACTTCTTCGCCGTTGAACCCGTGCCTCTCGCCCCGAGAAGGCTCTACCGTCTGCTGCGGGGAGCGGCGGGTGAGCCCGCGAGGACAACTGAACCGGTGGAAACCCGGAGAGTTCAGGTCACAGCGCCGACGGATGCAGTGGCAAAGGTACCGATCCTGCTGGTCGAGGACAGCGAGCCGAACCGTCTGGTCGCCACGGCTATTCTCTCGAATGCCGGTTATACCGTAGAGACAGCCGGGAACGGGCTGCAAGCGGTGTCTGCCATGGAGCAGAAGCATTACGGTCTCGTGCTGATGGATATCTCCATGCCGGAGATGGACGGCTTCGAGGCGACACGGGCCATCCGCGCTCTGCGGGGGGGGCGCGGGCGTGTCCCGATCATCGCGATGACAGCTGGTGCATTCACCGAGGACAGACAGCGCTGTTTAGACGCCGGGATGGATGCCTACCTGAGCAAGCCGATCGTACGGGCGGAGCTTCTTGCGACTGTGGAGCAGTGGCTGAAGGGTATCGAGCAAGTATAGAGCCGGTCGGCGAGAAGCGGTTGGTCGTCGCGTTCCCGGGGTTGCTATCGTCGTCAGTATACGCCACGCTATCCGTCTGAATGGCAAAGCGATTCAAGAAAAAGTGGATAGCGAAAAACCCCAGGTACTGATCGTTGAAGACAGCCCGGCGCTGGCCGAGGTCTACGCCGCTTACCTGCGCGAGGAGCCATACCTTGTCAGTCATGTCGCCGATGGCTGCAGCGCCTTGAACTGGTTGGAACGCAGGCCACCCCAGGCGCTGGTGCTTGATCTCAAGCTTCCCGACATAGATGGCATGGATGTCCTCAAACATATCCATCAGCAGCAGGTGCCCACCTCCGTGGTAATCATCACCGGCCACGGCTCGGTCGACACAGCCGTGGATGCGATGCGTTACGGGGCTTTTGACTTCATCGAGAAGCCTTTCGATGCCAAGCGCCTGAAAGTCACGCTGCGCAATGCCCTGGACCGACAAAGCCTGACGGCGTTGGTGGACAGTATCACGGAAGATTTTCATCGCGAGCACTACCACGATTTCATTGGTGGATCGCTCAAGATGCAGGCGGTCTATCGTATCATCGACAGTGCAGCGGCAAGCAAGGCTACGGTGTTTATTACCGGAGAAAGCGGCTCCGGGAAAGAGGTTTGCGCAGAAGCCATACACAAACAGAGCGCCCGCCGCCAAAAACCATTCATCGCGCTAAACTGTGCGGCGATCCCGCGCGATCTGATAGAAACCGAAATCTTCGGCCACGTTAAAGGTGCCTTCACCGGCGCTGTTTCGGAACGTAAAGGGGCGGCGGAGATGGCTGACGGCGGAACTCTGTTCCTGGACGAGATCGGCGAAATGGATCTCGATCTTCAGAGCAAACTGCTGCGGTTCGTTCAAACCGGCAGCTTTCAGAGGGTTGGTGGAACACGCCAGCAGAATGTGGACGTACGATTTATCTGTGCCACCAATCGCGACCCTCTTGAACTCGTCAGGCAGGGGCGCTTCAGGGAGGACCTTTATTACCGCCTGCATGTCATCCCGGTGGGGCTGCCGCCCCTGCGGGATCGCGGTGATGATCTTTTGTTGCTGGCCGACCATTTTCTCAAGGCGTTCTCCGAGGAGGAGGGCAAGGGCTTCCGCGATTTTGATGCCGATGCACTGGCCGTGCTGCAAGGTTATGATTGGCCCGGAAACGTCCGCCAGCTGCAGAACGTGGTGCGCAACATCGTCGTACTGAATGAGGGCGATAAGGTCAGGGCATCGATGTTACCGCCGCCTTTGGAGATTAAATCCACGCCCTCTACCGAGAGATCAGTGCCGGAATCCGAGACATCGACAGTTGCCGGGATCTCGGAAATAAAACCATTATGGCTTACGGAAAAGGGGGCCATCGAAGCGGCGATCAGCGTCTGTAAAGGCAATATACCGCGGGCAGCTGCGCTGCTGGAGGTCAGCCCGTCCACCATCTATCGGAAGCGACAGGCCTGGGCGCAGGAGCCGGATGCATAGGGCGCCTATCCTTTGTGAGGTGCTGCATGAGGTAATAATCAGGCATCCGCTGTCCACAGACACATCCCGAAACGTGACCTCTCAGCAACTCCGTGTGAGACAACGGGCTGAAATAGACTTCTGCCGGGTACCAATGGAGCGTCGGCCACGAATACACCACCATGTCCATCGATAGCGCCAGGGATCTTCTCGAGCAATCCATCATCTACTACCGCGGTGAACCTGTGGGCACCTCCGCCGCAGCCGACCCGAATCCGGTCGCCGCCAACTACGAAGAGGTTTTCATTCGCGATTTCGTTCCTTCGGCCATCTATTTCCTCATGCGTGGCCAGACCGGGATTGTGCGTAACTTCTTGCGCGAAGTCATGAAACTACGCGGCCAGCAGGCCGTCCTGCAGGGCCACCAGCGCTCCGCCGGCCTGATGCCGGCCAGTTTCCGCGTAATCAAGGACACTGACGGCGAAAGGCTGGAGGCCGATTTCGGTGATCGTGCCATCGGACGGGTGGTACCGGTGGATTCGGCCATGTGGTGGGTATTCCTGCTGCGCGCTTACGCCATTACCACAAGCGACTGGGATTTCATCAACTCGGACGATGTGCAGACCTGCATGCGAGAGGTCCTCGATTTATACCTGACCGAGCGTTTCGAGTCGTCACCCACCCTGCTGGTGCCGGACGGCTCGTTCATGGTCGACCGCCGCATGGCCGTATACGGCAATCCGCTCGAGATCCAGACCTTGTTCTACGGCATGTTGATGACCTCCAGAGAACTCCTGCAATGCTCTGAGGCTGAGCGGGAAAGGCTCGATAACCTGGACATCCGAGTAAGGGCACTGCGCGCCTATGTCCGTAACCGTTACTGGCTGGACCGCGAACGCCTCAATGAGATCCACCGCTTTAAGGGCGAGGAGATCGGCATAGAGGCGTCCAACGTTCTCAACGTCTATCCGGAAAGCATCCCGGACTGGATGGACGGTTGGCTGGACGCTCGCTCGGGTTACCTGGTGGGTAACCAGGGGCCCGGGCGGGTCGATTTCCGCTTCTTTGCCCAGGGCAACCTGCTGGCAGTGTTGTTTGGCTTGGCCTCCGAAGGGGAGTCTCAGGGAATCATGAACCTCTTTGAACTCCACTGGGATAAGCTAATGGGTGAGATGCCGGTTAAAATCGTCTACCCGGCGGTGTCCGGCAAGGAGTGGATGTACCTCACCGGCTCCGACCCCAAGAATATGCAATGGAGCTACCACAACGGAGGCAACTGGCCGGTGCTGATCTGGACCTTCGTCGGCGCTGCCCTTCGCACAGGCCGCGAAGATATGGCCGAGCAGGCAGTGCGACTGGTGGCGCAGCGCATCGAAATTGATAACTGGCCCGAGTACTATGATGGACGGAGCGGCGGTTTGGTCGGCCGGCGTGCCAACTTCTTCCAGACCTGGTCCGCCACCGGCCTGCTGGTGGCCAAAGAAATCCTCGAAAATCCATCCAATCGGGTCATGTTCAACCTGTTTGCCTTCGCTGATGCCACCGCGAAAGGATGCGGTTGTCCTGGCATGGAACCCTAAGGTTCCTGTCAATTCATGAAATACTAAGACGACCCCCCGCCTTTTTTATCAACCAGAGTGTTTACAGAGCCTGTCCCTGGCGAACTGGTGGATCGCCCCTTTCATAATTGAACCAGCTCTACAAAGGCGAAGACTGGGGTGTTATGGCCAGTTATGGGGGCAAACAGGACCTTGAAGAAGCAGAGGAATCAGCTGAAGCTAAAGCCTACCAGCAGCAGAATAATAGCTTCCGAGTTCGTACTTACATTTACCAATAATCCGTAATGGTCCGGAGTTGATTTGATGTCACCGCCCTTGCTTATAGGGATATGCTCCATCTCCCGCATCAGTATCCGGATTTTGCGCTCTGCTTCGGGGTTGAGGTTTAAGGTGCCCTCAAGATTGAGGAGGCTAACCTGATTCTTTCGGCAATCTCCTCCCTGTGTACCGAGACCTCTTTGGGTGCGGTGATCCCAAGTCTGACCTGATTGCCTTTGACCTCCAGGACAGTGATATCGATGCCGTCACCAATACAAATAGTTTCTCCTGTCCTTCTTGACAGTATCAGCATGATCCATTCTCCTTGCTTTGATCTATATGAATGGGAGTCACAGAATAGACTTCACAATTCCCGACAATGTGACCAAGAATCATTTGTCCCCCATGTGCAAAATGACTCTACGGGAATGTGTGTTCGGCTTCTTGTCCAGACGCGCCAATCGTTTGTCTAAATGAAACCCCGCCAAGGCGAACCATGGCGGGGTGTGATTTGGATCACTCGATCCGCGCACCTGAATTCATTGGTTGCGGTTCCTCGCAACCTTGTGGTCTGGATCATGGTTATGCTTGGCGAGACGCCGCGTGAACATGTTTTCTTTCACCTGTTTCGCAAGCGGTGCTCATGGACACTAACTTAGATAGATTTTGAGGAACGACAGGTGAGAAATCCCATACGCTCAGAAACAGAAAACTGCCACTGAGGCCGGATCCGTTTTCAGAGTTGGGTTATCTGTTCATGCACAACTCGTTGATATATTACCTCCCTGTAGGCAGGGATCTCCTTCGGTGTGGTAATTCCAACGCGTACCTGATTATCTTTGACCTCCAGGACAGTTACTTCGATGACATCAGGAATCCTGAAGGTATCTCCTGTTTTTCTAGGTGAAATCAGCATTGCTTCCGTTCTCTTCAGTGGTTTCGCGGTGAAGGTGGCTGGCTTCAATTCCCCAAAATAAAATCCCGGTTGATCAGATCGATCAGATCACCGAAGAAGTTCTAGTCGGCTAAGCGTTCGTCCAGACTTTCGGCATTGGAAGCGGGCTGAAGGAGAAGGACGTTCGAAGGCGCTGTGTCGGTTCTCGCAGGTCGCTTCCATTTAGTTGTCGTTACCACCGGTTACCTGGGTAGGTCTCGGGAACTCTGTTGGCAGTGATCTATCAACCTGCAAAAAGTGGTGCTGCCAAGAGCCCTTCAGTCTTCCACCGTGAGTCTTCGATGAACAATCTTTGGGAATTTTAGTCTTATTGTCCATAAATAAAATTGGGAAATACCCTTGGCCCAGTATTCTGCATGATGCAGGTCAACTCCTGCTGGCCGACTGCGAGAGATCAATTCCTGGATTTGACAGTCCGCTTTGGCGGGGAGCGCGAATGGAAACCCCGCATGAAAGCGCGTCGGGTTGACACGGGGTTTGAGTGCCGGGGTGGAAAACAAGGCCAGAAAACCGAGCGCTTCGAGGGTTGATTGGTCGACGGCTAGAGTGCAAATTCTGGTGAAAGTGACGGATTACGTCACACAAACGGGTCTAAAAGGTGACAATCTAGGGCAACTGGACCTGCCCGCAATCCATCATATTATTGATTACGTATGTCCCATAACAATCAGTTATTAAAGGGGAATCTATGCAATAGAGTCTTTTTGGCATGAATCTGGCGTAGTCATTGGTATAGCGATTGGGTGCGAAGCCCGGTCAGACATAAAAATATCGAGACGAGCGAGGGCAGGAGAGAGCCAACATGACCTCCAACATCATCCAGTTTAACTCCGCGCGCCCCAGGGGGCGCCATTCCAGTGACAAGCGTATGCATCCTCGAATGGATATCGATGACCGTTTGTTCTCGCAGGTGGTCTTGTCGGAAGACAAACCCGATATGGTCGGGTCCACGATCTCTTGCACGGCTGTCAACCTATCTGTTGGTGGCATTCAGTTTCGCACCAGCGCACCTGTGCCCACTGGCTCACTGCTCGACCTCTGGGTCGATGTCTCCCCACGACCCGGCAGGTTTTTCCTTGCAGGTGAAGTGCGCTGGAGCCGCCCGACCGGCGAGGACGACGTCAACGGAACGGAACAATGGTTCGTTGGTGTGCAACTCAAGTCTGGTGGCGTGTAGGGAATATTAAAAGTCGATTAGGTACCACGAACACTGAACCAGTGTTCGATAGCAACATGGAACGACCTTTCCAGTCCAAGTGCCGGTGAATCAGCGAATAGCCCCGCATGTTGCGGCACCCAGATTTTCGGGCTACAACACCGGTTTATTCATGGACTTCGCGATAGACTGTGTTGCTGACAAGATTCAGCTCGATTAATCACTTTGCGTCCTGTCGAGAACGCGCCTGAAACCCCGAACCTCCCTTAAAATTATATTATTGTCGTCATCTGGCAGGTTGAGTTGTGTAGCCAGTACCATGATGGCATCACCCATATCCACATCATGTTTCCGACAAGCCTCCCGCAGCTTGCCTATGGCATAGGCTGCGTGAGTGGGTACGTCAACGGGGCTCGTGATGTTCTGCTCCCGGTTTCGGTACTTCCGCCATGCCGCGCGCAGTTGCCTCCACTGATCCTTGCCGAATCTGCGCTGTAGTGCTCCGAGTGGATCATAAATGATATCACCGGCCTCATAGTCGGCGCAGTCCTGATCGAATTTATTCAGCACATCGGAGCTATATTTCCTTTGCAGGTATAAGCGTAACCACTCAATATCGATGTCGTCAGTTTTTCGAAGTGCCATAGCCAATTCCCCGGAGTAATTGTGTGACAGTCACAGTATACAGGTATCAGGCGAAATCCGGCACCAAGGCTGATCTGCGGCGGATGGTGTCAGGCTGATCCTCTGATATTGTCAAAGGCTTATCCCCGGGAATCTGCCTTCTTCTTACCCGGTTATTCAATCCCTTTTAACAATAGACCGGTTAGTCTTTAGTTGGTGGCGACGGAAACAATACGTAGGGTGTTTTGGGTTCTTCATCAGGTGGCAGATATGCCGGAGCAGGTTGCCCTGGATCACCTAGAGAACGCATGAATTGGTAGAGCGCACGCAAGTCTGGTTTCGACATTGCATTTAGGTTGAACCATGGCATGGGTGGCCTGCGCTTCAGCGAGTTAGCCGTTATTACCCATTCATCTTCAGTCATGTTACTGACGAATAATCTAAGGTTGGGAGGATAGGTTGTCCCCCAAGGGCCACGCCAACCGAAACTGTCACCGATTAGCCACTGTTCCACGGGGACGTTGCCATTGTTTAGGAGGTAACCAGGCGTATGACAATCGTTGCAGCCCGATACTTGCGCGATATAGCGGCCTCGGTCGACCGTGCTGCTGTCGAGCATCGGTTCAGTCGCACCTACCTGTCCAGTGATGCTAGCCAAATAAAAACACAATGCGTTCGACAACCATAATCGTTTCATTTTTCATTCTCTGCAATCGTAAAGAATTTGACCTTCCTGTAACTACGGTCTGGTAGCGGCAAATTCGAGCCATTCAGTTCAAGTTATTTAAGACTATAATTATATAGCAGGAGTGCATCGAAAAAGATGAGGCTGGGCATGTCTGGTCTGCGGCATATCAGCAGCTTCTTTTTGACTCTTATCCTCATTGAGGGGTGCATTTATCCACCTGTTCTGAGTGAAGAGACACAATATGAGATTGTAGTATGAGTGAAGGAAGAGATGGAACCGGCTTCGAACATTTAGAACTTTGATACTTACTAATGGTTAAAAATAGTATAAAAACACTCAGCTTCGGAATCCTGGCTATTCTTTTGTGCTATGCAGTGGATACCTTCATAGATGTTCGGATGAGCCTCGAGGAAAATGAAGAGGCCTGCTTCTCCCAACTTGCCGTGACCTTCTCTAACGGAGTCGATCCAGAGGAAATTTTCCGAAAAGATCTCGAAGAGCTTCAGTCCTTAGTCGAATATAGTTTGGTGGCCCGCTCTCAAATGCTCAAAGTCTATAGCCGACTCAGGGATAATCGAGATAAGCCACTTCGTAGTCGTGATCTGTTCATTTTGAAACGGGGGACTGAAGATTACCTTGAGATTCGCGAAGAACTTTACGACATTGCCCATGCATATGAGTGTGCAGTTGAAATCGACGATTCTACGGTAGTCGAATTTGGCGTTTCTCCGGAGATGAGATTGAAAGGATCGATGCTGTCACTTGCCGCCGCATTGACGCTTTACGATAATTATCTCTTAGGGGCAGTTATGTTCGAGCAGGATAGTCGATTGCGGAAAATTCTTAATGATCCAGATATGGGCTTCGGCTTGGTCGCGAATAGACTGATGGAAATGACTTTGAATGCAAGTTCCATTGAAACTCGTCATCGAATAAGAAAAGTGATTAATTATTTTGAAGAAGAAAAGGAGAGATTATTTTCAATTCATGAAGACTCAGATTTCGCTTACTTACAGTTATTAATTGAGTCCAGCCCCGCATACAATTATGTAAAAAAGACCCAGGTCAAAGAAATTGCTGCGAAGAAAATATTCACATTAGAACGAGGGACATTTGATCTGCTACACGAAGCATCCAAGGACGGTATTGATCTGCTGAGCAGACTCTTCGGTAATACCATTGGTCTTTATGAATCCCGAAAGGGTAAGTTGTATGGGAATCAAGAAGCCAAGAAAAATATTCAATCTAAGCTTCAGCCACTTGATATTCTTTTAGAGAAAACGCCGTTTCGTTTGACTGACAAACTAATCCCCGGACATTTCGGTCATGTTGCCATCTGGACTGGGACCACGGCAGAGTTAGTTGAGTTGGGTGTATGGGGTGACAATTATGTTAAACCCTATAGTGCATTAATAGAAAATGAAGCTGATCCAACATCTAAAGATGAGAATCAAATCATTGAGGCACTCCGTTCAGGTGTACAGCTTAGCAAACTAGATGATTTCATGAATATTGATGATCTTGCCATTCTCAGACCCGTGTTCAATGATGGCAATAAGAATCAGCTTAACAGGCAAGCCCTTACTATGGCCTTCCGTCAAATCGGAAAAAAATACGATTTTAACTTTGACGTTAACACCACGGATAAGATTGTTTGCTCAGAACTAGCCTATGTTTCATACCCGACAATAGACTGGCCAACAGAGAAGACATTTGGACGTTATAGCATCAGCCCGGATCATGTTGCTAAACTGGCCTGGAACGATGTGCCGCTTAAGTTGGTGTTGTTCTATCATGATGGAAAACTAGTGCCTGAGGAGGAACAATTAGATAGATTGATTGAGTTGACACAGAAATAGGAGCGACTTCAATACATCTATAATGCGGCGATAGCAGATGCTCTCCAGCTGATCCTCCGGTGAACGCGGGCTGGGTCATCAAATGCCAGGTATCGTCATTTAAGGAGATCATGCGATATGCCCTTGCCATAAGGCGTTCGCCCTCAGGCGTAAGGCGTGGCTTTTTTTGTTTTCGCTCGAAAAGCTCAGCCCCGAACAGAGCTTCCAGACGTTTGATCTTTTGGCTGACGGCTCCTTGAGTCAGGTTCAGGGAGGTTGCGGCTGAGGTCATTCCCCCGGATTCCGCAACGGTCAGAAATGTGCGAATAAGACGGATATCAATGTCACGAGCCATATTTGTGTATTAGTGATCGTAATAATAATCATAATAATAATACGTTTTGATAATAATCAGAAGTAGCGTATAACGTCGTCAGGCCATTTTTATACCCGGAAGATTGTCACCAAATGCTCAAGCACACTGTCACCCTCTACCTGTCTACGGTGCTTATCTGGGGCTCTACCTTCTTTGCGATCAAATTTCAGTTGGGGGAGGTACCGACGGAGGTTTCAGTTGCTTACCGATTCGCACTGGCAACTTTGATCCTGATGGTATGGTGCTGGCTTCGGGGGTTGCCAATGAGATTTGGATTTCGGCAGCACCTGTGGATGCTCGGCCAGGGTCTAACGCTTTTTGGATTCAACTATCTGGTGGTTTATTGGGCCACCTCTGATCTGACCAGCGGTCTGATCGCGGTCGTGTTTTCCACCATTGTGTTGATGAACATCGCCAATGGTGCTTTGTTCTTTGGTAAGCGAACCACGGTTTCTGTCCTGGCGGGGGCGTTGATAGGGCTTGTCGGTATCTGCTTTGTTTTCTTGCCTGAGTTATCCAGCTTGGAGGTTGATGGCACGACCTTGAAAGGTATGCTGCTAAGTTTGCTGGGAACCTTTATTGCATCCCTGGGCAACATGGTCTCCACCCGAAATCAGCAAGCGAATCTTCCTGTCGTACAGACCAACGCGTATGGTATGGCCTATGGTTCGGCGGCTCTCGCCGTAATAGCTTTGATTCAGGGCGTCCCCTTCAACTATGAGCCGACATTGGCATACACCAGCTCATTGCTCTATCTGGCCCTGTTCGGATCGGTTTTGGCTTTCGGCAGTTTCTTGACGCTTCTAGGCCGTATCGGTGCGGAACGAGCTGCCTATGCCATGGTTCTGTTCCCTATCGTGGCACTGGGGATTTCTACCCTGTTTGAAGGCTATCAGTGGTCATTGGAAGCTGCTTTCGGTGTCACTCTGGTGCTTATAGGCAACATACTGATCATCATGTCACCCGGGCGCTTCAAGCGGTTTTACCAAGTGTTCCGGCCAGCAGGCAGTCGTGCAACCTAATCCAGTTCAATGCGTCTGACTCAGGTGCCTCGGTAAAGGCGGCAGGCGGCTAACCGTCGTTCTATTTCATCCTTGACCTGGTTGTAGCGCGGGCTTCCCACGCCTCCGAAACGACGTTCGAACTCGGCCTGCTTCATGTGTTCGGGCAGGTCACGGACACGAGGCATGAAATCTGTCTCCTCAATCCCGGCTGCGAGCAACATCTGTACCCGCCGCGCCTGTTCGACAGAATTCGTCGCCAGCTTACCGAACCGGGTACCGGCGCGGTCCGAGGCCAGATCGGTGAAACTAAAGCCACTGCCGGTATCAGCATCCTTGACCTCCTTGAACAGTCCGATGGCGTCGGACAGCGAGGTATCGCCGGCACTGACCAGGGCGGCAGAAGTAAGAAAATGTTGGCCGAAGTCTTTGCGATTTTCCAACGTCAGCCGGTAAGATGACAGGCGACCTTGGCGCTGGTTCTGTGGTACCAGCTTATCCATGCCCCGTCCATTGGACCAAGCCCCGAGCACAAGCAGCAGGGCACGGTTCTCCTCCGCTGGGTCGCTTACCTGAGAACGTCGTTCAGCCTCCGCGAAGAGGGGCTTGAGCGCACCGGCAACCGAACCGTTGCGGGCTACGCCCTTTTTATGCAAGGCGGCCAAGTAATTGTAATAAATGACCAGGGACTCGCGGACAGTGCCGCTGAGCAGACTGTCACGGGCACGTTCGATCAGGTCGGGCTGCCAAACATAGGTGATGGCGGCCAGCCCTGGTTTCAGGTCCAGATTCTGCACCACCTCTTCGGCAAACTGGTACCGGGATGTATCGTAGGTCTGCTTAAGTGCAAAGTGTACCAGCAGGCTGGTAAGGAAGTTCGGGACGGGCACTTGTCCCAGGCGCAGCCCTTGCACCTGCGGTACCCCATCCGTGTCCACAACCGTGACGTGAATATTGAGATAGGGCTTGATCGGCAGCTTCGGGATGCGGGCTGTGGCAATCAGGTCTGCGCTACCGTAACCTATCTCGACACGGGCAGCGCCACCCACCTGCTGCAGTAGATAGTTGGCCGCCAGGTTCAGGTCTGTCTGGTTCACCCGCACTGTCTGCCGGCTGCCCGCCGGGAGTTGGCGCGGGTCGTTGCGCTTTATTATGGTACGGGCACGGGCTATATCCTGGTGACTGAGTTGGCGCTGGACACCGACCTCTGGTGTTTTGTCCAGGGCGAACCAAACAGCGGTAGCAAGGGCGAAGGGGCTAAGCAGGATTAGCCAGAGAATTAGGCGGAAGAGGAATCGCATGGGTATTTATCGGCCACCAGATACTTCGATAAAAGAGCCTGTTGTGTAGCTGGACTCGCTGGAAACCAGCCATGATATGGCAGCAGCGACTTCTTCAGGTTGACCTCCACGTTTGAGAGGTAAAATTTCTTTTAGTCGATCAACTCGATTTGGCTCACCCCCTGATTTATGTATGTCCGTATATATGAAACCAGGGCGAACACCATTAACGCGAATTCCCTCTTCCGCGACCTCCGAAGCCAGGCCAAGTGTTAACGTATCTATCGCCCCCTTGGATGCGGCATAGTCTACATACTCACCGCCGGAACCAATTCTTGAGGCAGCTGAAGATACGTTAACGATGACGCCGCCATGGCCGCCATTTTTTGTTGACATGCGAATAATGGCCTCTTTGCAACAGAGAAAATAGCCCGTAACGTTTGTCTTTAACACTTGGTTGATTCTTTCAGCACTCATTTCTGCAACACGGGATTGTCGGAAAAGTATTCCCGCATTATTAACAAGTGCATAGGGGTTTCCAAGTTCCCGTCCAACTTTTTCGAATAGTTGTTTTACGTCTGTCTCTGAAGATATATCAGCTTTAACTGATATCGCATTTACCCCATACGATTTTGCAATTAGGGCAACTTCATCGGCCGCGTTTTCATTCGATAGATAGTTAACACATACATCATAGCCATCGGACGCCAGGCGAATTGCAGTGGCTGCTCCAATCCCCTTGCTGGATCCGGTTATTATTGCAACTTTTCTCATTGTTACTGATCAAGACGGATCACAAGAGGAACGAGTGCATAGTCAAGTTGCAACACACCTGGTTATTGTGACCCGGCCTGGTCTGCATTCTTGGGCTCTGTAGTTTGAGATTTTTCTGACAACGTCTTTGTATTTCCATCGGCTACCATCTTATTAAAGGCCTGTACCGCACTTTTTAGAGTAATGAAAGTGTACGCTTCGCGCTCCTCACGCCTTTGGTCCCACCATGCGCTTTTAAAGAAGTTTCCAATATGTGGCTTCCCACGTGCTATCGCAAATACTATACCGTTGTCGGCGAGTTCCTGTTTCAACTCATCCGCCTTCTGAATCGCCGTGGCATCCACCACATTGATGCTGCTGGCATCCAGAACCACCCACTGAACCGGCGTTTCCGAGGTCGTGACTATTTCCCGTATACGCTCTCTGAAGTAATCCGCGTTGTAGAACACCACGTTGGAGTCGAAGCGGTAAAGAACCAGTCCCGGCACTGTTTCTGCCTCCGGGTAGTCCGCGAGGTCATGGAAACCCTTCATGCCCGGTATCCGACCCAGTACCGCATCATGGGGCCGTGAGGTGATAGACAACAGCCAGAGCAGCGATAGGAGGACCGCCATGATGACACCCGGCAGCACCCCGAAAACCAGTACTCCCAGGGTTGTACCGAATGAGATGGCGAATTCCCGGTGACTGATCTCATATAAGTCACGCAGGGCCGCAACGTCGACCAATCCAACCGCCGAGACGATAATCACCGCCGCCAGCGCAGCATTGGGAACGAAGGCGAGCTGCTCGGTGAATACTAATATGATCAGCAGCATGGTACCGGCTGCCACTACGCCTACCAACTGGGTCTTTCCACCCATGGCATCGTTGACGGCGGTGCGGGAGTCCGCGCCGGTTACCGGAAAACCCTGAGCCAATCCGGTTGCTATATTGCAAGCCCCGAAGGCACGAAGTTCCTGATTCGGGTTTATCTCATATCTATTTCGGCGGGCGAAGCTTTTTGCTGTAAGCACGCCACTGGTAAAACTAATGAGTACAATGGCTGCTGCATCCAACAACAGGGTGCCGAATTCCCACAGGCTGAGGTGAGGCAGCTGAAAACTGGGAAGTATTGCTGAAACCTGCCCGATCACAGCCACTCCTTGCTTCTGGAGGTCCAGTGACATAACGGCGACGATTCCAAGTATTACCACTATCAGGGCAGCTGGAATTCTAGGCAGAATACGTCTCAGCAGGATCATGGTCACCAAGAGACTCACACCCAGCACCAGGGTCGGTATGTGGCTTTGCTCCAAGCCCATGACCAGTCCCATGAGTTGCTGGGGGAATCCTGATCCATCGACGGAGAAACCGAACAGCTTGGGTAGCTGACCGACGATAACGTAAAGGGCAATGCCGTTGAGGAAGCCCGCCAGAATCGGCTGTGACAGGAAGTTGGCAATAAATCCCAGTCGTGCAAAACCCGCCAGAACGTAAAGCACACCGGTCATCAGGGTGAGCGCGACCATTAAAGCCATATAGCGGTCGGTGTCGCCCGCTGCCATCGGTACCAGCGCTGCCGCAACCAGGATGCAGGTGGCGGCGTCAGGGCCGGTCATCAACTGGCGGGAAGAGCCGAACAGGGCGTAAGCCAGCAGGGGAAAGATGGCCGAATACATGCCGATTATAGCCGGCACCTCCACCAGCTCGGAATAGGCAATACCTACGGGGAGGGCGATCGCTGCCACCGAAAGTCCCGCGGCCAGATCGTGGTTAAACCAGGAACGTTCGTATTGGCTTAGATTCTTCAAGCCAGGAGCGATACTGCAGGCTATATCCCAAAGAGTCTTTCCTTTACCTTGTTCAGTTTCCACTATCAAACCTAACTTGCTCCATAGGAGCTTGAATTGGTGAGAATATTTGAAGCATCAGATGAGCTGTATGTATCTGGCGGATGGTATCGCTACCTAGTCTGTTTTCTGGCCTAATGAATCTTGAGTATATAACTAAACCCAGTCCCCGAATAAATCTCTTGCTATGGTTAATGAAGTCATCAGCCGTAATCTGAAAAAAACTGACACAAAAAAAGCCCCGCCATGTTGAATCACGGCGGGGCAGTTGGCAAGCATCAGAAGGCTAGCTTATCCGCCCAAAGGAAAGCGGTTTTGATCTTGCTTTAAGCCACTTGATCATTTTTCTAAAGCTCAGATTGCTCTAGAGGAATGTGATCGTTTGCGCCCCGGATTTATTACCATGAAAGCCTCCTGGAAACCTTACGCTAGCCCGGATCGCAGTGAGCACTATCTCGCTGGCTTGCGGCGATTATCTCTTATTGACTGAAGCAAGGCTTTTCATGATCGATTAGTAGAATGTCAGCCGGCCACATGAAGTGGGATCTCCGCAAGTCATTGCAACTCAAAGGCCATGGCATAGTTGACCGGAAGCGGACACTTGACCTCCACCGGCAGTTGCGGAAAGGGCTGGGCCAGATGGATGGCTTTAGCCGCAGAACGCTTCAATAGCTTATGCCCTTTCTGAATGTTGACCTCACCGATGGAGCCGTCACAGTTCACGGTGAATGAAACCGTGACCGCTCCTTCGATGGCACGTCGCCGCGCAGCTTTGGGGTAGGACTTGCGTTTCTCGATGCGCGCCAGCAGGGCGGCCAGGTATCGATCTCTGAGCTCTGCCTTACTCACCGGTTTTTCAGGTGGATTCTGTCTCTGGGATGGCACTGGGGGAGGTGGCATCGGTGCCACAGGCTTGGGCTTGGGCTCGGGTTTGGGCTCGGGTTTGGGTTTGGGTTTTGGCTCGGGTGCGGGTTCGGGTTCGGGCTCGGGCTCGGGTTCGGGCTCGGGCTCGGGTTCGGGCTCGGGTTCGGGCTCGGGCTCAGGCTCAGGAGGCTGAGGCAGTGGCTTCAGAAAAGTGAGACTTACATGGGCCAATTCAACGGGTTGGCTTTCTATCGGGGAGGCCAGCAGTTTGCGCTTGGACAGATTGAGAAAAAGCAGTCCGTGGATCGTTACCGACAGTGTGATGGCCAGAAACCACCAACCCCCCCTGCTGAGTCTCATGGTTGCCGGGTGAGAATGTCCAGTGATTCGGCGCCAGCGGCCCGGGCGGCATCGATAACGGATACGGCCAGGCCCAGTCGGGCCTCATGGTCGCCTCGAAGTCGCACGAACCTTGTTTCAGGTGCGTGCAAGGCTCCTCTGAGGGTCTCCTCGAGATGCTCCAGCTGAACCTCTTTGCCATCGACAAGGAGTTCGCCATTTGAATTGACGACGACCTCGACATACTCCCTTTCAATGGCCTCGTTGCCATTTTTTGCTTTGGGCAGGTCGACGTCGATCGCCTGATCCTCGATGAAGTGGGAGGTCAGCATGAAGAAGACCAGCAGCAGAAAAACGATATCAATAAGAGGCGTCAGATTGAGTACGGAACTGGCACGCCGTCGCCGTTCAAAGCCCATTGGTCACCTTCTCCCACTGCTGGGGCTGTTGCTCGGCTTCCGGCAGACAGCTTCTCGATCGACGTTCCAGCAGCAGTGCGCTACAGCTCTGCATTGACTGCCCGCGCCGGTCCACCGCACCTTCCAGAAAGTGGAGCAGTATCACCAGCGGGATGGCGACAGTCAGGCCCACCCCGGTTGTGATCATCGCCTCCCAGATGCCGCCAGCCAGTGCCTGGGCGTCCACCTTGCCTCCCGCCTCCTCGATTACCATGAAGGCCTTGATCATGCCGGTAATGGTGCCCAGCAGGCCCAGCAGCGGGGCGGTGTTCCCCAGGATGCCGAGAGTGGGCAGTCCAAATTCCATGCGCTGCTGTTCCTGGGCGCAGACCCGGGCTCCGACATTCTGAAGATCCTTCACGCCCTGGCGGTCGGCCTCGACCATTGCCTGAATGACATGCGCCTCAGGCCCTTTCAGACCCGAAACCCGCTTTTCTGCGTCCGGTTGATCAAGCAGGTGATTGAGCTGACTGGCAAAGTGCCTGGGGAGTCGACGCAGTCTCATGAATAGAAGGTAGCGCTCGAGAACGATGGCCAGGCCAATGGAAGAGTAGGCTGCAAGGACCCAGATCACGGGTCCGCCTTTGTGCAGGAGATCGATGAGATTCATGGCGCTATCCACCCCAGTGCGGTTCCTGTTCCAAGCAGCAGCAGTAATCCGACACTGGCATTTTCCAGGGTGCGGCGCCATTGGCCCAGGTGTTCCCGGACCTGGCTGCCAAAGTGGGCAACCCCCAGGGCAAAGATCAAGGTGGGCAGTATCACTGCGCCCAGACCGAAGCCGAGGCCCAGGGAGAGTCCGGCCAGGGCGCTTGCGGTGGTAGCTGCTGCCAGTATTACCGTGGTCAGTGGCGCACAGGGATTGAGCGCCATGCCTGTACCCATCAGAAAGAGGCCTCCCGGTAGCATGGCCTTGTGAGGACCAGGCTTCCCGGTGATTTCAACCTCAACTGTTTTCTTGTCCTGTGGATGCCCGCAGGCGGCAGGTGTACAGCGCTGTCGCCGGAGAATGGAAAGGGCCACCAGGATGGTGGCAGCCCCCAGCAGCCAGCGGACCCACGGGCCGGCAATCCAGTATTGAACGAACAGACCTGCCACACCGGCGCCGGCGCCGAGCAGGGCGTATCCGGTCAGCCTTCCCAGTGAGAAGGGGAGCAGGGTGCGCCATGAACCTCGAATCCCCTCACTGCTGGTCATGAATACCGGGCCCAGATAGGGCAGGCAGGCGATGTTGCAGGGGCCGGAGCCGAAGCTCAGGCCCAGCAGCAGCGCGGCACTGAAGCTGAGCGTGACCGGTTCCAGGGGCATCATGACTGCTTTGGCTTCAGAGTGGCATGGCCACTCTTCAGTATCGAAAGGAGGCTGTTCTGCTCCCAGTTGCGCTGGGCCCTTTTGCGCGGCTTGAAATAGGCCGGATCGGCAGAGAACACCGGAATCATGGCATATTTCAGCTGCAACACATCCTTGTACGGACAGAATTCGACACACCGGCCGCAGAGGGTGCAGTCCTCGAAGGTGACGTCCCGCCTCTGCATCTCGGTGTGGATCTCACTGATATCCATTGGGCAGGCCTTGGCGCAGAGACCGCATCTGTCGCAGCGGGGCGTCGCGTTCTTCACCAGGCGCAACAGCCCCAGTTTGCGGAAGACTGCATGCAGGGCCAGCATCGGGCAGGTGCGGCAGAAGGGCTGGCGTATGGTTAGCGACAGGGCGATCATCAGACCAAACATAAAGTCTGCGATCAGCGAGAGCACCAGGGTGGTGGTGTTGGCGTTGTCCAGATAGAGCTGACTGCTGTCCCCGGTGGCCAGGGTGGTGAGAATGCGGCTCGGGCAGATCCTGCAGAAAGGATCCCCCAGGTCGTGATTGACCCAGCCGATGCCGGTCATCAAGGGAAACCCGAACACCAGAAGCAGCAGGATCAACCACTTTACCGGTCGCATGCGATGTACCAGCCCCTGGTCGAGGGATTCCCGTCGTCTCAGCCCCAGTTTCTGACCCAGGTTGTGCAGCAGCTCCTGAAATGTGCCCAGGGGACAGATCCAGCCGCAGAAAGCCTTGTTCAAAAAGACGAACAGGATCAGGAAGGTGCCCAGGGTGATCAGGGTGGGCATCAGACCCATCATCAGATTGCCGCCGCCGGCGATCGCCTCGCCGAGACGGTGGTCCATCTGGTGCTGAAAAGGGATCAGGGTGCAGAGATCCGAACCCTGCATGTCATAGGCGCAACTCAGTGCGGGCAGGGCGCCGGTGACCTTGTCTGCCAGGTAGTAGCCGGTGAGCGTGCCGCCATATACGAAAAAGATGAAGGCAGTGATCTGCACCAGTTTTCGGATGACCGAAAGGTTTTTCATCGGATTCATCGCGCCTTCCTCTTTGTTTCAGTTAATCCGATGCTGCCCAAAAGTACGCCCGCCAGCATGCCGAATCCGGTGACGGCCACGCCCAGCCCAGAGGATTGCCAGTGGCTGGGGTTGACCCGATACTCTGCGCTGAGCATGGTCCGGTAAAGGATTCCATTGTCTTTCGTTTCAGCGCTGATGCTGAACTCCGCGGTGCGTTTATCCCGCTCTCCTTCCTTGAGATCAGGGAAGTCGTCCGGGATGTGCAGACTGAATTCCCCTTCGCTGTCGCTGACGGCGTTCACACGGGTCCCATGGCTGGTCTCAAGGGTCACCGGGATACCGGCTGCCGGGGTGCCTTTGAAGCGCAGGAAAAACCTCCAGCGCTGATCGGAGCGGTAGTGCTGGTGCTCCCGGGGAACCGGGTCCGGAACGATCTCGAAGGGCGTTTTTTCAGCAGCGGTCAGTTCGCTGGTGCTGTGACCGCTGGGTTTACCGTGCATATACTCATAACGGATGAGCACCTCTTTCAGATCAACCCTGTCTTTCTCAACGACCACCGCGTGGTAGTTATCGACACCGGTACGGGGCAGGGTGATGTTACCGTGCTCCACTGTCAGTGGCAGGGTGGTCAGGTCCGGTTTCCACAACCGTGCGACAGCCCCTTTGCTGTCAGTCAGTGCTATTTTCTTGGGACCACGGCGATGCTGTTCGGCAGTATGCTCAGGCCCGGACCCAGGTTTGGCCGCGGTCTGGGCGACTACATCCGGAGCTGGCATCATGAAACAGAACATCAGAACGAAGGCTGCAGGATAGATGTTTGCGTTCATCGGATCTCCCCGTCAGAAGGCCAAACTGTAGGTGATCATGGCAGCCCGCGGGGTCGCCGCAGAATAGTACTTCTTGCCGCGGGCATCTTTCTTCACCTCAGTGGCGTAAAGCTTGTCAAACAGGTTGTCGACATTGAGCGAGACAGTGTGTGGGCCAGTTTCGTAGGCCAGTGACAGATTGGTGACAAAATCGTAGCCATCGTATTTTTCGGTGTTCGCTATATCCATGTAGTACGGGCCCCAGGAGTTGGCCTGCACCCTTGCCTTGAAACCCTTGGGATGGCGGTAGTCCGCAAACAGGCTGTACTGATGTCGGGGTACGAAGGGCATCTGGTTGCCGGAGCGGTCAACCGGTTTGCCGTTGACCAGCTCGGTAAAATCGTCGTAGGTGTAGTCGCTGTAGGCATAACTGCCGCCCAGGCGCAGCCATTGGATGACTTCGTAGTCGCCGGCGAATTCGAAGCCCTTCTTCTTGGTTTGGCCTGCATTCTGGAATGACGTGTGGCTATCAAGCAGGATGGGGACGATTTCGTCGTCGACGTTGGTGTAGTAGACCGAGGTATCGTAGGACCAGCGGCCGCTGCGTCCCTTCAGGCCTACTTCGAAGTTGGTGGCGGTGGAGGCATCCAGGCCCGGATTCTCCTTGATCTCGTTTTCCGACGGTACCTGGTCGGAACTGGCGATGGTGCCGAACAGATTCAATGCGGGGGTAAGCGAATAGCTTACGCCGATCTGAGGGGAGAGGAGGTTGAAGGTCTTGTCGATCTTGTATTTACCGACACCCGGCACGTATTTTCCTGTGGCGTAGTCAAAAGCGGTAATTTCATCGGTATCGATATCAAACCTTGAATGGTCGTAGCGGAAACTGACATCCACCAGCCAGCGGTCGGCGGGCGTCATAGACTCCTGAAAATAGATGCCGTACAGCGAGTTGGTTGCGCTCTGGACCTCCATCAGGTCGCCCTCGGCATCCGACAGCGTGGCGATGATTCTTCCGGCCTGGGGGCCGAAAGGGATGGTTACCACATCCCTGTATTCGTACTTCTTCGCATTATCGGTATCCTCCACCCGTGCCGTTACACCGGCGACCAGGGTGCTTTCACCCAGCAGCTGGTGTTTATGGACGAATTCGAGGTCCGTGCCGAACACATCGGTCCCATCATCGTTGTCATTGATCTTGCCCGTGACCGGATGGAAGTGGGTCCAGTGGTTGTAGTAGATACGGGGCTTGAACAGCAGGCTCCCCCACTCCTTCTCCAGCCTGGAATTGAAAAACAGGATCTTGGAGTAGCGGCCGGAGTGTTTCCAGGCATCCTGGGTTTCGTTTTGCTCGCCCGTATCCTGGAACTCCCGGTACTGTTCCTCGCTCATCGACCCGGGTAGTTGCAGGTTGGCTTCCGAATAGCTCAACTCGGACTCCAGGGTGCTGCCGTCGTCCAGCATCAGTCCATGCTTCAAGCCTGCCTGGGTGGTGTCGAATTCGTTCCAGCGCCGCCAGTCGTTATCCAATCTCCGATGAGATGCGGTGAGGGCCATCGCATTCTCGTTATTGATATCGCCGGAAACCCTGAGGTTCAGATTCAGTGCGCCGAAGTTACCGGCCCCCACCTTGATCCGGTCGCCGGTCGAGTCAAATACCGATTTTGAAATGATCTGAACCGTACCGCCCGCGGACCCTGCACCGTACAGAGAGCCGGGGCCCTTGGTAATCTCGATGCGTTCCACATCCTGGGTGTCGAAGTAGTCGAAGCGGGAAAAGCTGTCAGGGTCGGTCATGGGCACGCCGTCCCGCAGCACCATGATCTCACGTACCCCGTAGTTAGCCTTCTGGCCCGCACCACGAATAATCAGGCGCACATCATAGCCGCCGTTCTTGGAGTCGATCAGAACGCCGGGAACGCCCTGTATGGCGTCCTTGATGTTCATCATTTTCGCCCCTTCAATCTGCTCGCTGTCTATCACGCTGATGGCTTTTGGTACGTCTTTGGTTGCACGTTCGATGCGTGTGGCAGTCACACTGATAGTGTCGATTGCAGGTTTTTTGGCTTCTTCGGCCTTTTCTCCCTGTTCGGCATACGCGATGCTGCTTCCCGCCAGCAGTATCAGTACACCTGCCGACAGGGAAACCCCCGGGTATTTTCTTGAGCTGTTGATGTTCATGGAGGACGGCCTTTTATTGTAATTAGGGTGCAGGGGCCTTCAGTGGATCTGGGTGCCGAGGATTGATTTATAAGGTGCGCCCCGCCACTGATAGACAGCCGAATCCTACTCAATCCAATTCGTTTCAAAATTGAGCAAGATCAAAATAGTCAATTAAATCAAATTGTTATGTTATTCCACGCAATTGCTGTGTGATATCCCGCAATTATTTTGCGAAATGACATGCGCTATGGGGATGGTTTGAGGAAAAGGGGTCGGATGGAATAGATTTCACTCACACCCTTTTTAGTGCTTCAAGTCGACAACGTTCCAGATTAGAGTACGGCCAGGAAACTCACGACGAATAGTCACGATCAAATTCGCTATCAGTAAGAAATACAGGAACCATGATCAGTATCCATAAACGTATTGCCGATGAACTCAAGGTGGCCGTCAGACAAGTAGAGGCCGCCGTTACTCTTCTTGATGGGGGGGCTACCGTGCCCTTTATTTCACGCTACCGGAAAGAGGTAACCGGCGGCCTGGACGATACGCAGTTGCGCACACTGGAAGAGCGCCTGACCTACCTGCGCGAACTGGAGGACAGGCGCGCATCGATCCTGAAGATCATTGAGGAACAGGGCAAGCTTACGCCGGAGCTGGCGCGAGAGATTGCAGGGGCGGATACAAAAACCCGGCTAGAGGACCTCTATCTGCCATACAAGAAAAAGCGCCGCACCAAGGGGCAGATCGCTATCGAAGCTGGCATTGGGCCATTGGCCGATGCCCTGCATGGGGATCCAACCCTGGACCCTGAACGGGAGGCCGGGAAGTTCATCCACCAGGATGGCGAACTCAAGGAGGCATTCGGCGATACCAGGAGCGTATTGGATGGCGCAAAGTTTATCCTGATGGAACGTTTCGCCGAAAATGCCGATCTGCTTGGGGAGTTGCGCTCTTTTCTGGGCCGGGAGGGTCGACTGGTTTCCGCGGTAGTTGAGGGAAAAGAGTCAGAGGGTGCGAAATTCAGGGACTATTTCGACAACATGGATGCGATCAGAAAAATGCCATCACACCGGGCATTGGCCATGTTCCGAGGTCGCAAAGAGGGGATGCTGCAACTCCGGCTGGAAGCCCCACATGAAGAAGGCGCACCGCACCCCTGCGAGTCCATTATTGCCCGGAAAGAGAACATCAGAAATATGAACCGTCCAGCCGATAAATGGCTTGCCGAAGTGGTGCATTGGGCATGGGTCGTGAAGCTGCAGATGCATATGGAGACCGAACTGTTGTCACAACTGCGCGGCCGGGCCGAAGATGATGCAATAGTGGTGTTTGCCCGTAACCTGAAGGACCTGTTGCTCTCAGCGCCGGCCGGTCAAAGGGCTGCCATCGGACTCGATCCGGGCTTGCGCACAGGGGTCAAGATTGCGGTCATCGACAATACGGGACAGTTCGTGGATTCCACAGCCATTTTTCCCCATGCACCACGCAAGCAGTGGGATGCGTCTATCGCAGTGCTGGCGAAATTGGCTGCCAGGTACGATGTTGACCTGTTGGCGATCGGCAACGGCACCGCATCCCGAGAGACCGATAAGCTCTGCGGCGATTTGATGAAACGGCACCCCGAACTCAAGCTGCAAAAGGTCATGGTAAGCGAAGCCGGTGCATCTGTTTATTCCGCATCGGAGACCGCCGCCCGGGAGTTTCCGGATCTGGATGTGACCATTCGTGGTGCCGTATCCATTGGCCGCCGCCTGCAGGACCCACTGGCCGAGTTGGTGAAGATCGAACCGAAATCCATCGGCGTAGGACAGTACCAGCACGATGTCAGTCAACTGCAACTTGCCAGAAAGCTGGATGCCGTGGTGGAAGACTGCGTAAACGGTGTGGGCGTGGATGTTAATACTGCTTCCGCTTCACTGTTGAACAGGGTTGCCGGGATTAATCAGACAGTTGCCGATAACATTGTCGAGTACCGTAATCGGGAGGGTCAGTATCGAAATCGCAAAACCCTGAAAGCCATCCCGCGTCTGGGTAACAAGGCCTACGAACAGGCCGCCGGTTTTCTACGTATTCACAACGGTGATAATCCTCTGGATGCTTCGGCGGTGCACCCCGAAAGTTACACCGTGGTCAAAAAGATCATTGACCACACTAAACTGGACATCCGTTCCCTGGTCGGCAACAGCACCGTCCTGAAAAAGCTGAATCCAGCAGACTATGTAGACGAGAAGTTCGGTCTGCCCACCGTTATCGACATCATCTCCGAACTCGAAAAGCCGGGGCGTGATCCGCGCCCTACGTTTCAGACCGCCGCCTTTAGGGAAGGCGTAGAAAGGCTGTCGGATTTGGAAAATGGCATGACGCT
>JAQYVO010000109.1 GCA_030145425.1 Chromatiales bacterium | reverse complement strand
GTTCACATATCCCTTAATAATCTCGGATAAATAACCACCCTGCAGTCTTGCCGGCGGAATGGTTATACTGTCCGCCGATGCACACAAAGAGGTAGACACATGGATCTGGCACTACCCGCAATCGTTGCGGTCGTTGCGGTCTTTTCGGTATTGATCTCCCCCAAAGCGGCAAGTGAAGGAGCCTTTTTCAAGGGCCTTTCGCCGGACGGCAGAAAGCCAGAACTGCTGACCCTGACTTTCTCCCAGGTAACCACCTGGATCTTCGCCCGTTCTCTTATGAATGCCGCGATCCTGGGCTTTTATTACGGCATCTGGGGTACCTTGGCCTACGCCGCCTACTATCTGTCTTTTCTCACTGGCGGCCGCATCATCGACAGCCTGCGCTTCGAACAGGGATATCAGAGTGTACAGGCCTTCCTCTCCGATCGCTTTGGACGCTGGGGAACCCGCTGTTATAACTTTGTCATCGGTATCCGGCTGGTCAGCGAGGTGTTTGCGAACCTGCTGGTGATCGGCATCCTGTTCGGTGCGGCCGGCACCCAATCCTACACGCTCGCTGTAGTGGGGCTTGCGGCGGTGACCCTGCTCTATTCCATGACAGGCGGCCTGCACGCATCATTGCGCACCGACCTGTTCCAGATGCTTATCTTCCTGGCAGTGCTGGGGGTGCTGATGCTCCTCACGTTGACAGGGGGCCACTTCACGATGGATGCGCTGATGTTCGAGTCCTTTCGGATCGACAAGCCGGGGCCGATCCTCATGCTGGTGGCCTTGTTGCAGATCTGGAGCTATCCCATGCACGATCCGGTCATGATGGATCGGGGATTCCTGGCCGACAGGGAAACCACGCGCAGAAGTTTCCTGAACGCCGCGTGGATAAGCGCCCTGTGCATCACCCTGTTCGGCTCCCTTGGTGTACTTGCCGGTGCCAACGCCCAGGCAGGTGAAGCGATGAGCCTGGTGCTGACCCGGATGCTGGGTGATTTTCCGATGCTGCTTTTCAATGCCGCCCTGGTGATCTCTGCCATGTCCACCCTTGACAGCACGCTCTCCAGTTCCGGAAAACTGGTGGCGGTGGATATGGGGGTTATGAACTCCAGTCTGCGAAACGGTCGACTCACCATGGCATTGTTCATGCTGGCGGGCCTGCTCCTGGTCTTCGTCGGCAACAAGGATCTCTTCAGCGCCGTGGCGGTCAGCGGCACCGCGTCCATGTACCTGGCGCCGGTGATCTTTTTTTCCCTGTGGGGCAAACGCACCGACATTCCGGTATGGAGCTATGTTTCCGCTTTCGTTATTGCTATTGCAGGCGCAGCGCTCTACTTCACCGAGTCGGCAGGTCACACCCAGTGGCTTGGTGATATCCACAAATACACGAAGCTCCTGTACATCTCCCTGACGGTTCTGTGTTCAGGTTGCTTTCTGTTCTGGGTGGGCAGCAAGGTTACCGGGTATGGATGTGCTTCCCGATGACGAGCGATCCCGGCAGGGTAAGGCGCTCGATCCGATGCCCCTGATGCTGCCTGCGGGTAAGGGTCCTGGGATTGACTCCGGGGATCTTCGAAACGGGACCTAATAGCTGGCATGCAAACCCCGATCCATTCACCTTTGCGACAATGCTGCCCGCGAAAATAGGTATACTAAATTTAAGGTTTATCGACGGAGGCCAGCGACCATGACCACCGGACTGCTGTACGACCCCATCTATCTGGAGCATGACACCGGCTTCGGGCATCCGGAATGCAGCGATCGCCTGGCGGCGGTCATGCAGTACCTGGAGAAACAGCCTGATTTTGACCACATAGCGCACGTCTCGCCGCGACCTGCTGAATCTGAATGGATACAGCAGGTTCATACACCGAAGTATATCGAAAGAGCCGCAACCGCTTGCCGCAAACACTATTCACACCTCGACGTCCTGGATGTAGCCATCTCGCCCAAGTCCTATGACATCGCACTGCTCGCGGCAGGGGGTGCCCTGGAACTGGGAGACCGGGTGATGTCCGGGGCGCTCGACAACGCCTTCGGGCTGGTGCGCCCGCCGGGGCATCATGCGGAGCATGAGATGGCCCTGGGATTCTGCCTGTTCAACAATATCGCCATCCTGGCGCGCTATCTGCAGGAAAAACACGGACTGGAGAAAGTCCTGATCCTGGATTGGGACGTGCACCACGGAAACGGCACCCAGCACACCTTCGAGGAAGATCCCTCTGTCTTTTATGTAAGCCTGCACCAGTATCCGTTTTATCCCGGCACCGGGGCCACTTTCGAGACGGGACTGGGCAGGGGCAACGGCGCAACCCTTAATTGCCCAATGCGTGCCGGTTCAGACGATGCGGACTACAAACAGGCATTCACTGACCGGATACTTCCCGAAGTGGATGCGTTCAAACCGGAAATGGTGCTGATCTCGGCCGGCTTCGATGCCCATGCCGCAGACCCGCTGGCCCAGATCAACCTCACCACCGGCTGCTACGGCTGGATGACCGAACGGATGATGGAAGTCGCTGATCGTCACGCCGACGGCAGACTGATCGCGATGCTGGAGGGCGGATACGATCTGAACGCACTGGCCCACTGCGTCGGCACCCACCTGAGCGTGCTGTCCGGAGTGAATCAACAGCCTCACTAAACTCTCAATCAGCCCGAACCAAGAACCCCCGGCCAGTTTGCATTGGCTTTTTCGATGTTTCCGGGAATATCCCGGCTCCACTTCGCCCGGATATCCTTGTTGTAATTCAGGTAAAGCTTGTCGTCTACGATCGTCCAGGCTTCCGGATCTATGGATGCGGTATAACCCTGGGAGACCGCATACGCACAGTATCCGCCGTACTGTGGAGCATATTTCTCAGGCATCCCGGCAAAAGCAAGCCTGTTCTTCGCCGACGAAAACTTCCAGGTCGCGCCCTTGTATTCCACCGTATGGTCACTGTTTCCCTTCACCGGCTTACCCCGTGTGAAATAGGCCACCGGATCGTAGCCACGGATAGCCCCGCCGAACAATGAAGAATAGACCTCGTCTTTCCCCGCCCACGCCCCATGGGAAAATATCAACATGACCAGCGCAAATGGAAAAAGGCGTGTCCTCATTTTTTCCTCCGGATTTCTTTCGGTTTACAACCAGCAGATATACCGCCGACCCATGATTTTTGTATGTATTCTCGGTATCAGTAGACCTGGAATTCAAAATAAACTTTTCAACCGCTGCGCCAGACTCGAACAATCCGCACCTGATTCGGTTTTCTCAGATAGACGATACGCATCTGAAGATAGTTGAGTTCTCTCAGAAACGGCTGGCCAAACTCAGCCGCGACCCGACCGATACCCGGTTGGTCACTTAGCGCCTCTATGTACTCGACAATCTTTGCAATGAACCGTTTCCCCGCATCAGGCATTTCTTGTGCTGCATACCGATGCATGGTTTGTTCGAGGTCCGCAAGGGCGGTTTCCGTGAAACGGATGGGTATAGCGGTCATCAACTACTCCAGCCCGAGTCGTGCCTTGGCTTCAGCCAGGGACACTTCCCGGTCGGCCTCGAGGTCCGCCAGCCCTGCCACGACGGCCCGCATAAAGGCGCGCTCCTCTACGGCCTCCTCGTAGTCGGAGACAGACTGAACAACAGCAACCCCTCGCCCGCGGCTGGTCAGCAGCACCGGCCGGTGGGCCTCCGCAACCTGTTTGACGACCCGGCCCGGATTGATCTTCAAATCTGTGAGAGGCACGACATCCTGGGAAAATTTTGTGGACATGTAATCTGCCAGACTCCAGGTTTCACGATAAGACCATTATATAGCACCTGTTTACGGCACCTGTATACAGGTCTTTAAGCTATTTTACCGAAATCCGGGCATGATCCCTGATTATTAGGAATTTTATTCTCAGAAAAAACGGGAGGGATCAGAAACGGCTCAGCGGATGTTTCCCGGATTCCACTGACGCTTCATTATGTTCAAAGTAGATATTCCGTAATTTTGCCATTCAATAACGAACCATTGATTGACACAATATTGGCTGTTCAAGGGAAAATCCGGCTGGAGTGAATTTTGGACCTGATACTTTTCGGCAAGGCCCTGATTATCGGCTTGTCCATTGCCGCCCCCGTGGGCCCGATTGGATTGATCTGCATCCAGCGTACGCTGACCCAGGGCGCGAGGGCGGGGATTGCCAGTGGCCTGGGGGCGGCGACGGCGGATGGGATTTATGGAGCGATTGGCGCCTTCGGACTTTCAGCGGCAACCCAGGCTTTTGCCTCCGTTTCCAAGCCCATGGCCTTCCTTGGGATGGTGTTTCTGAGCTGGTTGGGGATCCGGTTTCTCACGGCCGGGGCAGAGGAACGAACGGTTACGGTCGCCACGACGAAGGATTCCCTTAGAGCTTTCGCCTCGACCCTCGCGCTTACCCTGGCGAATCCGACGACAATACTTTCCTTTGTTGCCATATTTGCGGCACTGAACGGCAGCGACGTATTGGACCCTGGTTCCGCGGGCATACTGATATCCGGGGTTTTCTTCGGCTCTGCGATCTGGTGGCTTGCGCTGGCAACCGGCGTGTCGCTCGTCAAACACAGGATCGATGCCGCGGTGATGCAGTGGATCAGCCGCATCGCCGGACTTCTACTGCTGGGTTTTGCAGGATGGCAGCTTCACAGCGTCCTGTCGTGATCTACAATGCAAAGACTGGCGCAGTATGGAAACATCCGACTTCCCACACTTGCGCAGACCATGGCAACATGGCCTTTAACTGAAGCTAACTGTGAGGGTACTGAGAAATGTCACTGAAAAACCTGGTGGACAATGCGGTAAAAGAGATCGGAAAAACCGCATCCACGCCTCTCTCCGAACCGGAAACCGCTGCAATCTCGAAGATCATCGAGAAATCCATGGTCGAGGCAGTACGTCAATCGACTAAGAGTTGCACCACGGCAGCGGTCGTATGCTGCGGTCCCGAAGCGGACCTGGCCCATCAAATCACGGAAGAGGTAAAGCGCGCCCAGCACGTGCTGATCACCAACCTCATGGCGATGCGATAAAAGTGGCCCGACTTCCCGGATTTCGCTGACGCTCAATCCGGGCTACATGGTAAGAAGAATTTTCCCGATGTGCTCGGAACTCTCCATGAGCCGATGGGCCTCCTTCGCCTCGCCCATGGGGTAGGTCTTGTAGATGACCGGCCGGATGGTTCCATTCTCGATGAGCGGCCAGATGTTCTTTCTCAAGGATGCTGCGATGGAAGCCTTCGCCTCATCCGATTGGGGCCGCAGGGTTGACCCGGTCCAGGTCAGGCGTTTCATCATGAGAGGTGCGATACTGATGTCAGCCTTGTGCCCTGATGAGAATGCGATGGTTACCAGCCTGCCTTCAAGGGCCAGGGATTTCAGGTTGCGATTGATATAGTCGCCGCCGATCATATCCAGAATGACATCGACACCTTTGGCTTGCGTCAATTCTTTTATCTTTTCGACAAAATCCTCTTCCCTGTAATTGATGGCCGCATCTGCACCGAGATCCAGACAGGCCTGGCACTTTTCCTTGCTGCCCGCGGTGGCGAAAACCGTTACCCCCTTGGCCTTGGCGATCTGAATTGTCGTGACACCGATACCCCCGCTGCCGCCGTGCACCAGCAGTGATTCACCGGATTTCAAATGGGCACGATCGAACAGATTGGACCAGACGGTAAAAAAGGTTTCAGGCAGTGAGGCGGCCTCGTTCATGCCAATGCCCTTGGGTATGGGAAGGCAGTGGGCCGCCTTCGTCTTGACATACTCCGCGTAGCCTCCCCCGGGGACCAGTGCACAGGCCAGGTCGCCCGGTTGCCAGGATGTCACGCGACTGCCGGTTTCGGTTATCTCACCGGCGACTTCCAGGCCCAGCACCGGTGATGCGCCCGGCGGCGGCGGATACAGGCCTTTTCTCTGCATGATGTCCGGGCCATTGACGCCAGCCGCGCTCACTTTTATCAGGACATCGTCATCGCCGATCGAGGGGGCAGGACCGTCATTGACGACCAGGACATCCGGTCCACCGGGTTCATTGAAGTCGATAAATTTCAAGGTAGGTTTCTCACTGACAGGAAGATCCAGGAGCCATTTTAATGGATTTGACCTGCCGGATGCATGAATTATTTACCCCGGACCGCTTCCCGAATCAGCCCCGCTCCGACATGCAACGCCTGGTTACCTCAGGGGGCGGGAGGCTCTGCATTTTCCAGATGAGCCTGTAACATCTCGATGAATAAACGCACCTTGGCGGAAAGATGCTTCCGATGCGTGTAGACGGCATAAACGCCGTGGGTCTGGGGCTCGAATCCGGGGAAGAGCCTGCGCAGCCGTCCCCCGGCAATATCCTCCTCGACGACGAACGAAGGCAGCAGCCCGATACCCTGTCCGCTTCTCAGCAATTCCCTGGCGGCCTTGGGACTGTCCACCTGGA
Organism: Chromatiales bacterium; assembly: GCA_030145425.1. Lineage (GTDB taxonomy): Bacteria > Pseudomonadota > Gammaproteobacteria > Chromatiales > Chromatiaceae > JAHEHQ01. The sequence goes on along the minus strand of JAQYVO010000109.1, from coordinate 1,324 downwards.
TGGGGCCGGAGACGGGCACCCATTCACCACTGGCTTCGTTGCCGATCAACCATCGATTGACCGAACTGTAGTTGGTATCGATAACGCACTTGTGATCTGCGAGATCCTTCGGCACTTTGGGTTCACCATACTTGTCGAGATATCCGGGTGAAGCACAGGGAAGCATGGCCACAAATCCCAGCTTGCGGGCAACGAAAGAGGAATCCGGCAAGTCTGCGATGCGAATGGCCAGGTCGACACCCTCCTCCACCAGATTTACAAAGCGATCGGTCATCTCCATCTCGATCCGCACTTCCGTATAACGCTCGGAGTAGGCCGCGACGGCGGGCATCAACCGCAGCTCGGCAAAGGATGTCGGTGCATTGATTCTGAGCGTACCGGAGGGTTTGGCCTGTTCGGACTGAACAGCCGACTCCAGCTCTGCCAGCTCTTCCAACAGGATGATGCACCGCTCGTAATAGGCCTGACCCACCGTGGTGGTACTCACCCGCCGGGTAGTCCGGTGCAGCAGGCGCAGGTCCAACATCTGTTCGAGCTGCCCCACATACCTGCTGACAAGCGCCTTCGAGAGCCCGCTTTTGCGGGCGGCGTTGGAAAAGCCCCCGGAATCCACCACGGAAACGAACGCCTGCATGCATGTCAATTTGTCCATCAGCAACCTTTTGTCTACATATTGTTGACAGTTTTTCTATAAATAGATCTATTGTCAATATCTAGATCGGTGACCATACTCTGTCCAGACGTTTTGAAATCAACCTGGAGGTCACATCATGAAACATTCCCACGACACCGCACCCTATGGGGCTTTGATACTTCGCAATGCGCTGGGCATTATGTTCATCGCTCACGCACTGCTGAAAATCCTGGTATTCACCCCGGCGGGCACTGCGGGGTTTTTCGCCTCAATCGGCGTACCCGGATGGTTTGCCTACCCCACCATGGGCGCTGAATTGATTGGCGGCATCCTGTTGGTGGTTGGCTACCAGACCCGCTTTGTGTCGCTGGCACTAATCCCGGTGCTGATCGGCTCCATCGTGCTGGTACACGGATCGAGTGGCTGGCTGTTTTCCAGTGAGGGCGGTGGCTGGGAGTATCCAATGTTCCTGATCGCTGCCTCTTTCGCCCAGGCCGCGCTCGGTGACGGGGCATACAGTCTGAGCAGACTGCTCAATGACAACAGAGCGCGGAGAGTCAGTGCAGCGGCTGTGGCCTGACAGCCTTGTCGGATTGCCCCTCCCTTTGTGGAGGGGTATATCCCAAATTTAGGCAGGAGCCTTGAAATGACCATTCGCCACCCTTCACTGTTTGTATCCCACGGCGCACC
>JAQYVO010000248.1 GCA_030145425.1 Chromatiales bacterium | reverse complement strand
GGCCGGTCCGATATGGCTTTCCGGCCACTGGCCGCCAGGCGCACCCCGCGCATAGGGGGGATCTGCCTCCTGGTCGCTACCGATACCCGCTCACTCCATGCCACCATCGCCGCCCACATTCTTGAGTCTGATGCCCCTGCGCCCGCCCTTCCCCGAACGCCTGGGCTTGGGTGGAGTCTGGTCAGACTCGGGTGACTTGGGTTGCCGACTCTCCGTGGCATCAGCCTGCGGTGGAGCCGGGGCAGGCTCCGGCTGCGGAGTCACCGCCTCTTCGGACTCCGACCGGGCTGCCGCTGCCTTTTTTCCTGCCTGGACCGCAACGCTCGACTTGGGTGCCGCCTTTTTCGAAACGGCCTTTTTTCCGGCAACCCGTTTTTTCTTGGCGACAGATGCCGCCTTCGCGACGGTAGCAGTCTTTTTCCCGCTTTGCGTCTGTGCCCTGGCCTTGCGCCCGGATGATACGGCGGCCTGGTCCTCTTCCAATACGCCGTCTTGGGCAGCGCCCGCGCCCGATGCCTGTGTCTGAGAAACCTTTGGTGATGTTTTTGCCTTAGCGGTCCTCGCTGCGGGAGGCACCGCTGCCTCAGCCTCACTGCCCGTCGCGGCCTGAGCGACGGCCTGATTCGCAACAGGAGCAGGTGTGGGCGTTCCGCCCGTCGCCGGAGCTGCACCGCCGGTTGCCGGAGATACAGGAGGTTCGGTGGTACTCGCGGGAGGTGGTGGCGGGGACGGAGGTGCGCTTTTTTTGCGCTTCAACAACTGTCTCAGCAGCAGGAAAACACCCCGCACCAGGTAGAAGACAATCATCAGAGCGCCGACGAGCTTGCTCCATATCGTGAGCCACAGTGGCGTCTTGTAAGCCTGTGGTGCCCCCCCGGCGGCCGGAACAGCCGGTTGTTCCGGCATAGTCGGAACCGCCTCCGTGGGAATAAAGCCCGCAGCCGCCACCTCACAGAGTGACTCGCTCGCCTTGATACAGCCGAGTGGAATCACGATCAAGGTCAGGATGGTGGAAACCATCACGCCGGAGGCGAGAGAGATTGCCATTCCCTGGAAAATCGGATCGGTAAAAATCACACTGGACCCGGCAACCAGGGCCAGGGCAGTGATCATAATGGGCCGGGTCCTGGTCTTGCAGGCCCTGATAACCGCTTCTGCCACGGGCGTGCCGCGCCGCACCTCGTGCACGGAATAGTCCACCAGCAGGATCGAATTGCGCACGATAATTCCCGCCAGCGCGATCCAGCCGATCATGGAAGTGGCGGTGAACTCGGCCCCCATGATGGCGTGCATGGGAATAATCCCGAGGAGCGTCAGAGGAATCGGAGCCATGATCAGGGCCGGTATGCGAAAGTTCCCGAATTCCCAGACAACCAGGATATAAATCAGCACCAGGGCGATCATGAAGGCACCGCCCATATCGCGGAAGGTCTCGTAGGTGACCGTCCACTCGCCGGTCCATTCGAAACTGGAAACCGTATCGTTCGGCGGCGGGCCAAACCACCATCCCTCCAGCTTTACCCCGTCAGGGGCCGTATAGTCGCGGTCCAGGATATCCTGCACCTGGAACATGCCGTATACCGGAGCGGCCAGTTCACCGCCCACCTCGGCCACGACGTACTCCACGGCCCTCAGATCCTTGTGATAGATGATCGGCTCTTCGGGCACCTGTTCGAAGCTTCCGAGCTCGCGCAGGGGCAGTATCACTCCGGTATCCGAATGGATCGGCAGATCGCCCAGCTTGGACACTTGCGACCGCTCGGCCAGGGGTACCTGAATCACGATATTGACCGGCTCATGCCCTGCCCGCTGCTTGACGTCGCCCAGTACCATGCCCCCCAGCGCCATGGAGAGATTGCGGTTGATGGTGTCAACGGAGATGCCGCGGCGCACCGCCTTCTCGGTATCAACGTGAAACCGCCAGTACGCGTAAGGTTCACGCATGTAATTGTCGATGTCGAGAAGGCTTTCCGTCTGGCTGAAGATCTCCATGAGATCCCGTGTTACCTGGCGCCTGATCTGCGCGGAAGGCCCATGCACCTCAGCCACCACGGACTGGAGCACCGGGGGCCCTGGAGGCATTTCCACTACGGATATCCGGCCACCTGTTCCTTTAACCAGCTCCGTCAGTTGCCCTCGTGCAAACACCGCGATCTCGTGACTGGTGCGGTCGCGTTTGGACTTGTGCAGCAGTTGCACCTGGAGCTCGCCCTGCCAGGGATCTTTCCGCAGGTAGTAGTGGCGAACCATGCCATTGAAATCAAACGGTCGGGCTGTGCCCACATAGGCCTGGACCGCCGTGACCTCTTCCATCTTCCGGACTGTCTCCGCCATGCGGTGGGCAAGGTTCGCAGTAACCGGCAGCGCAGTCCCCTCGGGCATGTCCAGCACCACTGAGAACTCAGGCTTGTTGTCTAGCGGCAGCATCTTAACCACCACCCACTTGGTGTAAAACATGGAACAAGCGAAAGCGAATGTGCCCCAGAGCACGATACGGAACAGATAGCGCTTCCGGGGATATTCGATGAGCGGGGTCAGCAGCCTGCGGTAGAACCCCTCGAGCCACTCACCCTCCCGGTGCTCGCGCCGCTCCGCCACTTCCAGGTAGGACATGGTGGGTCTGAGCCATTTGGAAATGGTCAGCCAGGGGGTGAACACGAAGGCCGCGAACAGGGAGATCAGCATGGCAGCCGAGCCCAAGGCCGGGATCGGCTCCATGTAAGGCCCCATCATGCCGCTGACGAAACCCATGGGCAGCAGGGCCGCGATCACTGTGAAGGTGGCCAGGATAGTGGGGTTGCCCACCTCCGCCACCGCGTCCACGGCGGTCGCCTCGTCCGTCTTGCCCTCCTCCAACCAGCGGCGGTAGATGTTTTCCACCACCACGATGGCATCGTCGACCAGAATACCGATAGAGAAGATCAGGGCAAACAGGCTGACCCGGTCGATGGTATAGCCGGTCACCCAGGCATAAAAGATGGTCATCAGCAGCACTACCGGGATCACCAGCACCACCACGATGGCGGGACGCAATGCCCTGAATGCCGCCAGTACCAGCAGGAAGACGAAGCCGGTGGCCATGAACAGCTTGAATATGAGTTCGTTGACCTTGTCGTTGGCCGTCTCACCATAATCGCGGGTGATATTGACTTCGACATTAGCGGGAATCCGCGTCCCCTTGATGTCATTGACCCGCTGGATCACGTTTTTCGACACGGTGACGCCGTTCACGCCCGGTTTCTTGGCAATGGCGATGGTCACCGCCGACGCCCCGGAGGTCTGCTGGGCATGGTCACCGGCCGGCCCCGTGTAATAAGAGACCATCTGGACGGCGTCCTCGGGACCCTGCATAACCCGGGCGACGTCATGCAGGTAGACCGGTATATTGTTGTGGGTGCCGACCACGAGCCTGCTGATATCCTCAGTAGTCTTCAGGAAGGATCCGGTAGTGACGGTAAAATGGGTGTTGCCGGACTCCACGCCCCCCGCCTGCTGCTCGCTGTTGGCGGTGCGAATGGTCGCTGCCACCTGATCGAGACTGATCCCATAGCCGGAGAGTCGTTCCGGAAAGACCTCCACGGCCACCTGTTCGGCACGCCCCCCAACGACGAACCCGTTGCCCGTGTTGGGAATTTCCTTGATGCTCTGGAGCACGTCCTGGGCCAGCATGCGCAACTGCCCGTCGTCCACATCCGGCATGCCGTTGCCGTCCATGTCCTTGGACCAGAGGGTGATGTTGACCACCGGAACGTCGTCAATACCCTTGGACTTCACCAAAGGCGGCGATACCCCGGGGGGTATCTTGTCCATGTTGGTGGCGATCTTGTCGTTGACCTTTACCAGCGAGGCCCCCATCTCCTCGCCGACGTCAAACTCTATGGTTACCATACCCATGCCGCGCTGAGCGGCGGAGTAGACGTGCTTGACACCCGGAATTTCGCTCATGATGCGTTCCAGGGGCTCGATGGCGAGATTCGCCACCTGGTCCGCCGAGGCACCGGTGTACTGGACGAATATATCCACCATGGGTACCGAGATCTGGGGATCCTCCTGCCTTGGCGTCATCACCAGGCCGAGCAGACCCATCATCATCATGGAGATAAACAGCAGGGGGGATAGGGGGGAGTTGATGAAAAAGCGGGTAGTGCGACCGGCCAGGCCCAGATGCGAATCCGAGCCTGGATCCGTCCCTGCCGGGCCGCCGTAGTTCTGGGCTTCCTGGCTCATTATGCTAGCCGAATTCTGGAAATTGTTTTAGGAGTGCCCGGCCGTCCGAAGCTGGCCACGCCCACCGGATCAAGAAACTTGCGGACCGCCCAGTCAGCGCTCTTCACCTGAACCTGTCCAGCCCGCCGCGACGCCAACACCAGGGTTGCTCACGACTCGCTCACCCGCGCTCAAGCCGGACAGTACACTGACATAGTCGCCTTGAAGGCTTTCACCCACGCGGATCAAACGCAGCTCCGGGGCGCCTTCCGGCCCCAATACATAGACCCCGGGCAGACTGCCGTTGTAACGCAGCGCGCTGACGGGAATCACAGGATAATTGCGGGCAGGCGCGGTGAAATCGGGTACCAGCACCTTGGCATACATACCGGGCGCCGAAACCCCCTGGGGCAGATCGAACTTCACCTTCACGGTATGGCGCTGGGCATCCGCCATCGGAAAGATCTGGGCCACACGCACCGGGACTATCTGGTTGCCCACATCCAGCTGGGTCTGCAGCATCATGCCCTCGTTGATCCCGGGCCGCAGTCTGGCAGGCACGTCCACCAGCACCTGGAGAAACTCGACGTCGGCGAAAACCAGCAGCGGCTGCCCCGGTTGCATGGTATCCCCCACCTCGACAAACTTCTTCATGATCACCCCGTTGAAGGGGGCGAGGCTCCTGGCATCGCGCATCTTGGCATCGATGGCCTGAATCTGGGATCGCGCGGCCACCAGGGAATTCTGAGCCTGGGTGATCTTGACACCTGAGCTGTAGAGGTCGGCACGACGCTCCACACCCCGGCGCCGGGTTCCCGAGAAGCTCTCCATGGGTTCTGTAAACATCTGGTCGAACAGGTTGGGCATTCCCATCCCGCCAGGCGTGGACTCTGACTGGGGAGACCAAAGCTCCCGGCTGTACCTGACACCCGCGGCACGCAGCTGTGACTCCGCATTGGCCCATTGCGCCAGTGCAGAATTCCGCTTCGCCAGCAGTTCGGAATCATCCAGCGATACCAGGACGGACCCCTTCTCGAATGCATCGCCTTCGATACCCGCAAGGAACTTCACGCGCCCCGGCAACTGGGCAGCCAGCGTCACCTCCTTGTAGGGGATCACCGTACCACCCAGGGACACCGTGGGGGCACCTTTTGCCTGCTTCACGGTGAAATAGTTGTTTCCGTTGACTTGCGACTGCCCCTCAAAAGGCAATGCTGCGCTCATGGCGACAGCCGCTGACAGCAATGATGCTCGAAGTTTGGTTCCCATCTATAAACCTGCTGATTGAGACCCCTGATCGCCTATCAACCGCTCCGGCCCTTTCCAGGCCGGGAACAGAGAAGCCTGAGGAATCAGACCCGCCCCATCACACTGAAGGTTTTGATAAAGGGGCCTGCCATTCGGGGGTCTTTGAGCATGGAGCCATAGTCCCCCACCTTGAATTTCATCTTGCCTGCTGTAAATGCCATTCCCAGGCCCATCATGCCGGGCGGTTTGGCAATCCACTTCTGCCACTGGGCGTCTGCGCAGCGTATATCCCAGTTCAGCGTCTCGCCATTGTAGGTGCTGGCGCTGACCGCCTGGCCATTCTCAACCGTGATCTGGCCACGCGGCTGATCCTCTCCATCGATCCCGTAACCGATTACGCTGCCAAACCCTATCTGGGCCAGGGCACTACACAAATCAGCATCCGCATTCCATTGCTCCATATAGCCCTTCATCCATTCATCGGAAAAAAGATCAGCCATCGCTACCTCCCAGTATTGCTATTCATTTATTGTTACGAAACATTGCCTTAAGCCGCTATTTAACGGCTGGAAACGCCTGATTTTTCTAGTTTCAGCAGTATCCCTTATGGGCCTGTTTAATGCAACAAACGAGGCAGAAGTTTTTAAAGTTCCTATAAATATTATAATGTTACCATTAATTAATTTACCCCGCTATCCTGATTCTCTGTCTGACAACAGACAGGAACCCGGAAAAATCGCCGATTCCGTCGGTTAACAGGGGTGTCAAGCAGCTCGATAGCGCGTTAAGATTGATCCATGGGAAACATCGGTCTCGGGCTTGGTATTGAGCGTAAATCCATTAGTTCCCTCTAATCTGACATTCACTCAAACAGCTTCCGGAGCAGGGCATGAATTCGGCTGAAAAACTTATCCACGGGCGCCTGAAACACCTCGAGAGCCATCTCGAACAGGAAAACCCCATTCTTCTCAATACGGTGCAAAGCTTCAAGAAGTTGGATCGCGTCGCCCGCAAGATGCGGCTGATAGGCAGCGATGAATCATATGCCACCCAGATACCCTGGTGGCCGTTGATAACGGTACTGGGCACCTTCTCCTCGGGAAAATCGACCTTCATCAACCATTACCTGGATCACAAGCTTCAGCGATCCGGAAACCAGGCCGTGGACGACCGGTTTACCGTTATCTGTTACAGCAGGGAGAAGACGGCTCATGCCCTCCCAGGGGTGGCGCTGGACTCGGATCCCCGTTTCCCCTTCTACCAGATCAGCAACGAGATCGAGATGGTGTCAAAGGGTGAAGGCCAGCGGATAGACGCCTATCTGCAGCTCAAAACCTGTCCCAGCGAACAACTGCGGGGAAAAATCCTCATCGACTCACCGGGTTTCGACGCGGACGCCCAGCGGAACGCAACCCTGCGACTCACCGACCACATCATAGACCTGTCGGATCTGGTACTGGTCTTTTTCGATGCCCGGCATCCAGAACCGGGCGCAATGAAGGACACCCTGGATCACCTGGTGAGCAATACCATCAGCCGACCGGATTCGGGCAAGTTTCTCTACATCCTCAACCAGATTGACACAACCGCCCGCGAAGACAATCCCGAGGAGGTGGTCGCAGCCTGGCAGCGGGCCATGGGAGATAGGGGGCTTACCGCCGGCCGCTTCTATACGATCTACAATCCGAGCGCGGCCGTTCCCATTGAAGATGACCAGCTGCGGGAGCGTTTCGAACGAAAACGAGATGCTGACATGGAGGAGATCCACAGCCGCATGCGGGAGGTCGAGATCGAACGGGCCTACCGAATCGTCGGATCCCTGGAAAAAACCGCCCTCGACATCGAAGGACGGGCTGTTCCTGCCCTGCAGGCGGCCATGGCACGCTGGAAAAAAAGGGTGCTCTGGGGTGACGCCATGGTATTCGGCCTGGGGCTGGTGATGCTGCTGATCTGGAGCGTCAACGTGGGTTACTGGCAGGGTATGGCCTTCGCACCACCCTGGCTCGAATCCCTGTCAGCCAACAGCACGGCGCTCTATGGCAGCATACTTGCGGTGGTGCTGGTGGTATTCGGACTTCACTTGACGATTAAAAACCTGGCCGCACGATCGATGGGCGCCTCCTTGGCCCGGCACGGGGGAAAGCTGAGTATCCGGGGCAATCTGGCCCGCGCCTTCCAGCGCAACACCAAACCGTGGCGCAGTATATTCAATAAATCGCCCGTTGGCTGGGGACACTTCTCCCGAAAGCGTCTCAAGCAGGTAATCGAAGATGCGGACAACTACGTGCAAACCCTGAACGACCGTTTCACCAATCCATCGGGTGACGATCTCCCCAGGGAAACTGCAACCGAAGAAGGGGAGAAAGAGCCCGGGGGTACCGGCACTTAACGCAGCCTTCATTGCTGCCAATAAAGCGCTCCGCAGAACCCGATACAGGTACTTGAAAGACAATCGCCCCTGCAACCATGCACCAGAACCTGAACCCGGAACCGACCATCCCGAGCCCGATACAAGTCCCCCCCCACCCGCAGTGGCCCGCACTGGGCCGGGAGGAGACCGAGGCGCTCAAGGGGCGAATTCGCCAGCTGCTGCGGGAGCAGGATGCGGTGCTGGTGGCCCACTACTATACCGATGGTGAACTGCAGAACCTGGCGGAAGAGAGCGGCGGCTGCGTGGCAGATTCATTGGAGATGGCCCGATTCGGCAGTGATCAGAAAGCCGGAACGCTGGTGGTCAGCGGCGTGCGTTTCATGGGGGAAACCGCCAAGATACTGAATCCGGAAAAACGTATCCTGATGCCGGATCTCAACGCCACCTGCTCACTGGACGAAGGCTGCCCTGCGGAGGCATTCAGCCGGTTTTGCGACCAGCACCCCGACCATACGGTGGTGGTATATGCCAACACCAGCGCTGCGGTGAAGGCACGGTCAGACTGGGTGGTCACTTCCGGCATCTCACTGCCTATCGTCAAGCACCTCGCCGCCAGGGGGGAGAAGATCCTCTGGGCACCCGACAAGCACCTGGGCCGGTATGTACAAAGTGTCACCGGCGCGGACATGCTGTTGTGGCAAGGTTCCTGCGTGGTGCACGAGGAGTTCAAATCGGTGGCATTGGAACGCATCCGCAGACTGCATCCGGATGCCGCGGTGCTGGTGCACCCGGAATCACCCGAGGAGGTGATCGAACAGGCTGACGTGGTGGGATCGACCACCAGTTTGATCAAGGCTGTGGTGGAAATGGATAACCGGGAGTTCATCGTCGCCACCGACGGTGGGATTTTTCACAAGATGCAGCAGCTCGCCCCGTCAAAGACCCTGATCGAAGCCCCTACGGCCGGAGAAGGCGCCACCTGCCAGAGTTGCGCCCATTGCCCATGGATGGGCATGAACGCACTGCAAAACCTGGAGCAGGCACTGTTGAACGGCAGCAATGAGGTAGTCATAGATGAGTCGGTCAGGAAGAAGGCTGTAGTCCCCATCCGCCGCATGCTCGACTTTGCCCGGGAACAGAAGATGAACATGAAGGACCGGGGCAACGCCTGACAGTCAATGGCGGGAATCGACTGGTGTACACTAACCGTCAGCGGCGCGTTTCCAGGGCCGGGCTGACGCTCTGGCCGCAAACCCCAGCGGATTGGGCATAGCCCCTCAGCCCTGCCGGATCCAGGATCTCGATATGCCCGCCGGTCACTTTCACGACGCCCTGATCCGCCAGGTTGTGCAGAATCCGCGAGAATGTTTCCGGCTTGACCGACAGTCTCGACGCCAGAATGCCTTTCGGCGTGTCCAGGTCGAACTCCACCCGATCCTGGCCCTGATACACATACTGGCCGCAGAGATAACCCGCAACCCGGCCCGTGGCGTTCTGGAGTGTCAGGTCGTCGATCTCCTTGATCAGATGCCTGAGCCGCTGACTCATGTCTCCCATCACCCGGAAGCAGGTATCCACCGATTCCCTCAATAACTGCTTGAACAGCCGGCTTTCGAAGGATGTCAGCCGGGTCTTTCCGATGGCCGACGCCCTGACCGGGTAGTTGGGATGATCAAGAAACATCAAGGCCTCTGCGAAGGTGTGGCCGGGCCGCACCACCTCGATCACCTTTTCATTGCCGTTCAGAGAGAGCCGGGAGAGCTTGATTTTACCGTCCATCACCAGAAAAAAACGTTTCGCCTGATCACCCGCCTCAAACAGGGCCTCGCCGTCTTCCAGAGTTATGGTCTGGCTCATGGCCTTTACCCGGTCCATCTGGGGTTCGTCCAACCGGGCAAACATGTAGGCTTGGTTCAGTTCCATGGACATTTTTATTCAGTTCGCCTCACAGCAGCACAGGCTCCTTCGGGGCAAGCAGTTGGGAAAACGACCGGTACTCATAAACATAGGGAAGTTTACACCACGGGGTTACAACGGAAAACCGCAGTATTCTAGTGGGATCCTGTCTGGTTCAGCAATACCTTTGTGTTTCGGTATCGCATCATTGCACGCAACAGGTTGTATCCGAGCATCAGGCTTGTCAGGACAAGAAACGCGCCTGCGGGCCGGGTAAACAGCGCCGGCCGGAACACCGCCGCCAGCGCCAGAAACAGAGCTGCCAGGTAGAGATAAAACTGCAGCCTCGCCTCCCGATCCCCTATGAAGCCCTTCATGTGGGGCAGCTTTACGTGAAAGGCCCCCAATGCCAGCTGACGGTTTTGCAGGTGAAACCAGGAGAGGAAAGGCACAATCTTGTAGAGCATCCCGTTGACGAGGGGAAAGGCACCGCCGAACAGCAGCAATGTACCGAGAAGCAGCGGATACCAGGGTGCGGTCGCCGCTTCAGGCAATGCGCGTCCGATGAGCCAGACCAGATAGCCAAAAAGTATCCCGATCAAACCCACCCGCCAGAAGATCAGGGTAACATCGGAAACCTGTCTTTTTCTGAGCCGCTGAATGTGCAGTGTTGTCCCGGCGAACAAGGGAAAACCTGCTGTCACCAAGAGCATCCAGCAGCCTGGAACCAGGCTTGACCAGTAGCCCCGGATTACCCCTATCTCAAGAAGAAACCATCCAGCCAGCCCGAAAAACAGGCTTCCGGTCAGGTGATCCCGCATGATTCGGGGGTATTCCGGGGTAATCTGGAACATGGGAACCACCTGGTACGAGACCCCGATGAGCAGGAGTCCCATCCAGCCCAGCAGTCCCCATCCCAGATGCAGATCAGTGTATGAGGGCAGATTATTCAGCGCCACGATGCCGAAAAAGCCCATGGAAAGCAGCATCCCCAGTGCAACGGTTATCACCAGCGAGGCCAGGGACCAGCGCATCCCCGTTACCGTGGGGCTGGACAGTTTCACCCGGGCCAGGGCCAGACCGGCAGCGATGGCAAAAACGCCTAACCCGATGCCCAGCAGCAACAGGGCCAGCTTCACCCAGCCGGCGCTTCCCTGGATGAAGGCGTAAGCCAGAGCCCCCGTTCCCAGGGACAGTGCCAGATGGGACACCGCCCCCACGGGGCCGATACCCGGCACCGGCGAGCCGGCCAGCACAGGCAGCATCTGCATCATGGCCCCGCACATCACCATCGTCAGAAAACCCAGGGTAACGAGATGCGTCAGGGAGAGGACCAGCGGGCTCCAGCGGGAAACCATGGCCGCTTCGCCAGCCCATATCAACAAGAGTCCTGAAACAATACCGAATAGAGGTGCCGTCAGAAAAAAGCGGAACGGGATGGAAATTGGCGGCGCCTGCTCCAGGGAGAGGTGGGCGGTGCTCAGCACGGCGCCTTACGGGATTTTTGCAATGTCATCCTCCACCGCCGTATCGCCCCTGTGCCAGATAAAAATCTCGAAACCCGCCTCACCACCGGGCCTGCACAACCAGGAGAAACCAGTTTTCTCAAGGAGCGGAAACAGGGGATGGGGCTCCCTGCGGTGAACGACTTTCAAATAGTCACCGACAGAAAGATCCCGGGTAGCGGAGAGCGTGAGTTCCAGGGGCTCACAGGGTTCCAGCATACTGACATCGAGAATATGTTCCATCGCCTGTCCCGGTTGAAGGGTCAGGGGTCAAAAACTACCAGCCTGCTTCAAGAGGTCGCTGACCTCCCCCCCGTAAACCTGGTCCATCATGCGGTAAAGCACCTGCTCTTCCTTCATATTATGCTGTTGCATCAGCATCATCAGGGTTTCCGAAAGCCCAAGGTAGTTTTCTTTGTCCCGGTTTTCCACCGCCAACCCCAACTCAGAAAACAACTGACGCATCTGTTCATGCTCCATGCGCATCATCCGGGTCGGGCCCATAGTCTGGCCCGTCCTCTGCTCAAAATCCGGAAAAAACACATCCTCCTCCACGGCGAAGTGGTGTTCGGTGGTTTTTCTGAACTCGGCAAAGCCCTGGGCACCTTGTTCCCAGTCTCCGTTGGCTATGCGTGTCTCTGCTTCTGCAAACAGTCCATCGCAGTGGCGATGGTCTGATGTCATGGTTTCGGTAATCGTGGTCATAGGAGGATCCAGACATTTTTCGGATTAAAACGAACGGCGGCAGTATCCTTCATCGACCCTGCGGGTGGCATTGATCATCATCAATAAAGGGAAATTGCACCGCACATATTGATTTCCGTCAAAGAGTCAAACCATACAAAGTGGTTAGGTTATGGAATGCGTACATAGGGCATCCGGGGGCAGGAGGTCGCGACCCACCCTGAACTGATGTCCAGCTAAGCTGCGCAGACAACCGCTTGCTGTATAAGCCCTTATCATAAAAACCGTAGATCACCATGAAGGGAAATACCCTGAATGGTACGAAGTAATCAATTAGGGAGTATGGGCAATGAAATCCCCAAGATGGCTACTCTCCGTATGTTGCGGACTCTTGATTTCCCTGGGCCAGACCGGCCTTTCGCTGGCAGCGGATATGGCTGTTAAGACCTTCGACGAGGACCAGGCGGCCAACAAGGACTGCGTGGGCTGCCACATCAACGTCACGCCCGGCATCGTCAAGCAGCACCTGGATTCTCCTCATGCGAATACCAAGAAATTCGAAGACGAGGTCCGTTGCCACGACTGCCACGGTGTGGAGCACAAAACCATGGAAGACTTCGCAAAGTCGGAGATGCCGACTGCGGAGACCTGCGGTGAATGCCACAAGAAACAGTTGAAACAGCACAAGGCCGGAAAGCACAACCTGGGCTGGATGGTGATGAAATCCCAGATCGCCTGGCACGGCCAGCCCGGGGCCATCACGGAGAAGGGCTACCGTGGCTGCTCAGGCTGCCACAAGATCGGCCAGAAGGGGCTGATGGGGGTGACCGACGGAAACACCGAGGCCGAACTCAAGTATGACGGCGGCAAGGAGGCATCCGGGTACCGTTACGGCAACGCCCAGTGCGACGCCTGCCACACCCGACACAGCTTCAGAAAATCCGAGGCCAAGGATCCCCGGGCCTGCTCCAACTGCCACATGGGATTCGACCATCCGCAATGGGAGATGTACACCTCCTCCAAGCACGGCGTGGTCTGGGGCATCGAGGGCCATCTGGAAGAGGAACGCGCACCCACCTGCCAGACCTGTCATCTGATGGAAGGAAACCATGAGGTCAGAACACCCTGGGGTTTTCTCGGTCTTCGCATACCGACCAAGGAGAACGTGCTGGCCATCATAGAGGTCGCCCCTTCACTCAAGGAGCCTCTGACCACGCTGGCCGCCGCCCTGCCCTCAGGAAATTATATTGATGTGGACGACGATCCCCAGTGGACCCTTGACCGGGCCCTGATCCTGCAGGCCGCCGGTGTGCTGGACGCATCGTTCCAGCCAACTGAGAGATTCGTTGAGATCGTGGTGCAGGCCCAGGCCGCCCGTGGTCCCGAAGAGTTCAACGAGTTGCGCACCCAAATGAAGGCCAACTGCAACAAGTGCCACTCCATGGGCTTCGTGAACCAGCACTTCAAGGCGTCGGACGAGATCGTCAAGGCGGCCGACCATGAATTTGCCAAGGCGATCAGTGCAGTGCAGGGACTCTACAAGGACGGGCTGCTGCAAAAACCCGAGGGCTGGAAATATGCGCCTGACCTGCTCCAATACTATGACGCCAAAACCAAGATCGAGCAGGAACTGTACCTGATTATGCTCGAGTACCGGCAGCGTACCTTCCAGGGTGCATTTCATGTCAGCAACGACTACATGCACTGGTACGGATGGGCACCTTTGAAGACAGCGGTCAACACCATCCTTGAAGAGGAAAAGCGAATGAGGGCCGAACACGAATAAAAACGAGGAGGGGGTCATTCCCCATACACTCAGGGGTGCCACTCAGGTGGTGCCCCTTTTTTATAGCTCTTCCCCTGACAAAGTGGGTAGTTGTAGGGCCGAATTCATTCGGCCAACACCCATCATTTCCATTGAAAACAAGGAGGTCACCATATCCTGCGATGCACTGTACAGGAGACGTTATTCGCTTGGGTTGTGATGCCTGAAAATTTACATCGGTCGAATGAATTCGACCCTACAGTTCTGACCGGAGGAGTTCGAGCCTGCAGTTCTGCTGACAGTCGAATGAATTCGACCCAACGGCTCTTCTAAAAGATTATTGGATTGCCTTTGTAGGGCCGAATTCATTCGGCCAACACCCATCATTTCCATTGGAATCAGGGAGGTCACCATGTCCTGCGGCGCACTGCGCGGGAGACACCATTCGCCTGGGTTGTGATGCCTGATTATTTATACCAATTAATTCGATTCGGGCATTGGTCGAATAAATTCGACCCTACGGTTCTGGTCGGATGAATTCGAGCCTGCGGTTCTGCTGACAGATTGAATGTGGTGAGTGAAACGAACCGCATCGATAGCGACAGATGCGCTTCGCCGGGCTCAGCACATCCTACAATCGCTTACTTCTGAAGCTGGAGCGGCTCCCCAACCCGTCTCAACTAAGCCCTTTTCCCGTAAGGAAAGGCATGTATAGCTTGTCCGTCCCGTTGATGTGACTGATCAGCCAGCCGTAGAGATAGTTGGCCACGCCCTGCAGCGCCTCGTGCCCTCTCGCTTCATAGTCTTTTTGAAACTGCCCCACCACCGCGATCATGGATTCGTGCTGCTCCCTGTGTTCGGCGAGTCCCGGATAGTCGTAATCCTCCATCATTTTTTCTTCTTTATCGAAGTGATACCGGGTGTAGTCCAATAATTCCTTGAGTGTACCCCGCTCGAAAGCCTCGCCGGTGTGGTACTCGTAAGCAGTCAGAAAACGATTCAGTAGAATGATCAACTGCTTGTGGTCGTCATCCAAGTCCTTGATGCCTACACTGTACTCGTCTTTCCACTCCAGTTTGTCGCGCCCCGACCTGCGGTTGTAAATGATCACAATCACCACCAGCACACCCATCAGAATCCAGGGAATGGGGTTGGTGGGGCCGAAAAGGAACCCCATGCCGATGGCAACGATCATAAGCCCGATGATCAACGCCAGCATGAGGGTACTAAACTTCTTATTCATATCGAAATCCAGTTTGAGAAAAGGGAAATAGGCTGTCTGCCCGTCGCGCAACAATACCACCAAAATCGGGGCTCGGGGTCGAGTAAAGGCATTTGATACAAGGTTGCCACACCGACTTTCAAAACTCTATCCCGTCTGCCCGGATCGTATCCCGAAATTTATGGGTTATTCTTGATTCAGATCAATTGTGATTTCCGGCACCTCACCAGTCCGCACCGGTTCAGAGCCAATGAAACGGAGGTCCATTGGATCACATGTATAGGTTATTGAAAGGTATCGCTATTAACAGGTTCTGTACATCGACGGCCTGCCACTTCATCTCCATCTCTCATGACCCGAATACCCCTCAATACGCTGGGTTTCGTACCCGGCCTGCTGAAGAACTGCGGGATTTGACTCAAATCAAAGAACATTTCCAGCGTTTGTAAGATGTTGGCTCTCGGATGAATCAACCACAACTGTAGTTCCAAAACCGCGGTGTCACCGCAACTATCGAATGGGGATTGTCTCGATGAAGAAAAGAAATTTTGGCCTCTCCGCCCTCGGACTGGCTGTCGGTATTGCTGCTTCCGGCATCGCACTGAATATATCAGCTGCAGCACCAACACTTTCGGAAGCGGATTTCGAAAAAGCAAAGACCATCTATTTCCAGCGTTGCGCGGGCTGCCATGGCACGCTGCGCAAGGGCGCCACGGGCAAGAACCTGGAGCCCAAGGCCACCATGAAGCTGGGACAGAAGCGTCTCGAGAAGATTATCACCTACGGCACTGAAGGTGGCATGAACAACTTCGACGATATCCTGTCGAATGATGAAATTTCCATGATATCCACCTACATCCAGCTGGAGCCGCCGGTTCCACCAGAGATGTCTCTGGCCCTGATGAAGGAGCGCCACAAGGTCTTCGTGGACCCCAAGGACTACCCCTCCAAGCCCCTGCACGGCCGCAACTGGGAGAACTTCTTCCTGGTCATCGAGCGTGATGTCGGCAAGATCGCCATTATCGACGGCGACACGAAGGAGATCGTTGCCCACATCCCGACGGGTTACGCGGTGCACGTGCTCAAGGCCGTGGAGCACCATGAAACACTGCATGCAGAAAACCTCGGCCGCTTCTGGTACGTCATGGGCCGTGACGGCATGATGACCAAGGTTGACCTTTGGCAGACCCCCGAAAAGATGAAGGTCGCCCAGGTCCAGGTTGCCTATGACGCCCGCGATGTGGCGGTATCCGGCGACGGCAAATACGTGATCGGCGGCGGTTACTGGCCACCGCATTTCGTCATTCTCGACGCCAAGACCATGGAGCCGCTGAAGGTGGTCTCCGCCCGCGGTGTGAATGTGGATGGCGAGTTTGTCAACGAGTCCCGCGTGGCCGCCGTGTACGATACCCCCATGGCCCCGACCTGGCTGGTTTCCATGAAGGAACTGGGGCAGATGTGGCAGGTGGACTACACCGACCTGGACAATCTGCAGATCACACAGATCGACTCTGCGAAGTACCTGCACGACGGTTTCTACGATCCGACCAACCGTTACTTCCAGATCGCCGCCAACGCCTCCGACAAGATGGTGGTGATCGATACCAAGACACGGAAGCTCGAGGCCATGATCGATGTGGACAAGAAACCGCATCCGGGCCCCGGCGCCAACTGGATCGACGCCAAGTGCGGTCCGGTGGGCGGCACCACCCATCTGGGTGTGGGCAAGGTCACCGCCTGGGGCAACGACCCGGCTGGCCACAAGAACCAGGCCTGGAAGATCTGCTACGAGGTCGAGACCGATGGCCCCGGCGTGTTTCTCCGCACCCACCCCACCTCCGACTATGTCTGGGCTGATCAGACCAAGCACCCGGAGCCTGAAGTCCAGCAGTCGATCCAGGTCATCTCCAAGAAGACCCGCGAGATCGTCAAGACCATTCGCCTGACCGAGACGAAGGGCTATGCCGCCGTTCACATCGAGTTCAACAAGGATGGTTCTGAGGTCTGGACCTCTGTCTGGAATCGTGCGGACAGTAAGGAACCCAACGGTGAGATCATCATCTTCGATGCCAAGACCCTCAAGGAAAAGGCCCGCATCAAAGGTCTGTATGCTCCTACCGGTAAGTTCAACGTCTACAACCGCGTCAATCACGTAACCTGATTGTCCGTTTAGACGGGACCTGACCAAGCGGGCATGGACTCCCTCCATGCCCGCTTTTTTTTCAAGATAAAAAGCTGTTTGCGTTTTCAAGGGCCGAAAAAATGTCGGACTATCTATTTAAGAAACCTGGCTTGATGTCCCGCCGAATGATCCTGGGTACAACCGTTGGCGGTGCCGTACTCTTCTTTATTGGCGGCATCATCTTCTGGGGTGGCTTCAACACCACCATGGAGGCCACCAATACCCTCGAATTCTGCATCAGCTGTCACGAGATGGAGGAAAACGTCTACCAGGAATACACACCGACTATTCACTACTCCAACCGAACCGGTGTGCGGGCCACATGCCCGGATTGCCATGTACCCGATCCCTGGATCCACAAGATGGTCCGCAAGATTCAGGCCAGCAAAGAGATCTATCACAAGATCATGGGTACCGTGGATACCCCGGAGAAATTTAACGAACACCGACTCACCATGGCCAAGCGTGTGTGGAATGCCATGAAGACGACGGACTCCAGGGAGTGCCGCAACTGCCACAACTTTGAATCCATGAATCCGGAATTCCAGAGACCCAGGGCGCGCAAGCAACATATGAACGCCTTCGAAACAGGACAGACCTGTATCGATTGTCACAAGGGTATCGCTCACAAGCCGGTTCGCGACCTGCTCAGCGACGAAGAATTAGAAGTCCTGGAAGCACCAAATCCTGATTATATCAGGGAAGTTCCAGAGATATTCCTGGCCGGCCTGCAGCGCGTGGAGGCGAAGGAGGCCGAAGAGGCCGCCAAGGAGAAACAGGCAAAAAACAAAGCACGCAAGATGAAGATTGCCGCCAAGGCGGCTGAAGAAGCCCGCATCAAAGCGGCAGTGGAACAGGCGTTGGCGGCCCAGGCGGCTGCATCAGCCGGCGCTGCCGCTGCCACTGCCCCGGCAGCGGCTTCAGCAGGATTCGGCATCGACTGGGCAGATGTGCCTGAGCGCCAGATCACCCTCCTCTACCCGGGGGAAACCTCCATGGAATGGGTCATGACCGGCAAAGATCACGGGGGCGCCCGGCCATTTATGCTAGGCGGTGACCGCTGCACAACCTGCCACGACAAGGAGGCTGCCGACATGGGCACCAAGATGGTGACGGGGGCCAAGGCCGAGTCCACACCTATCGAGGGGAAAAGGGGCAGTATCCCCGTCAGCGTCCAGGCGGCGCATGATGCGGAAAACCTCTATCTGCGTTTCGAGTGGGAAGCCACCGATCATGTCCCCGTATCTTTCGTGGAAGGCGGTAAAATGGATCCCAACAATCCCATGAAGCTGGCCGTCATGTTCTCCACGGACGACGTGGAATTCGCCGACAGATCCGGTTGCTGGCAGACTTGCCACCATGATGCGCGGTCCATGCCGCACACCCCCGAATCCGCAACGGCATCAGCCACCGAGGACGCCCAGCGCCTGGATTTGAGTAAAGGCGTTACCAAATATCTGAAAGAGAGCCGTACCAAGGTCGAGGTAAAGGGACGCCGCGGCAAGAAACGCGGCGGCTGGGACAAGCTCAAGAGTGATGAGGAAGTGAAGGCCGCCCTGGATGCGGGACAGTTCATGGATCTGCTGCGCTACAAATCCGGGTCCGGCGAGACGGAAGACGGTTATATATTGGATCAGCGCTACATGAGCGGCGGCCAGGGCTTCGAGGTTGACGCCCGCAAGGAGGGCAACACCTGGGTGGTGGAGATGAAGCGGCCCCTGAATTCCGATAAACCCGGCGACCTGAGTCTGGCCCTTGACCAGATCTACAATTTTGGATTCGCCATCCATGACGATTTCTCCGATGCCCGGTTTCACCATGTCTCCCTGGGGTACAAGCTTGGTTTCGACAATGACAGCGATGCCGTTGAGGTCAACGCGGTAAAGCGTGAACCGATGGCAGCCGCGGTAACTGCGGCCCCGGCGGGAGCAGCTCCGGCAGCGGCCGGCGCCGCGTCGTTCGACGTGGACTGGAGCAAGGCAGGCAGCCGCGAGATCACCCTGTTCTATCCGGGTGAAACCTCCATGGAATGGGTCATGACTGGCAAAGATCACGGGGGCGCCCGGCCATTTATGCTAGGCGGTGACCGCTGCACAACCTGCCATGACAAAGAGGCCGCGGACATGGGCAAGAGAATGGTGACCGGCCAGAAGGCGGAATCCACACCCATAGAGGGCAAGCGCGCTGCGATCCCCGTCACTGTCGAATCGACACATGATGGGGAGAATCTCTACCTCCGCTTTACCTGGCCCGAGGGAGATCATGTACCGGTCCCGTTTGTGGACGGCGGCAAAATGGATCCGGACAACCCGATGAAACTGGCTGTCATGTTTTCCACTGATGACGTGGAGTTTGCAGATCGTTCCGGTTGCTGGCAGACCTGCCATCACGACGCCCGCACCATGCCGCACACCCCGGAATCCGCCACGGCTACGGCCAGCGAAGAGGCCCAGCGCCTGGACTTGAGCAAAGGTGTTACCAAATATCTGAAGGAGAGCCGTACCAAGGTCGAAGTCAAGGGGCGTCGCGGCAAGAAGCGCGGCGGCTGGGACAAGCTCAAGAGTCAGGAGGAAGTGCAGGCCGCCCTGGAAGCCGGCATGTTCATGGATCTGCTGCGCTACAAATCCGGATCCGGCGAGACCGAGGACGGCTATATTCTGGAGCAGCGCTATATGAGCGGTGGCCAGGGATTCGATATC
This sequence comes from Chromatiales bacterium, assembly GCA_030145425.1. GTDB lineage: Bacteria > Pseudomonadota > Gammaproteobacteria > Chromatiales > Chromatiaceae > JAHEHQ01. The sequence continues at coordinate 16,566 of JAQYVO010000248.1, read as the reverse complement.
AGTGCCACCAAAGAAGGTGGCAATTGGGTCGTTGAAATGAAACGCAAACTTCAGTCGGACCAACCGGGTGACCTGAGCCTGGCAGCGGATCAGGTCTACAACTTCGGTTTCGCTATACATGACGACTACAGCGACGCCCGTTTCCACCATGTTTCACTGGGCTACAAACTGGGATTCGACAATGACGGTGAAGGCGTAGAGGTCAATGCCCGGTCTCAGTGATTTCCGGTTGAATCGTAGGATGTGGTGAGTGAAACGAACCGCATCCTACGTAACCTGCTGGCCAACCGAATGATGTCGATACTCCTCTGATGCGATTGAAACGATCCCTGCCGAATTTACTTCTGATTGCGTTTACGATCATTGTCTCGGGTCTCGCAATTGCTGATATTACCCCCGAGCGACAAGCTGAACTCATCTACCTGCTCAGACACGATTGCGGCTCCTGTCACGGTATGCGGCTCGAGGGAGGACTCGGGCCCGCGCTCAAACCCGAGCGGTTCCGTCACTGGAGCACCGAAACCCTGGCCATGACGATCCTGTATGGCAGATCCGGTACCCCCATGCCTCCGTGGGGACCCTTTATTACAGAGCCGGAGGCGCTTTGGCTGGCCGGACAACTGAAGAAGGGCATCCAGCCATGATGCGTACCCTGCTCGTCATATTGATGTTTCTGTCACCCCTGACGGCCACTGCGGAGTGCCTGACCCGAGGCACCGGCGATCTGGGTATCGTCATAGAACGGGCATCCGGCAGCATAAAGGTGCTGGACACCAGCCGTCATGAGGTTTTATTCCGCGTTGAGGGGCTGGGGGATCTCTCCCACGCTTCCGCGGTGTATTCCCGGGACGGGCGCTATGCCTTTCTGTTCGGGCGTGACGGCGGACTCAGCAAGGTGGACATTCTGTGCGGCACCATCGTCAAGCGCCTTGTACAGGGCGGCAACAGCATTGGGGGAGCCATCTCCCAGGACGGCAGCCTGGTGGCCGTCTCCAACTATGAACCCGGGGGCGTCAAGATCTTTTCTGCAGAAGACCTCTCGCCGGTTGCGGATATTCCCGCGACCCCGCTGGAGACTGGAGAAAAACTTTCCAAGACGGTGGGGCTTGTGGATGCACCGGGCCAGCGCTTTGCGGTCAGCCTTTACGATACCGGGGAGAGCTGGATCATCGACATGCAGGATCCAAAGGCACCCGTGATCCGGCGTTTTACAGACATCGGCCGGCTTCCCTACGACGCGCTGATCACACCGGACGGCCGTTATTACATCACCGGTCTGTTCGGCCAGGACGGTTTGTCCCTGCTGGATCTCTGGTATCCCGAGAAGGGGCCGCGTCTGATCCTGGAAAACTACGGAAAGGGGGAAGAAAAACTGCCCGTCTACAAGATGCCCCACCTGGAAGGCTGGGCGATTGCGGGACACCGGGCCTTTCTGCCGGCGGTGGGTCGTCACGAGGTACTGGTGGTCGACATGAGCAACTGGAGCCAGGTTGCCCGGATACCGGTTCACGGACAACCGGTGTTCGTCATGGCAAGGCCGGACGGACGCCAGATATGGATAAACTACGCGTTCCCGGACAACGATACCATTCAGGTCATCGACACCGAGAGTTTGCAGATCGTGAAGACCTTCAAACCGGGCAAGGGCGCGTTGCACATGGAATTCACCCCGCGCGGAGAAGAGGTCTGGATCTCCATTCGGGACAAAGACGAGATACAGGTTTACGACACTCAGACCCTGGAGCAAACTCATAGCCTGCCCGCGGAAAAGCCCAGCGGCATCTTTTTCACCTCCCGCGCCCACCGGACGGGGTTATAGGGCCTAGGCCCTAGCTGCATGTCGACCCCCGCACACAAATTAGGGCAGAATCCCGATATCAGGGAAACCAAGCCGGAGATACGTTTGAACGATCTGGAGAAAAGACTGCTCAATGAATTCCAGAAAGGGCTGCCGCTCTCCCCTACTCCCTTTGCCGACATGGCCAATTCCCTGGGAACCAGCGAGGCACTGGTCCTGCAGATCCTGGAGCGGCTGCAGAAACAGGGGGTGATCAGCCGCGTGGGTCCGGTGATCAAACCCCAGCGAATCGGCGCCAGCACCCTGGCGGCCATGGCCATCCCCGAAGACCGGCTGGAAGCCGTGGCGCATGTCATCAACCGCTACTCCGAAGTCAACCACAACTACGAACGCGAGAACAGATTCAACCTCTGGTTCGTGGTAACAGCGCCGGACCAGGCGCATCTGGATGCCGTGTTGGCTGATATGGAAGAGAAAACCGGTTTTCCCGTGCTTAATCTGCCCATGGAAAAACCCTACCACATCGACCTGGGGTTCCCGCTTTGGTGCTGAGTAAACAGGACAAGGAACTGATCGCCGAGATCCAGAGTGGGCTGCCCCTGGCAAGCCACCCTTATGCGGAAATCGGTGAACGGGTCGGCCTGAGCGAACAGAAGGTCATTCAACGCATCGGCAGCCTGCAGGCCGGCGGCGTCATCAAGCGCATGGGGATCGTGGTGCGCCACCACGAACTTGGCTACACCGCCAACGCTATGGTGGTCTGGGATGTGCCCGATGAGCGCCTGGACGAGATCGGCGAACTGCTCGGCAGCCAGGACTACGTCACCCTGTGTTATCAGCGGCCACGGCGTCTGCCCGATTGGCCCTACAACCTGTTCTGCATGATCCATGGACAGAAGCGGGAGCGGGTACTGCAGATCATCGATGCCATTGTCGAGTCGGAGGACTTGGCGGATATCCCCCACAAGGTATTGTTCAGCGGCCGGCGCTTCAAGCAGCGTGGCGCCAGGTATCTTTGAATCTGCCAATGGATGCCGTTGACCGGGCCATCATAAACCGGCTCCAGGAAGGTTTTCCCATCTGCGATCGGCCCTATCTGACGGTGGCCAAACAACTGGAAATAACCGAAGACGACCTGATCGGCCGCATTGATGCCATGCTCGGCGCCAAGCAGCTGTCCCGTTTCGGGCCCATGTATCATGCAGAGCGTATGGGCGGGGGTCTGAGTCTCTGCGCCATGAGCATCCCTGACGGGGAATTCGAGCGGGTCGCCGAACAGGTCAACCGATTTCCGGAGGTGGCCCACAACTATGCCCGGGACCATCGCCTGAACATGTGGTTCGTTCTGGCCACCGAGACACCGAAGCGCATGGGAGAGGTACTGGGCGAGATCGCACGGACCACGGGCTACCCGGTCTATGATATGCCCAAGCAGGAAGAGTTTTTCGTGGGATTGAAGTTCGAGGTATGAAAGAACCTTTGCGCAAGCCGGAGCCCATCCAACTCGATGAACTGGACCGGCGCATTGTCGTTGCGACCCAGGGCGGGCTGCCCCTGGTGCCAGAACCCTACCGGCAGATTGCCGCCGAGGTGGAATCGACGGCACGGGAGGTCATGAAACGCCTGCAGACAATGTTGGATGCCGGGGTCATAAGACGCATCGGTGCAGTGCCCAATCATTACACCCTGGGTTTTCGGGGCAACGGGATGAGCGTGTGGGACGTGCCGGATGAAAAAGTGCGGACACATGGCCGGGTCATTGGCGATCTGGACTTCGTCAGCCATGCCTACCGGCGTCCGAGGCATCTGCCGGATTGGCGCTATAACCTGTTTGCCATGGTACATGGAAAAGACCGCTCGGAAGTTATGGAAAAAGTGAAGGCAATCGCTGATATGCTTGGAGACGACAACCGGGCCCACGAGGTGCTATTCAGCACCCGGATCCTGAAAAAGACCGGTCTCAGGATCCCGGGCAAAGACTGATAATCAACCAGGCTGCACCCATGTTTAGAATCTCTCAATTCATGCAGCATATCCTGGATCCCCAGCCCCTGGGGCCGAAGCGTAATCCGCCTGGTCCGGTGGTGATCTGGAACCTGATCCGTCGCTGCAACCTCACCTGCAAACACTGCTATTCGATCTCGGCGGACACCGACTTTCCCAACGAACTGAGTACCGAACAGGTATTCGGGGTAATGGACGACCTCAAGGGTTTTCGTGTACCCGTGCTCATCCTGTCCGGCGGTGAACCCCTGCTGCGCACGGACATATTCGAGGTCGCCGAGCGTGCCAAGGCCATGGGCTTCTACACGGCCCTGTCCACCAATGGCACCCTGATCGACGACTCAAATATCGAAAAGATCACGTCCGTGGGCTTCGACTACCTGGGCATCAGCATCGACGGCATCGCCGGGACCCATGACCGGTTTCGCCGCAAGGAGGGCGCCTTCGACGCCTCCATGCGAGGGCTTCGCCTTTGCCGCGACCGCGGTATCAAGGTGGGCCTGCGCTTTACCATGACCCGCGACAATGCCCATGAACTGCCCCAGCTGCTGGATCTCATGGACGATGAACGCATCGACAAGTTCTACTTCTCTCACCTCAATTATGCGGGGCGCGGCAACAAGAACCGCAAGGACGATGTATTCCTCAATACCACCCGGTGGGCGATGGACCTGCTGTTCGAACGCGCCCTGGCGGATGCACGCAGCGGCCGCGGAACCGAGTTCGTTACAGGAAACAACGATGCCGACGGCGTATACATGCTGCACTGGGTGGAGAAGCATTTTCCGGAACATGCCGAAGATATGCGCGCCCGTCTGGTTCAGTGGGGCGGCAACAGTTCCGGCGTGAACATATCCAACATCGACAACCAGGGTAATGTGCACCCGGACACCATGTGGTGGAACTACGACCTGGGCAATGTGAAGGAACGGCCTTTCTCGGAGATATGGCAGGACACCTCAGACCCCATCATGGCCGGTCTCAAGGCACAGCCCCGCAAGGTTGGCGGACGCTGCGGCCAGTGTGCGCATTTCGACATCTGCGGCGGCAACACCCGGGTCCGTGCCATGCAGCTCACGGGTGACCCCTGGTCCGAAGACCCCGCATGCTATCTGTCGAATGAGGAGATCGGCATTGAACTGGAACAGGGTCTGCCGGATGATCTTCCCACATCCGTTTCCTGATCCCGATCCAATGACCGCCGTTCGTACCTTATCCTCCGCGAATCATCTGCCGATCCTCGGCGCCCTTTTGTCGATGTTATTTTTTGCTGGCCCATTACCCGCCGACACCATCGATGCCGAACCCCTTTACAAGCAATTCTGCGCGGAGTGTCACGGTGCAGAGCGCCTGGGCGCCATAGGACCGGCCCTGTTGCCGGAGAATCTCAGACGGCTGCGCAAGAAGGAGGCGTTCCGGGTTATACAGAACAGCCGACCTGCGGTCCAGATGCCACCTTTCAAGGATCTGTTGAGCAAGAAACAGATTGAGGCACTGGTAGAGCTGGTTTACACACCTCTTGATAGTGTCCCTGAATGGGGTATGCAGGAGATCAGGGCAAGTCAGCTGATCCATCACAAAACCGGGGAGTTGCCCGACAAGCCGCTGTTCGATGCGGACATCGACAACCTGTTCATGGTGGTGGAACTGGGGGATCACCACGCCACCCTGCTCAACGGCGACAGCTTCGAGCCCATCCACAGGCTGCCGACCCGATTCGCCCTGCATGGCGGACCCAAATGGGCGGACAAGGGCCGCTACATCTATTTCGCTTCACGGGACGGTTGGATCAGCAAGTTCGATGTCTTCAATCTGAAGTACACCGCCGAGATCCGGGCGGGCATCAACACCCGCAACCTGGCGGTCTCCCACGACGGCCGATATGTCATCGTGGCCAATTACCTGCCCCATACCCTGGTGGTCCTGGACGCCTCCGATCTTTCACCCCTGAAAGTCATCCATGCAACAGGACTTAATGGGGTCAGCTCGAGGGTGAGTGCAGTCTATACGGCTGATCCCAGGGAAAGCTTCGTTGCGGCCCTGAAGGATATACCGGAGGTGTGGGAGATCAACTATGCCGACGAACCGCCGGTTGGGTTTTCCGGCTGGGTCCACGACTACCGGAAGGATTCGGGGGACGCACACAAAGAGGAGCCATTCCCGGTGCGCCGCATCGAGGTCAAGGGTTACCTGGACGACTTTTTCCTGACACAGGCGTACGACCAGGTCATAGGCACCTCACGGGGACTGTCGGACGAATCGGGCACGGTCACGGGCCAGGTGGTAGACCTGGATCTGAAGCGTTCCGTTGCCCGGGTGAACCTGCCGGGCATGCCCCATCTCAGCTCGGCCATCACCTGGAAGCACCAGGGCCGCACGGTACTGGCCACGCCCAATATCCGTAAGCCGGAGGTGACCGTCGTCGATACACAAACCTGGGAAGTCATCAAGCGCATCCCGACCCAAGGCCCCGGCTTTTTCATGCGCAGTCACGAGAACAGCCCTTATGCCTGGGTCGATGTGTTTTTCGGCCCCAACCGCGACCTTATGCATGTTATTGACAAGCAAACCCTGGAAATCGTCAAGACCCTTCGCCCCGCGCCCGGAAAGACCTCTGCCCATGTGGAGTTCACCAAGAACGGAGACTACGCCCTGGTGAGCATCTGGGATATGGACGGTGCCCTGGTCATCTATGACGCAAAGACCCTGAAAGAGGTAAAACGCCTGCCGATGAAGAAGCCCTCCGGCAAGTACAACGTGCACAACAAACTAACCCGGTCTGCGGGGACCAGTCACTGAGCGGCCGGTTTGGGTAGACGTAGCCCCATGTCCGGCTGCAGGACGCAGTTAAAATGTATTCCATCTTTCGGTAAAACTGTAGGGTCGAATTCATTCGACCGATGCTTGGTTTAAATCAACCGGCTATTGGCCGAATGAATTCGGCCCTACAACGGTAATCTACCCACTTGATCAGGGGAATAGCCACAGTCTGAGGCAACAAAAAAATCTGCATGTTTACGTCTCTGCGGTTCAATATTTCTTTCTTCATCCAGCAAAAGCCATGAACACACGAATCCTGCTTCTACTACTCACAACCCTTATGACCGGCATTGGACACTCCAACGCCGCAGAAACCCGATACCAGGTAAAGGCGATTGAAGACGGCGACACCCTGGTGGTGGAAATGAACGGTCAGCCCGAACGCGTCCAGTTGCTGGGCATAGACGCACCGGAGAACACAGACAATCCCAAGCTTGTTCGGGACGTCCAGCGCACTGGACTTGTGGAAAAACAGTTGCTGGAAATCGGCAACGCCGCCGCGGCCCATCTCCAGCAACTGGTGAAGCCTGGAGACTATATCCGCATTGACGATGGTAAGTTACGCAGAGACAAGTATGGCCGCTTTATCGTCATCGCCTTCGGTGCGGAATCCCGCTCCCTCAACCAGGCCATGGTGGAGGACGGCTACGCCGTCGTGCTCGGGCGATACCCCTTGCCCGAGTCATTGAAGGATGGCTTGAAGGCGGCAGAGGTGACGGCGAAAAGGGAAAACCGCGGACTCTGGGGAAGATACCCGGAGACTGCCGGGGCCTGGGGCGGCTAATCCAGCATCACCTTTTTCAGGTCGGACAGGGTTCGGTGAACCCCGTGACACCGGGCACAGGCCTGCACTGCCAGCTCACCAAGATTGCGCCCTATGAATTTCTTGTCATTCCGATCTATTCCCTGTCTGATGTGTTCCATGGAGGACCGGGTGGCGCTGCCCAGAATGCGCTCTCTGGGTATATCGTCCGAGTGACATTTGTCGCAACTGGCTCCCAGGTCGTTAAGCCGCTGTCCCAGTTGGGTCAGGGCATCGGCGGCAGCCGGCATTCTGTCGTCCTCGCTGGCGATCTTTATCCGATTGACCAGAAGCGAAAGGCGGTTCATGACATCTTCCATTGATTCCATTTCCAGGGTCTCGGAATCCTCCACCGTGACCTTGCCGAAATCAGGCGCCCGATAAATCGCCGCCGCCACCGCCCGATAGTCACGATGACAGGATCTGCAGCTCAATCCGATCTTGCGCACAGCCCTGGCCGTCCGCTCGTAATCACCGGCAGCCGCGGCTTCGGCCAGTTCCCGGGCGACGGGCGCCTCCAGTTCATCCTGCCACTCGGGCACCATATTGCCTATCTCGAGATAGTGTTCCTCCAGGCGCCCTGCCCATTTTTCCAGCCTGGGCTGGTCCTCCATGGCCAGATATTCGGTGACCGCCTGCATCTCGCGGCGCAGCTTGAACATATTGTGCAGCCAGACCTGACGTTTATTGCCGGGCTTGTACCATTTGGCCAGTGAATCGGGTGGCCTGGATATCTCACCGGCGGATACCGTAAATGTTAAAATACACAACAAGAATATTATGTGTCTGACCATGGGCGATTGCACTGTACAATAGGATCGTCCCGACAAAATACACGTGAAGCGCGAACTGATAAAGAGTCATCGCTTCGCGGGACAAAATCGCTGGAAACTAATACAGGTGAAAAGATTGATTCACTCGCACTCCGGATACAGCCGCATCGAGATCGCCTTCATGGCCACGCTTGCCGCCCTGGTGAGTATACTCGCCATCACCAAGTATCTGGATCTATCCGAGATGACGGAAGACTCGATGGAGCCCGGTGTCGTCGTGGCGATTAAGCAGAGCCTTGCCAACTATGCCGAAGAGTCCCGGGACATCGGCAGAAACCCTTTATATCCCAAGTCCCTCGACCAGGCGAAAATAGGAGACACGGGCATACGAAACCCGTTTTTTTCCCATGTCCTGGAAGGAGGCATCGCCGTGGCCGGCTGGTCCAAGACCGGTAACAATGCATACGCCGCACCCAGCGGAACCAACTATGCCTATTATCCGGACACGGGAAAATTCCAATCCATTGATGCCCCCACGCCCGTGACAGGAACCCCATCTCCGGAACCGGACGCGAACTAACAGACAGCCTGGAGATTGAATTTTGGTTAAAAAGAGTCTGCTGATTATTCTGCTGCCCCTGGTCCTGCTGCTGGGCTGCGGCGAGGATAATGCCTACAAGAGCACGACGATAGGTTCCTTCATCGACGTGCTCAAACAAAACGGTGTCAAGGGTACCGTGGAGATCACGTTTCCCAAAAACGAGGACTGGGAATACGTGGCCACTTATGTAATTTCCGCCTACACCAGCACCCGTGTCCTCTTATTTTTCAAGTGCAGAGACGAAGCCAGTGCCATCAAAAATCTGAACGACTCGATGGAAAACCCCAAGTTCAGTGGACAGGCCAGGAACGGGACGATCATCTTCGCAGCAACATTTTATCCCCCCGATGAAAAGGCTGTCGGGGAGATCAGGGAACTGTTCCTGGCCCATGAATTCCAGTGAGCAGCGGCCAAATCAGTAGTACGTATTCCTGGTCCAGGTCAATTTTGCATAAAGGGGATGGGCGGTTTGCCTGGTACAAGATATAGAGTCTGTGCTACGTAGGTGCGAATTTATTCGCACTCGGCCGAATGAATTCGGCCCTACAGCGCGGATCCGACGCAGGGGGGTGAGCAAACCGTCCATCCCCCTCGCATGTTATTTTTTCCGGAGTAACGATTGATGAAACTTTCCGCAACGATGCTGGCGGGCTTTCTTTGTGTAATGCTCTCACAGCAGCTGTGGGCCGACGAAGGGGCACTGGAAGTCAAAGACCCCTGGATACGGGCGGCACCTCCCGTGGTCAAGGTACTCGCCGCCTACATGACCATCGAAAACAACAGCGATAAAGGACTTTCAGTTGTCGGAGCGGAGAGCCCCCTTTTTGAACGCATAGAGATCCACAACACGGTCATCGAGGAAGGACTGGCAAGGATGCTGCGGCAGCACCGTATCGACCTGGCACCCCGCGGCAGCATCGCCTTTTCACCTGGGGGCTATCATTTCATGCTGCTGGGGCGCAAAGAGTCAATAGAAAAGGGTGATCGTGTCGAAATGACCCTGATCCTCGGCAACGGAGACCGATTGCCCTTTGAAGCCCTGGTGCGCAGCGGCATGGAGATGCCGCAGGGTGAGATGGACCATTCACACCATTAGAAAAACAGGCTACAAACCTACCGCCTACCGGTATAGGTCTTGAATTTTCCTGAACTGCCTGGCAATGGTGGCCGGATCGTGGGGTGGTGAAAACGAGGCGGTCAATCTTGCTTCCGGATCGATCAGGAAAATTGAGCTGGTATGGCTGATCAGGTATTCACCGGGCGTACGCTCCGGCTCCTTGATATAGCCCGCACCGAACTGGCGTGTAACCGCATCAATCTGCTCCTTGCTCCCGGTCAGGCCGATAAACTGTTTGTCGAAATACTCCAGGTAGCGCACCAACACCTCCGGCGTGTCGCGCTCGGGATCCACTGAGACGAAGATAACCCGGTAGTCTGCTGCCCGATCCGCCTGACTTTGCAACTGATTGTTCACTCCCACCAGGGTCGCGAGGGTCATGGGGCAGATATCGGGGCAATAGGTGTAGCCGAAAAAGACAAAACTCCATTTTCCCGCAAAGTCCTCGCGGTGAAAGGCCCGGTTGTTCTGGTCTTTGAGCGCCAGGGACTCCAAGGCTCTTGCGTCGGGCCTCATCACACCCTCCAACTCGGCGGGGATGCTCTTCCGGGAATCCAGCCTGTAGGTATAGCCCACCACCAGCACTACCATGGCCGTTAAAAATAGCAATGCCGTTCGATAGGGCTTGATCCGTTCTGCAAACATCCTGCAAATACCTCTGGATGGGTGATGGCCGGGAACAAAACTGCTGCCGGTGGGTTTTGGTGAAACAGTGTAGATCCTAACACTTGGTGTCCGGTCGAACCACGCCGGCACAATGGGATGGCATTCTTTGACAACTGCACTGGAAAAAACGCATGATCCGACAGGGAACCGCTGATCAATTCAGGTCGAGCGGCGGAGCATAGATGATTGATGAAGTCATCCTGGTCGATGACCAGGATCGTGTAACAGGCAGCATGGAAAAGCTCCAGGCCCACAAGCGAGGTCTGCTGCACCGTGCCTTTTCCATATTCGTGTTCAATGACAGATTCGAGCTGATGCTGCAGCGAAGGTCATCCCACAAGTATCACTCCGCCGACCTCTGGTCCAATAGCTGCTGCAGCCACCCTTTGACCGGTGAATCCCTGCCCGATGCCGCACACACGAGACTCCAACATGAGATGGGATTCGACTGCCCCCTGCGGGAGATCTTCAGTTTCCATTACCGGGCGGAGGTCGGCGCGGGACTGACAGAGCACGAGTTCGACCATGTGTTCATGGGCACCTACAACGGACAGCCCCAGCCGAATCCGGCGGAGGCCCGGGACTGGCGATGGATTGAGTTGCCGCAACTGAAGCAGTTCACGGAAACAGACCCGGACAGCTATACCGCGTGGCTGAAGCTGATCGTCACCCAGAGACTAAACGATCTGGAGAACGGCCGCCACCGGCTTCCCCGCGGGCCAGCCGATGGCTCAGGTAAAGCGCGGCCGTAAATACGGCCACGGAGCCTCCCTGGTGGGTAGCGGCCAGGGAAACGGGCACATACAACAACAGCGTCGAGATGCCCAGCGCGACCTGCACCAGGAGCAAGGCCAGCAGGATGTTGAGCCCAAAATGTACCTGTCTGGATACCCCGGCCCGTCTTCCCCTGTACCAGAACAAGGGGATGAGCACGAACAGCAGAATCGCCAGCATCCTGTGGTCGAACTGCACGGTGGTGACGTTTTCGAAGAAATTGCGCCAGTGCGGCTCCAGGTTCAACAATCCATCGGGCACCCACTGCCCGTTCATCGTGGGAAAGGTGTTATAGGCCAGCCCCGCCTTGAGGCCGGCAACAAAGCCCCCGGAAAGCACCGTGACGAAGGTCAACACGGTAATCAGATGGGAAAAACGCCGCAGCCCGGGGGTTCCGGGGGCAACCGCCCCGGCCTTCCGGGGATAAAGCAGGTCCAGGGCAACCCAGAACATGTAGGCATAGATCAGGAATGCCAGGCCCAGATGCGCCGTCAACCGGTACTGGCTGACATGGGGATCGCGAACCAGTCCGCTCTTGACCATGTACCAGCCCAGCAGACCCTGCAGTCCTCCCAGGACAAACATGGCGACCAGCTTCGGTACCATTCGCCGGTCCACCCGTTTCCTCAGAACAAAGTAAACCAGGGGAACGAAAAATATGATGCCGATCAGGCGCCCCAGCACGCGATGAATGTACTCGAGCCAGAAGATGCCCTTGAAACTCTCCAGATCCATATGGGAGTTTTTCAGTTTGAACTCCGGAGACAGCTGGTAAAGTTCGAACACCTGCTGCCATTCAGCCAGGCTCACAGGCGGCAGGATACCGAAAACAGGATCCCACTTGACCATCGAGAGCCCGGAGCCCGTCAGCCGGGTCACTCCGCCGAGCACCACCATGGCATAGACCGCGGCGCAGCAGATCAATAACCAGACGGCAACCGATATCCGAGAATTTGTATCTGACACTTCGCCCCCGGCGAGAATCCAGTACCCCGTCAATATCACGTTGGCGGAATACCAGTGTTTGTGAAATCCCCAAGTTGGGAGATACTATTCACTCGTCTGGGCCGGTGCAAGCCCGGTATTAGGGTACTAGTGTCATGAAGCTCACCCATCCCATGATCGGCAAGTTGGCGCTGGCAGCCGCAATTGCCGGTATCCTGTTTTTGTTCTGGTCCGGTTACGACAGTCAGGAGTCATGGATCGATCGCAAAACACGTTTGCAGACGGCAGCCGAAGAAGCGCAGCTCGTCATTGATGCGATTGGCCAGTATGTGCAGTTCAAGGGGAAACCGCCGGAAAACCTGGAGGCCCTGATACCGGATCATATTCGATGGATACCCGAGCCCGGGATTTCTGAGTGCGGCCGGTTCAAGTACCTGAATTTCGGTCAGGGAATCATCTCCGTCGTCTGGTATGACCTGGGCCCCCATTCGGGCAAGCCGGTCTCCAGGCTCCAGTCCTCGGTCGACGGTGATCCCGGACATGCCATCCTGTTGATCACGCTGAGCCCGGATGGTGCCGTTATCGATGCCAGATTCGAACGCATGCCCAAGAACGCAGGGAAACTGGAATTCGACCCCGAACAATGGAAAAACGGTTCGAACCGTATGCAGATGGCACTTCAACTTCCCGATTATGCCAATCTGATGAGAATGCCCCGATCCAACCTCGAGAAAATACTCGGCCCACCGGAGGGATCTCGAATCCTTCGCGACACCCCCTGGGAACTGCGCATCATCTGCCCGAAGGGGCTGACGGAAAGGGAATTGTTCATCTATTGGCCGACCGGGAAATACCCGGATGAGATCTACGGCGGTACGACGGAGCCAGTGGGCGGCTGGGTATACATTCACAAATAATTCTTATTCCGACTTCGGTTATCGGTGACTGCCTCCCGGCCAGGTTGACACCTTTCGGAACAGCTGATCTGCCTGTCCCATTCAAGAGGCGCCCTTTGATCATGGCACAGCACTCATTCGATTGGGTCAATTGACATAATTTATGCACCCGAATTGACCTAAATCAAAGCTCGTATTTCAGCGGTGCCTATAGTTCAAAAGTATCGACCTTGTTCAGGAGTGAGGATCCCGGGATTCGCTGTGACCCAGGGGACGGGTGGATAGGAATACGCTCTAACCGATAGCGGGAGAGAAGGGGAATTTAGTCAAACGGGGCGGTCCGCGCTGGTAAAGCGGTAGAAATGACTAATTTGATTCGAATCTGCTAAACAAACCAACTTCAAAGCAATAACAGAGGTTCCCGAATGAACGAGACAACGAACCAACCAGACGAAAAGAAAGAACGGATTCCAGCAATGCAGTCGTTGCTCGACAACCCGTTTCTGCTCCTCTTCATCGGTGTCGCCATGCCCACGGTTTTCTACCTCATGTGGGGCATCATGGAAATCGTAACCATCCCTGTAGCGCCTTGAGCAACGGGAAGATTTAAACATGACGCGCTACACGCGGGCATTGATAACTATCAATAACATGAACCCGAAGGGGGGACTCAAGCTATGACATCTTTTATGCCACCTGCAGACCGGATCTGGTGGAAGGTACCGGTCGGCCGCCAGGAGATCATCTGGATCGCCATCGCCCTGGTCTGGTGCCTCATCCTATTTTTCATGATGCCCTATTGGCATATTTATGGAAAACAAAACCTCTCCAACGAAGCCTATCAAACCACGCCGGCCAAATTCGGCGCCAAGGTTCAGGCGATGATCGATCAGTACAAGGTGGGTGAAGAGGCTGGAATCCCCATCGTGAAGCCACCCGCGGGCAGCGACGTCTACCTGCTCGGACGCCTCTGGCAGTGGTACCCGATCCTCGATCTGGAAAAAGACAAGACCTACAGGCTGCATCTCTCCTCGATGGACTGGCAGCACGGCTTTTCCCTGCAGCCGATCAACATCAATATCCAGGTAGTCCCTGGATATGAGATGGTCATAACCGTGACCCCGGACCAGGCGGGTGAATACGGAATCGTCTGTAACGAATACTGCGGTATTGGCCACCACACGATGGTGGGCAAGCTCTACGTGAAGGAGTAATCGACAATGGCACAGTTTCGAACCTGTCCCGATACCGGGCTCTATTTTCACAAATCAGCGGAAAGCCTGATCAAGGCCAACGCCGTAGTGGGAGCTGTATTCCTGCTCGTCGCGGGTATCCTCGCCCTTTTGGTGACCCTGACCCGCTGGCAGGCCATTCACCTGCTTCCGGCTGATCAGTTCTACATGGCTCTCACCGCCCACGGCATCGATGCCCTGATCTTCTGGATCATTTTCTTCGAAATGGCGGTGCTCTACGTGGCATCATCGGTGCTGCTGCGCTGCAGGCTGGCCACGCCATACTGGGGGTGGGTCCAGTTTGCCCTGATGATGGTGGGCTCGGTGATGACCAACGTGGCCATCTTCCAGGGCGGATCCAGCGTCATGATGACATCCTATGTACCGATGCAGGCGGCACCCCATTTTTACCTGGGGCTGATCCTGTTCGCGGTAGGCGCCCTGATCGGCTGCTTCGTGTTCTTCGGTACCCTGGTGGTTGCCAAGGACGAAAAAACCTACGAAGGCTCAGTCCCCCTGGTGACCTTCGGCGCGATAACGGCCGCTATCATTGCCGTTTTCACCATTGCCTCCGGCGCCATCATCCTGGTACCCACCTTCCTATGGTCCATCGGCTATATCAGCCACATCGATGCCGAGATGTACCGCATCATCTGGTGGGGCCTGGGGCACTCCTCACAGCAGATCAACGTCGCAGCCCACGTGTCCATCTGGTACCTCATCGCCGGCCTGGTGTTCGGTGCCAGACCCATGTCGGAAAAGGTCAGCCGCGCCGCTTTTCTGCTCTACATCTTTTTCCTGCAACTGGCCAGCGCCCACCACATCCTCGTGGACCCGGGCGTGAGTTCTGAATGGAAGGTGTTCAACACCAGTTATGCCATGTACCTGGCGGTGCTGGCCAGCATGATCCACGGTCTGACCGTACCCGGTTCCATTGAGGTGGCACAGCGGGCAAAGGGCCTGACCAACGGCATGTTCGAGTGGCTGCGCAAGGCCCCCTGGGACAACCCGGTATTCTCCGGCATGTTCATCTCCCTGATAACCTTCGGCTTCATCGGCGGTATCACCGGTGTGGTGATGGGGACCGAGCAGATCAACCTGATCATCCACAACACCATCTATGTGCCGGCCCACTTCCATGCAACGGTCGTGACCGGTACCACCCTGGCATTCATGGCGATAACCTACTTCCTGATCCCGGTCCTGTTCCGTCGCCAGATGATCCTTCCGGGACTGGCCAAGATCCAGCCGTACCTGTTCGGTGGCGGCATGAGCATCCTGATCCTGTTCATGCTGGGTGCCGGTACCATGGGTGTCTCACGGCGCCACTGGGACATGGATTTCACCGGGGCCGCTCTGGGCTTCGACTATCCCGGCATCGCCTACACCATGATGGGTATCGGCGCGTTCGGTGGTGTGATCGGTGTACTCGGCGGAGCTGCCTTCCTGCTGGTTACCGTGGGTTCGCTGTTGTTCGGTAAGAAGCTGGAGCCTTCGGCCGGACTGCTGCAGAGCTTCGGCGTACCGCTGGCGGCTTCCTGCTACAGCAGCACCAAACCGGAAATCCTGCCCATGGCACCACCGCTGGAGCACCATGATACGACCAGCTTCGAAGCCCCAGGGACCTTTGTCCTGGCCTTGCTGCTGCTGGTTTCCTTCGTGGTGTACTACTTCATCAACTGGAAATATCTGGCTTCGGTCTGGCCACTGAGCTAGGCTTTCCACTGTTGGCGGCGGGCGGGGGTTCCCCGCCCGCCGCCAGGCAACCGGAAGCCATCTCCGGGGTATCTGACAACACTATTTTTAGCGTGGCGGCCCTGGAACCAAGTGATAACGCCACCGCGTGAGTGAAACGCAAAGTATGGTCAAGCTTCTTACCAATCTGTTCAAACTGCGCATCGGCGTTATCATGGCCATTACGGCCCTGGTCGCACTGGTTGTCACACCTGGACAGCCGGTTCCTGTCTGGCAGGCGGTCGTCCTGACCATCGCAGTGCTGCTGGCTGCCAGCAGCGCAGGGGCTTTCAATCAGTATTACGAGCGTGACCTGGACGGCCGCATGAAGCGCACGCGCAACCGTCCCTTCGTCACCGGCGAACTCACCTACAATCGCTGGTGGCTGCTGGTCATCACCGCCC
>JAQYVO010000146.1 GCA_030145425.1 Chromatiales bacterium | reverse complement strand
TCGTTATCGCTATTTGCAAGCGTATCGCTCCCCGCGAGTGTGTAATTAGTACCATCTGCCGATGTCCACACCTCAACATCCTTACTGTATAAATTCTCCCATCCACCCAGGCCGCCGTGTATCACCGCCTCGACAAGAGTTAGATCATTGCCATCAAGGAACGAGTACACGAACTCCTGGGGACTAGCAGGATTATTATCGCTAGCCCATCCACTTTCATTGGTTGCTTCGTTTGTGAGAGCTAATGCAATGTAGCTGCCGCCGTACTCTGACGTAAAGCTCTCAAGAACTCCGCCGTTGGCAGGCAAAACAACGTTTATTAATACACACTCAGGTTCATCAGTGGCGCCGTCACAGTCATCATCTATAGAATTGCTGCATATCTCCACTATTGCGCCTTCAAATGGATCACAGGTGTCAGGGCCGCCGACACAGGGTATTACTCCTGTATTACCGGCACACGCACCAACTCCGCAGGTAGTTGGAGTATCAAAGCCATCATCTGTTGTGCCGTCACAGTTGTCATCAAGACTGTTACAGGTCTCAGAGGTTGCGTTGCAGTATGGATCACAGGCTGTTGTCACTACCCATGAGTTAGCGATACATGTTTCTTCTCCCGCACAACTTGTACACTCGCCAACTCCGCATGATGTGGGACGGGTATCGTCTTCAGTGCAGCCGATTATGTTTGATTCAATACTATAGTAACCCAGGCTGCCATAATCAGAATAACCAGCCGAGTAAGGATCATCATATCCTGTGCCGTCAATTGATAAATAATAGTTCCCGGCTGTAAGAAATACATCAAACTCGGCATCGAGAGCAGTTGGTGGATTTGAGGTATAAAGCACCGCGCCGCCTGAATCATGTATTTTTGCTAGAATATCTAAATTCGGTTCAAGAAAGTTCGGCTTTATGGTCAACGAGATATTGCCGTCAAATGCCATGGTAAATGCAAAATAATCGATATCGTTGGTTTGTTCGATATTGCCTTCTGCTACAAACGATGTAAAGACATCAACGGCAGTTGCGGCACCGGTTGTGGAACCATGATCATCCGGACGGTATCCAAAACCGTTTTGCGTGGTAATGATCTGGAGATCATCTTCCTGGTTGGTGGAGTTGGGGTAGTCACCTATGCTCCACTGGCTCAAATTATAACCTGACCAACCCATGGTAGGGGTCCAGTGAGTAAGCCCGCTTCCGTGACCTGAATAATATTCCTCACCCGGGCCTCCGTCATGATAAAGCCAGAGTGTATGACCTACTTCATGAGCGATTGTAGTAGAAATCGTGATCCAGGTCTCAAATATTGAAGGGTCATTATATGAATAGACATAGGTATCTCTATCTTCACTGTCACTGAACGAACCGATATAAGCCCACGAAGAATCTAAGGAGGAATGATTAATAATAACGCGAGCACCCCATTCCGTATCACCGCCGCCGGTATTTCTCAGTGCTTCAATACCCGGAAACTCTGTGGTTACATCAACATCAAAGGCCAGGAACTCTTCAGCAGCAGCATACCATGATAGCTGTATGATGGTGCGCTCGTCGTCTGAAAAAGTGGTGTCGGATCCTTCCCTGTTCCAGGGAGGGTAATATTCCTCACCATCGTGCCCATCAAAATCAAGATAAATCACTTTGGTTGCGCCGGGCCTGCTGTGCAGCGTGAATGTATCCTCAAACGGGAACAATGGCTCTTCGCAGTTTGGATCACAGGCGGCCGCAATCGGGCCAGAAAGCGGGCCAAATGTTTTCGATTGAGCACGGGGAGGAAAATGATCAATGATTTTAATGCCTCTGGGCCCAATTATTGTTTCACTGAAGAAATCCTGGGTAAAACCAGTGGAAGATAACAGGAGAGATCCCAGTATGATTATAGCCAGCATGAAAATGGTTCTTTTAATCCTGTTACATTTGGTTTGATGTTTCATAACTCTCTCTCCTGGTGTTTATCTCCCTCATTATTAAAATAAAAAAACCGGACTGCCTTTGTATCATGGCAGCCCGGCTATTCCCGGATCGGCCAAATCGCGCATGACATTGGCGACTCCAAGCACCCTGCTACCCCGCTCGTTATGCTGAAATCCAGCTAAAAATCCCTATCCCCAAATATCCTCTCATAAAGCTGGTTCAATTGAAAGGAATATCCATTGGTCTTCCCCCGAAGTCCGCTCCAGTGCTATGAGAGTCCTTGAGGCCGAAGAGGCCAGGAGTATGAGATGAAGAGGAAGCGGCTCTACTGTTGTTTTTCAAAATATTCAATCATGTTCTTCATTTTGTCGACTTGCGCAGGGAGCAGTTTCACCCTGTAGAGTTCCATCGATTTTTCGGCGGCGCCCCTGGCTTCATCAAAGTTCCCAAGGGTCCCCCAAGCAATGGCCAGGACTTCAAAGACAGCCGGCATATCACATGCACCTTCCTGCAGAGAATTACAGGCATCTAAAGCCATATTGGCATGTCGTAGGGCCGACTGTGGATCGTGCAGTTCGGGATCTCTCACATCCAGCTTTATCCGTGCCACCATCAAATGATGGTCGGTAAGATTCTTATCCAGAACTAGCAACTGCTCATAATACAAAAGGGCCTGCGCTAGATTCGCCATGTCAAGATAGGCCTTCGCCACACTTGTGAGGGCGGGAACGGATCGAGGATCCAATGCCATCGCGCGAAGGTAGGTGGCCAGTGCCTTGGGCAGCTCATTACGCTGTCGGTGAATATTTCCCCTCGCAATCAAGGTATGAACATCGTCAGGAAATTTGCCCCGCCGCTTATCCAAGGTTGCCAAAGCCTTCTCGAGATTCACCTCCTCCATATAGAGTTTAAACAGCTCTTTGTAACTCTCGTCGACATCATCCCGCAGAGCAATAAACGACTCGAGCGCATTCAGCGCGTCAGAATTCTTGTTGATGCGCTTGTAGACCTGGACAAGTTTCAAAATTATGTCCCAGTTTTCTGGAAACAGAACTTGCATGCGCTTTAAAGTCGACTCGGCTTTACCCAGGTCGCCGCGTCGTATGTAAACCGAAGCAATAATCTTATGCGCCTCTGCGATACTGGGATGTTCCTTGATAATCTCGGTGCATATCTTTAAGGCCAGCTCGTCGTTCCCGCTCCTGGCGAGCTTGTCAGCCTTATCGACTTGTTGGGCTACGCCGATCATATCCTTGGCGTCCTTCTCGCCCTTTTTAAAGGAGTAGTCGACTACCACGTTCGTATCCAGATATCCCAGGCTCCTCAATTGTTCCAAGGTTGCGTCGTCAAGCTGCGTGGAGCTGGCGGTACCCTTCGCTTTAGATTGTACCAGCAGGTTTTTTAACTGCTCTTTCATTGCGCTGGCCTGTTTAGGGTGTTTGCGAATAAGGTTGTTGGTTTCAGCGGGATCTTTTAGCCGATCATAGAGTTCGGGTCGTGTGCTTTGAATGTAATGCCAGGGCCCTATCACAACACCCAGTAGGCTGCTGCTGTTGTAGTTAGTAGGCCTCATGGACTCCCCGTAAATGACGCGGTCGGGGCGAGAGAAATCGGGCTTCCGATACGCAGAGAGATCGAGCCCTTGCATAGCCTTAGGCGACGACAGTCCCGCCATGGACAACAGCGTTGGCGCAACATCGACAAGAGACGCTGGGTCGCTGACCCGCTTTGCCAAGCCCCCGCCCGGCAGCTTGAACATCATGGGGACGCGCAATGCATTTTGATAGATGAAGAAGGAATGATAGTCCTCCCCGTGCTCACCCAGCATTTCGCCATGATCACCGACAAGAGCAATCAGTGCATCATCATAAAGATTCAGAGCCTTCAGTCGATCTATGACCCGACCCACACAATGGTCAGTAAAGGCAATCTCGCCATCGTAGGGATGCTTGAATTTGGTATCAAAGGGTGCAGGCGGCGTGAATTCGTCATGGGCATCATAATAATGAATGAACATGAACTTCTTTTTTCCGGCATTCGCACTCAGCCATTGAAGCGCACGGTCCGTGGTTTCCTCGCCCTTTCGCTCAGGTTCGAGCACGCCCGAAGCTAAGTAGTCCGGGCTTTTGACAATGGCGTCATCATAGTGATCAAAACCCTGATCGAGTCCAACAGCTGCTCGAAGTACAACCGTGCTGACAATGCCATAGGTCGCGTAACCCTCTTGTTGCAAGATCTCAGCGAGGCTAAGAGCCGATGGAGCAAGACCGGTGTCCCTGTTGCTGTGTACGCCATGAGTCGGCGGGAGGAGCCCCGTGAACAGGCTGCTATGAGCAGGCAGGGTCAGGGGGATGGGGGAGAAGGGATTTTCAAAGAAGAGGCTTTCCTTGGCCAGGGCATCGATATTCGGCGTGGTCTCATGTTTATAACCGTAACAGCTCAAGTGGTCTGCGCGCGTCGTATCTAGACTGATCAAAATAATTGTCTCAGGCCTTGCGACGCTAGTCTCCGCCAAGGCAGCGGACACAGCCAGAAGATGACCGCTAAGCGCGAGTGAAATCGATAGAAGAAAACGCCTAACGCTGTTCATGAAGATCAAGATCCTTGTTTGCGGTGAATAGAAAAACAAGCTGGGTTTTCACAGCGCCCGATAAGAGACATTATGTTATCTGCTTATCCGCGGGGATAGGCAAAAGAAGCTGCGTTCTGACGCAACGTCCAAGTACGGGCGTCGTCAGACAGGGAGGTACTGGGGGCAAAAGGGCCCTTCCGGGGTGGTTCGCAGGCGCGCGCAAAATGAAGACCGATATGATGCCGTGGTGCGCATCTGAGGGCCTGCTCGAAGCGGTCATCGGATTCATCGTATGCACGCACGGGCTGAGCCTGAAGACCAGCGCTATTTCGGCTGAGGCTATCGGATCCTCTGAATTTATCATAGTAAATACAGTTCCGAAGCCGACGATCGGTAAACTGTGGGCTGCCTCAGGGGGGGATAGGGTTACTGAGAAGATCTTGCGTGAAGATTCGCAAGAGAGTCGGTCGGTCCAGGCTAAACCAATGGGACAATTAAGGTGAATTCGAGGAGTGGCGCTATGGGGAGCCCAAGCTGCGACGCCTCGCATCGTACTTTGTCGAGCCATGAGCACAATAAAAGCCGCACAGGTGAAGCGATTGCTTGCTGACGCCGGCTCAGGGGCGTGTGCGAGCGATACTCGCTGCGTGAACGCCCCTGCAAAGGCACCGTTTCGGCGCTGTCTGCCTTATGTTGGGCATCCCCGTTTCGTATACTTGGGAACCTCCAATATTACCTGCCCACGCCATACCTCTATGATTCTTATGAACACACCAATTCGGATGCTGACACGAGCCCTATTCACGGGCCTTCTCGTGCTGATCGCGACGAGCGCGGCGGCGCAGGAGATCGCCTGCCCGGCTGGCAACCTTCTCTCCAACGCAAGGCCAGCATCTTTTGACGGCGCCCGCAGATTGCAGGCGATCACGGATGGGGTAGAACCTCACGAGGGCGCGTTCTGGAATACTGGCTTCACCGGGCTTCTCGAGAGCGAGAACAGCTTTCTCGTCTACGACCTGCAGCGGCCGGTTATGCTGAACGGTTTGACGATTCAGACCGACAACAACGATACCCTCGATATTGTCGTCTCTCTGGATGGCGCGAACTATCGCCACCTCTGGACCGTCCCCGAAGTGGCTGGGGCGGGGATGCGCACTCGAGAGATCAGCAGTCTCAATACGCCTAGCCGATTCATTCGGATCGGGAATTCGCGTGGCGATGGGTTCTTCAGCATTGGCGAACTCCAGGCATTTTGCCAGCGGCCGGCTCAGTGGCCACCCGCAATTGCCCGGGTCGGCGACTTGCCAGAGACCAACGCTCAGAGTGCCGCGAAGGCATCGTCCCTCAGTCAGTGGTGGCAGAATCGTGAGCATCGGCTGGCTGTATACAAGATCACGATCGGGATCCTGGCTCTCCTGATTGTTGTCGGGCTCGCGATCGATCGGCAGGGAGGCCAGCGGGCTGGCTGGCTTCTGGCATCCAGCGCTGGGCTCGCTGCCCTCGCGCTGACGTTGGGACTCACCACGGGACTCTGGTACGGGGTGACCATCCTTGGGCTCGGCGCGCTGGGCCTGGGCTTCGTGGCCGCAGAGCACAACCGTCTCGGTCGCAAACGCGGCGAAAAGCTGAGGAAGAAGCTCGAGCGTGCTGTCCTGATCGCAATGCTGTTGGTGGGTGGACTGACGTGGAACAATTTTCTGACCCACCATGGAATCCGGGAAGTTCATCTCTGGGATTTCATGCACTACTACGTCGGCTCGAAGTACTTTGCCGAGAACGACTACCGCTGGTTCTACCACTGTGTGCTACTTGCCGAACTCGATGACGGCAGGCAGGAGGAGGTGAAGCGGCGCCAGTACCGGGATCTCAACAACAACCGGCTTGGCCCCTCCGATTTGATTGCCGCCGAGGCCGAGAAAGTCTGCCGCAGCAGTTTCAGCGACACCCGCTGGCGGGCCTTTGGCCAGGACGTTCGCGTGTTCCGAGATTTGATGGGGGCAGGCTGGTTCAAGGATTTCGTCAAGGACCACGGTTACAACGCATCGCCGGCCTGGACCATGATTGGCTCGCAGATTGGGAACTGGGGATGGGATCGTCACATTCCGCCCCCAGAATTTGTCAACTCCCCGGCCAATCTCGCCGGTAGAAATGGCGCCCAGGTCGCATCCATCCAGCGGCGCTTCGTTCAAGATCGCGAGCGGATCTACTCGGAGGTCCGTTGGCTGGCACGTATCGACGCAATGCTCTACGCCGGGATCTTCCTGATGATGGTGTGGGCGTTCGGATTGCGGGCGGCGGCGCTGGCCATCACCGTATGGGGGGTTGGGCATCCTTGGGCCTATTACTGGACCGGGGGGAGCTTCGGCCGTGTGCCCTGGCTCTTCATGGCTGCGGCCAGTCTATGCATGATGAAGAAGGGCTACAACGTGCTTGGGGGCGCCGCGTTGGTGTGGTCGATTCTGCTGCGTGCCTTTCCGGCGGCCCTTGTCGGCGGCGTCGCGCTGAAATTCCTCTGGAACGCGATCCGTGAGCGTCGCATCGATCCGTCGCAATTCCGAATCATCGCGGGGGCGCTCGCGGCCGTAGCGGTGATCGTGCCCTTGAGCATGATCAGCACAGGCGGCTTGGAATCCTACACCGGCTTCATATCCAACTCGGTCAAACACCGCTCCACTCCGCTTACGAACCACATGGGAATGCAGACCCTCGTCTCCTACGATCCCAGCTACACCGCGCGCCAAATCAGGGATGGCGCAGAGGATCCGTTCGCAAAGTGGAAGGACATGCGCCGCACTCTGCTGGACGAGCGCAAGATCGTGGTGGGCGGACTCTTATGCGGCATATTGGTGTTGCTCGGCTATGTGGTGCGCAGAATGGAGAACTGGGAGGCCGTCTCCCTCAGTGTTCTTCTCATCTTTGGCGTTTTCGAGTTGACGGGTTATTACACGTGCTTTCTCATCTTGCTCGCTCCCTTCTGTGTCAGGCGCACGAGCTATGTCGTAGCCTTACTGGGAATGGCGATCGGGACCCAGCTGGCGTTCATGTTGGTAGACTGGGTAGATGAGCAATCATTGGTGCAGTCGCTGATCATATTCGCCATGCTGCTCTTCGTACTCGTGAGTGAAGCGAGAGCACAGTGGCTCAGCGAGCATGCTGAGCTCACTGAGCGCGATGCGTAGCTGCGCGGCTGATCTGCCTGCATTAACTGGTCCGGGTTCAGGGTTAGTTTACGCAGCTTTTGAACCGCTTGCGCACCGGAGCGTGACGCTAACGCTCGACACCTACGCCCACGCCCTACCAGGACGAGGAATATGACCTTTCGTTCCTGCCCGAAGCTGGCGCCGGCGCTAACCGGCGCTCAGCCGGCGCCAGCCGTATACTAAAAAGTGTGGAGAACCGCGTAAGTGGTTGATTCAAATGGAGCGCGAGACCGGGCTCGAACCGGCGACCCTCAGCTTGGGAAGCTGATGCTCTACCAACTGAGCTACTCGCGCCTGGCCCATGACTGACACGGCAGCCCCAGCAAGGCAACCGTGGCAGCATGGCGGCGATGCCACGACGGAAGGGTGGCGGCGGCCGTGCGACGGACCATCGGGTAACTGTGAGGCGACCGCCGATCAGTCTTCGACGAGTTCCACCAGCAGATCTTCGGGTTCGGCCTCTTCGACCTTCGGCGGCCCCGTGATCGGTAGCGGCGATCCGCCAGCGGCCTGCGCGGTCTCGAACATTGCCGCCAATTCAGGATCGAGTTCGTCCAGGGTTTGTTGAAGTACAGGATCGGCGGCAACCGTGGGCAATTCCGGTGGGTTCGGCACGGGCGCCTCCGGCGTTACCGTCGGCAATTCCGGTGGAGTCGGCACGGATGCGTCCGGCGCTACTGTCGCCCAACCGAGGTCTCTGTGGGCCCGCTCGACATCGACGCGAGTCATCTGGTTCCGGCCGCAGATGAAGGCCTCGAATAGAGCGTTGTCGGCAAGGGTATTCATCAGACCCGGGTATCCACGCCCCAGTTCGTGAAGTGCTTCCAGTGCTCCGCGATCGATGATGCCGGGGTCTCCGCCTACCTGATTTACGCGATGCGCGAGATAACCAGCAGCGGCTTCGGGATTGAACGAAGCGAGTTCGACCCGGACGTCGATTCGATGGGCAAGCGAGGGGTCGGCGCTGAGCGATTGATCGAGCATCACCGGGCCCGCGAGCACCAGCGACAGCAATCTCCGGTCCTC
>JAQYVO010000116.1 GCA_030145425.1 Chromatiales bacterium | reverse complement strand
GCGCAGTGCGGCCGGCGAACTCTGCCGGATGGCGCTTGTGGGGCGAAACAGTATGCCCAGGCACCCGCCCTGTTCCGCCGCCAGTTGCAGGCGGCGCAGGGGGGCGGTCTCCAGGTGCTCGAACCAGGCCATCACCGCGGCGCAGGCACCGGAGCGCATCGCCTGCTCCGCTGCCCACAAACGCTGCGTGCGTGATACTTCCCGTATCACCAGGACCCTCTCCATCAGCACCCCCCGGGCTGCCAGCGCCGGCGCATAGGGCAGGTTCGGCGGCGCGGTCCAGAGCAGCCAGCGTTCCGTTCTGCTCAGGCCGGCCAGGGCAGGTATCAACAGCGGCAGACCGCTGTGGCGATTGCTCAGCAACTCCGTCAGTGCCCCGCGGGGCCAGCCTCCGATCAGGGCGTCGAGGGGTTCCCAACCGGTCGGCTCGACGCTTTCAACGGCAGCGACCTCCTGCCGGCCGCGCCAGAGGGCGCCGTGCTGCATCAGTTTTTCCAGGCTGATATTTGCCATGATTTAGGGCGTCGTTTTTATAGAGAAAAGAGAACAAGTATAGAACAAAAAGCTTGTCCGTACATCCTCATGTCAGGGAAAACAGGGGGCTGTACCCCGGTATTAAAGCTGTATCGGTTCTGAAACGGCAGACGCCACGAATTTGACTAAGGAATTGTTTTTTTACCATTTCACCCTCGACGGGAATATCGAGGGATTTCTGGGAGCTGTGAGCCGTGGATTACACCGACGTCATCGGGGTTTCCACCATTTGTGACCCCGCGCCACGAGATAGACCCCTGAAACGGCTATCACCATACCGACGACAGCCAGGACATCTAGCCGCTCGTCGAACAACAGCCAGGCCATAATCGCGGTTACCGGGGGTGTGAGGTAAAAGTAGCTGGCCACCTTGGCGGCCTCGCCCTCGCGAATCATCAGCATCAGCAGCAGGATGGCGGTTACGGAAAGCCCGAACACCAGCCAGAGCAGGGAGAGAACGAACTGCGGTTCCCAGTTGATCTGTCCTGTTTCGAGCGTGAAGGAGAGGGCGGTCATGATCAGGGCAGTGGACAGAAACTGGTAGAAGGCCCCGGTCAGCAGGTTGACACCCGAACAGTAACGTTTCTGGTAAAGGGTCCCCAGGGATATTCCGATCAGGGCGATCAGGGCGTAGAGCAGGGCATCCGGTCCAAACGCCGCAGAGCCTGTTTCCTGTCCCCGGTTTGCCAGGACCATTGCCACACCCACAAGCCCCAGCAACAAACCGCCCCCCTGGACAGCGTTTATTCTCTCCCCAAGCCAGCCACGGGCCACAGCAGCCGTGAGGATCGGCTGCAGGCCTACCAGGAGAGAGATCAGCCCGGCGGGCATGCCTGCCTTGATGGCGGAAAAGACACCCCCCAGATAGGAAGCGTGGACCAACGCGCCCACGACCATTGAATGCAAGGCCCCTCGCATGTCGGGCCAGCGGCCGCTGAATATCCGGATCAGCAGCAGGAAGGAGCCAAGCGTGATATACATCCGGTACATCAGCAAGGTAAAGGGTTCGGCGTAGGGGAGTCCGTACTTGGCCCCGATGAATCCGGTGGACCAGAGCAGTACAAACGCGATAGGGATTAACCCGAGCAGCCTACTTTTATCCAGCATGGACTACCGCCAAAAGCCATCTTCAGGAAAAAATACTTTTCCCAGGAACCCTGTGGATATGGGCTGCCAGGGGGAAATGCTCCGGTTAACCTTCCAGCTGGCAGGGTGGCCGGTCATGCCAGCTCCTGAGGTGCCTCGCGCTCGAGCTTGATCTGATCGATTAGCCAGTCGTGGAAGGCCTTCATGCCATAGGTCATTCTTCGGCGTTTCTGATAGGCGAGATAAAAGGCACGGTCGGACTCAAGCTGCAGGTCGAAGGGTATTGCCAGCAGACCGTATCTCAGCTCCCGCTCCACCAGGCCCCGGTCCGTGAGGGCGATACCCAGACCCTCGATGGCGGCACTGATGGCAAGGGCGGTGCTGGAGAACGTCAATGCGTTTTCAGTGGAGGAGCTTTCGATACCTATGCCATCGAGCAGTTCGTGCCAGTCCTGGTCCCGGGTCGATACATGAAGAAGGCACTGGTGCTGAAGATCCGATGGTTTCTCGAGGGGCTTGTCCTTTTCCAGGAGTTGTGGGCTGCAGACGATGACCATTGAGACCTCTCTGAGAAAAACTGACTCTGCGTTTTTCCGCTCACTGTTCCCCAGATAGATCACCATGTCCGTGTCCGAGTGGATGAAGTCCGTTCTGCTGTTGGTTGCGTGCAGACGCAGTTCCACATCGGGATGCCGTTCCTTGAATTCACTGATGCGGGGGACAAGCCATCGGGTAAGAAAAGCCGGTGCCACGTTGATATTGACGGCGCTGACATTGGGGCGGGCCATCAGTCGGCGGGTCGCGGCTTCGATCTCATCGAGGGCATGTTCCACCGATGCCAGGTATTTCTCCCCGGCGGCAGTCAGTACCACCCGACGGTTGACCCTCGTGAACAGGGCAATATTCAGAAACCTTTCCAGGGATTTGATTTGGTGGCTGATTGCCGAGGGGGTTACGTTCAGGGCCTTTGCAGCCTGGTTGAAGCTGCCAAGACGGGAGGCTGCTTCAAAACTGCGCAGGCAGGTTAGCGGCGGAAGACGTCTGATCTTTAGCTCCTTTTTAATGAAATAAATTCAACTATTTAGTGAAAAACTATCGTTTGTATTATTACTGATGTCGAATATCATATACCTAAGCGGAGATGGTAGGTTCAACAAATTAAAGCAGTTTTTGTAAGCTTATTTATTGATTCCGTAAGTGCCGGCGTTAATTTCACGCCGGGTTAGTGTAAAACATATAGATGAATTATTTAAGGGTAGTATGATGGACAAGTCGGTACTTAAGGATATCCATTTCAACGAGTATGGCCGGGTAGACGTAGATTATTACATTGCCGTTGCGAAGCATGAGCGAAGCAAGGCGATTGCTGAAATAGTGACAAATGCCCGCAAGAAGCTGAAGCGTCTTTTCAGCCACGAGGGTTCCCTTCCGCTGCATACATGAACGCAGCCCCAAGTGGTTTCCGTCGATTGATTACCCCGGGTTCAGTTTTTTAGCCCGAACCCGGGTATTGACGGTTTTGGTAGATGATCCGCCAGGCCCTGGAGACTTCCAGGGTCTGGCGTGACGTCTGTACCCCACGGAAACGGTCTCCTCTGAATATCCCAGTCTCCCCATCCGGGCCGGTGTTTGTCGCCCGTAGCTGGCTTTGGCCGGTACAACCGATAGGGTACATCCGCTAGAATCATCCTTACCCGCCGCCTGACGTGGGAGAGGTTTTTCTTGATTGTCTGGGTCCAGTTTGCTATCTGCCTGATCCTGATCGGTGTCGCCGGAACCAGGCTCGCACTTTATGCCGACGCCATCGCGGAAAAGACCGGAATGGGCGGATCCTGGGTGGGGGTGGTCCTTCTCGCGTCTGTTACCTCATTGCCTGAACTGGCCACCGGCATCAGTTCAGTCACCGTGGCAGGTGTGCCAGACATCGCCGTGGGGGACATTCTCGGTAGCTGCGTATTCAATCTCTTCATACTCGCGATCCTGGAAATGATGATCCGCAGCGAGTCCATTTACAGGAAGGCCAGTCAGGGCCATATCCTCTCCTCCGGCTTCGGTATCATTCTGATCGGTATTATCGGTCTGGGCATCATCCTGTCGGCAGGTGAAGGCAAAGTAGCCGTCGGACATGTCGGGGTCTACAGTTTCGTGCTGGTCGGGTTTTACATTTTTTCCATGCGTACCGTATTTCGCTTTGAAAAGCAGCTGGCCAAGGAACTGACCAGCCAGGTACCGGAAAACTACGCCCATATGACGCTTCGCCAGACCCTGCTGCAATATCTGGGTGCTGCCCTGGTGGTGGTGGTTGCCGGCATCTGGCTACCCTTCATCGGTGCCGAGCTTGCGGTGCAGATGCAGTGGAATGAGAGTTTTGTCGGGACGCTGTTCGTGGCCTTCGCTACCTCCCTGCCGGAGATGGTTGTGACCATCGCTGCCGTCCGTATTCAGGCGTTGGATATGGCAGTGGGCAATGTCCTGGGAAGCAATCTGTTCAATACGGTAATCATCGCGGTCGATGATCTCTTCTATCTCCCGGGGCCGTTGCTTGCGGATGTGGAGCAGAGCCACATCGTCTCGGCCCTGGTCGCTATCGTGATGACGGGTGTGGTAGTGGTGAGTCTCTTCTATCGCACCCGACGGATGCGGCATGTCGTCAGCTGGTCCGGCCTTACGCTGATCGCGCTCTATATCCTCAATGCCTATACCCAGTATCAGTGACCTGCATCAGATCTGCTCTTCCACCAGGGGTGTCAGTTCCTCTATCTGGTGAGAAACACCCACGGCATCCTCCACGTCCAGCAGAAATGCGATGCCTGTGTACTTTTCATCCATGTGCCCGGCGTTGTCGATAGCCTCGATGATGGTGCGGCACATGTGCTCCTCAACCAGAAAGAAGATCAGGTCAGTGCTGGTTCTCAGGGAGGCCCCTAAAAATGTCTTCAAAGGATCCAGTCCTTCACCCTCCGCATGACCGATTATGGTCGCTCCTGTAGCGCCCGCATCCCGGGCAGCGGCAACCAGGTCATTGGTCCGCTTTTCACCAGTGATTGCAACGATCAATTTGAATTTCATCAGGGGCCGCCTGTGGTTCTAGCTGTCGTGGTGTGTTGTTGGGGATTCGATGGAGTATATGATGCCGTAATCCGCACTGGAAGGGGGTGGGGGAGTTTTAAAGATGTCGATTTTGGCCGGGCGGTGCAAACTGTTCCGAAAATTCGATGGTTGGTCGAAATTGAATTCCTCGCCAACAATTAGCTAAATAAAACAGTATGATGCATCTCATTGACCGGGCAATGATCCTTTGCCGTGTCCCTTGTTTGTTTTACCATCATAAACCTTTCAGGTAATCCCCGAGCAATTGTATGAACGAGCCTGATATTGAGATACCACCAGAGGAGGCAGCCGGGAATCCGGATAGCTGGCCAATTAAGGAATTGCGGGAGGGTCGTCATTACTACCGTGAAGGCGGGTTCATCGTATTCACGGAGCAATATCACAGAAGCCGCGGAAGCTGCTGTGGTTCAGGCTGCCGCCATTGCCCTTATTCTCATGTCAACGTGAAATAACATGGGTCTGAATGCAGCCTCAAGCTCATTCCGGCGGGGGGTGCCATGTATTACCGATGAGACCGCCTTTTGTTGTAACACCTAGGTGCCACCGCTGCATGGAGTCTCTCCTAATTCGATCCTTTGAGCAGCCATCCGGCACCTTCTCGAGCAGAAATCGGTGTCATGCACCTCCGGTATGAAACCCATCCCGCAGTGCCGACAGCTCTCCTCCCCCGGGGAGTTTTCTTTCTGTGAAAGACGATGCCTGTTCCATAGCTCCAGTCGCCTGTCGGCGCAATGCTGGCCGCATATGGGAATGACGCGCCCAAACCAGAAGCGGCGATGGCTGGTGGTAAGAACCTCGGTGCCGCACATCTCGCAGGGACCGAGGCGGTACCAGTGGCTGTCCCATCGAACGGTCTTTGGCCCAACCGGCTTTGCAATTCGCCCGACGGGGAGTCCCACCCTTTCCCACACCTCAATCTGCTGTTTGGCGCCCAAGTCCCCGGACTCGGCAAGCTCCACCAGCCTGTTGTTTCTTTCCTGCAGGGTTTGGGCCTTCTCCGTTTCCTCCCTGCCCAGCTCGATATAAAGCTCCTCCAGCAGTTCGTGTCTGATATGGTAGAGGCCCTTCTCGGATTTGTTGAAAAGCGGGGTGCCCTCGAGGACCATGGGTGCGTCCACTGCATGGTTGCCCGGAAAGTAAAAATCGAATCGGGTGATGGTCATATCGGGAATCTAGGGCCTGTTGCCGGGAAATATCAGGTTGGATATCTCACCAACCTGGGCTTTAACTTCCTCACAAAGGGAGTCGCATGCGCTCGGGCTCAATCCTATCAACTCCCAGATCTCCGGGCTGATCTTTAGATCCCGGGGCTCCGTGCCGGCGTCAGCCTCCACGGCCGTAGTCAGCTCCCTCGATATGTGTACTATCGCAGCCGCCAGGAAATAGTCTTCGGACCCGGTTGGATTCAGCTGATATCTGATGGCATGCTGCAGAATTCTCGGCAGCTTCCATTGCCGTGTCAGTACTCCGCCCGCCTGGGCATAGTCGAAGCCGAAGATCTCCTGCTCCACATCGTGGAGCGCCGCATCGCTCTCACGGGATTTCCGGATTGATTGCTGTGAAAGCTCCGGTAATTCCTGATACATAACCAGATGGCCGATGTCGCAGAGCAGCCCGGCAATAAACAGACGTTCGCAGTCGAAAAAATCACAGCGGGACGCAAGTAGACGGGCAGCCACACCGCAGTAAATGCTGTTGTACCAGAAATCATCCATGTCCATCAAATCTGAAGATATACCCGCAAACGTTCTGGTCACGGAGGTTGCGAGCACCATGTCTTGAAGCTGCTGGGTGCCGATCATGCCGATGGCATTGGGGACCGAATAAATCTTGGATTTAAATCCATAAAATGCGCTGTTGACCAGCTTGAGCAGACGTGCGGTCAGGCCGACATCGGTGCTGATCACAGACACCACTTCCGCCATGGAGTAATCCGGGTTATCCAGCACGCTCCTCAGCCTGAAATACACATCGGGCAGGGAATAGAGGCTTGTGGAACTGTTCAGAAGTTCAAGTGACTTGGTCTTGGCGTGCGCTTCCATACAGGTCGATGCACCCTATTGACGAAGAAGGCTCCTTTGTTGCTCGTGCTTTCCATGAGGATACGCCAACGGTCATGACGGATATATCCGGCATCCGGGACGGGGCAGGGGCAAGGAGTCAAGGGTTGTCTGCCGAATCGGCAGCGCACTGAGACGGGGTTTGGGTCTTAGGCGGTTTAGCTTGGGTATACCAGTATAATCCCAGCGATTATATTTTTACCTTATCGCATCCGGAATGCAAATCCCTTCAGGATCATCCAACTGTCGTTATCGGCTCTTCCCCTACGTATTCCATCTGTCTGCAAAATCGTAGGGTCGAATTCATTCGACCATCGACTTTTCATCACGACCTGTCACCGGATTTAGTCCCAACGGGGATAATCACCGATATCCCAAGCGAGACCAGTTCACAACGGATTGGCAAAGACATATCAGGTATTTTATAGCTGTTGGCCGAATGAATTCGGCCCTACAATCAGTAATCTACCCAGTTGATCAGGGGGAAAAGCCTCTATAATTTTCTATTATCTTGTGATTTCGGACAGAGATCGAAAACGGGATCTCGCTCCCGGAGGATAGGGATTCTGGATTGATTGGTACTCCCTAGGGGAATCGAACCCCTGTTACCGGCGTGAGAGGCCAGCGTCCTGGACCGCTAGACGAAGGGAGCGTCTTGAATTGAGGAGGTGTATTATACTCCTGCCCGTGCCGGGCTCAAGTCCGGAATGGTTCTCGTGGAACACCGGTGGTTCGGGCGGTATGCCCATTTTCTGTGGGACAGGTATTTTGGTGAATTATCAAGGAAAAGCACATCGTTAACCCAGTCGTCATTGCCCGATCGGAACACAATATCTCCCGGGCAAACATCAGCGAGAATGCCGT
This sequence comes from Chromatiales bacterium, assembly GCA_030145425.1. GTDB lineage: Bacteria > Pseudomonadota > Gammaproteobacteria > Chromatiales > Chromatiaceae > JAHEHQ01. The sequence continues at coordinate 21,414 of JAQYVO010000116.1, read as the reverse complement.
TAAAGTTCTCTATCGCCTGAAAAAATCCGGCTATAAGGCGTATCTGGTCGGCGGTGGGGTGCGCGATCTCCTACTCGGACGGGAACCCAAGGACTTTGATATCGCCACCGATGCGACGCCTGAACAGGTGAGGGCGACGTTTCGTAATTGTCGGCTGATCGGGCGCCGGTTCCGTCTCGCGCACGTCCACTTTGGTCGGGAGATCATCGAGGTCGCCACATTTCGCGGCATGGAGGACCCGAGCCAGGACCGCCCGGCGAAGGATGAACGGCTTATGGAGAACGGGCGCATCCTTCGCGACAACGTTTACGGCACAATTGAGGAAGACGCCCTTCGCCGGGATTTCACCATCAACTCCCTTTACTACAATATCGAGGATTTTTCGGTCATCGACTATGCCGACGGGCTCGGGGATCTCAAGGAAGGGGTTTTGCGCCTGCTGGGGGATCCTGAAACCCGATTCCGGGAGGACCCGGTGCGTATGCTGAGGGCGGTTCGCTTCGCTGCCAAACTGGGCTTTCGTATCGATTCCGCGTGTGAAAAGCCCTTGTTCGAAGACGGGGACAGTATCCGCAGCGTACCGCCGGCGCGGCTCTTCGATGAGCTGCTCAAACTCTTCATGGGGGGTACCGCACTCCAATGTTTCGAGAAACTGCGCCATTACAGGCTTTTCGGCCATCTGTTCCCCGAGACGGAAGAGAGTCTCGCCCACGAGGAACATGAATTTCCCATCACGTTCGTCAACAGGGGGATGCATAACACCGATGTGCGCATTCGTGAGGAAAAACCCGTAACTCCCGCCTTTTTATTCGCAGTACTGCTCTGGGAGCCGGCGAGGAAGTTGTCAAGGCAGCTGCAGGAGCAGGGGGAGGGCACCCTGACGGCGATGCAACAGGCAGGTTCCCAGGTCATCGGCCGGCAGGTGCAACTGATTTCCATCCCCCGAAGGTTCAGTACAGCGGTACAGGAGATCTGGAATCTCCAGCACCGCTTTGAACAGCGCGCCGGCAAGCGGCCCCACCGGCTTGCAACCCATCCCAGGTTTCGTGCAGCCTACGATTTCCTGCTGCTTCGCGCGGAATCCGGGGAGGCGGACATGGAACTGGCCCAGTGGTGGACCCGGTTTCAGGAGCTGGATGAGGCAGATAGAAACCAGCTGACAGGATCCGATGGCCGGAAGGGAGGCGTCAAGCGCCGCCGTCGCCGCAGACCCCGAAACAGGTCCACCGAGCCCGGTGACGCTTGATTGCCGACCATTCTGCCCAAACCGGTGCATACATAGGGCTTGGCAGCAATCTGGAGACCCCTGCTGAGCAGGTGATCAGGGCGTTTGGGGAACTGCACCGCATCCCGCAGACCTGGTGTATCGCCCGTTCGAGTCTGTATGTCAGTGCACCCCTGGGACCTACAGATCAGCCCGACTATATCAACGCTGCCGCCGCCCTGGTGACGGGGCTGGATGCCCGGAGCCTGCTTAACCATCTGCATGCCATCGAGCGGGCCCATGGTCGGGAGAGGGGAGAGCGTTGGGGGCCCCGCACCCTGGACCTCGACCTTTTGATCTTTGGAGAAACGATCATGAACACCCGGGAACTGGTGCTCCCCCATCCGGAAATCTGCAACAGGGACTTCGTTCTGATCCCATTGCATGAGATTGCGCCTGAGCTGAGGATACCGGGCAGGGGCGCACTTGCCGGCCTGATACCTGACCATTCCCCGGAAGGACTGACTATCTGGAAGGGGGTCGCAGCGGATTTCGACGGATCGTCGTCTATGTTGTAGTATTTCGCCGCCTTACTCACCGATTCCCTGAAGGCGCTAATCGACACGCTGAAACAGGAGGACACCGGACCCATGTCTCAAGTAACCACAGCCACCCTGATCGAGATGAAGCAACGGGGTGAGAAGATCGCCGTCCTGACCTGCTACGACGCCAGCTTCACGCGGGTGCTCGAGGATGCCGAGGTGCCGGTTATCCTGATCGGAGATTCCCTCGGTATGGTGATACAGGGGCAGGAGAGTACCCTGCCGGTGAATGTATCCGACATGGTCTACCATACCCGCTGCGTTGTGCGCGGGCGCCGCAATACACTGCTGATCGGGGACATGCCCTTCATGAGCTACAGCTCCGCAGAGCAGGCTCTGACAACGGCGGGACGTCTGATGAAGGATGGAGGTGCACACATGGTCAAGCTGGAGGGCGGAGCGACCCAGTTGGAGACGGTGCGCCAACTCACCTCCAGCGGGATTCCGGTCTGTGCTCATTTGGGGCTTTTACCCCAGTCGGTGCACAAGCTGGGGGGGTATCGGGTTCAGGGAAGGGACGAGGAGGCGGCCCATATCATGCGGGAGGATGCATTGGCCCTGGAGTCGGCCGGTGCGCAGATGCTGGTTCTGGAGTGTGTGCCGAGTCATCTGGCCGCCGAAATCAGCCGATCCCTGATGATCCCGGTGATCGGCATCGGCGCCGGTTCCGAATGCGACGGCCAGGTGCTGGTGCTCTACGACATGCTGGGAATCACGCCGGGCAAACCGCCACGTTTCGTCAAAGATTTTCTGGAAGGTGCGGATTCAATAGCCGACGCGGTTGGTGCCTATGTCAAGGCAGTCCAGGATGGCTCTTTTCCGGGCCCTGAACACAGTTTCAAATGATCACCCTTGAAGAGATAGATGCGCTGAGGCGGCAGGTCCAGCGCTGGCGCAAGGCCGATGACAGCATTGCCCTGGTGCCCACCATGGGTAATCTTCATCCCGGCCATCTGAAACTGGTTGAGGTGGCTATGAATATGGCAGACCGTGTGGTTGTCTCCATATTCGTCAACCCCATGCAGTTCGGGGAGGGCGAGGACTTTGCCGCCTACCCCCGTACGATGGAGGAGGATTCGGGCAGTCTTGAGTCGCTCGGCACCGACCTCCTGTTCGCACCGGCGGTTTCCGATGTCTATCCCGCGTCATCCGGCAGCCAGACCCGGGTCGAGGTGCCTGATATCTCGGATATCTTTTGCGGCACCAGCAGGCCCGGGCACTTCGTGGGTGTTGCCACGGTAGTCTGCAAGTTGTTCAACATGGTTCAGCCGGATATTGCTGTCTTTGGGGAGAAGGACTTTCAGCAGCTGATGGTTATCCGGCGCATGACCGAGGATCTGTCATTTCCGATCAGGATCCACGGGGTGCCCACGGTCAGGGAGGAAGATGGGGTGGCCCGCAGTTCGCGCAATGGCTATCTCACGACCGGGGAGCGTGCCCACGCCCCGGCGATTTATCGATTGTTGCAGCAGACTGCAGATAAGATCCGCGCCGGGGATACGAACTACGAACGGCTTGTAAAGCAGGGGCAAAAGACCCTTGAAGCCGAAGGATTCAAACCCGACTATTTTAAGGTCGTCCGCGCCCGGGATCTGGTGGAGCCGTCCCGGGATGACACCGAACTGGTGATTCTGGCAGCCGCCTATCTCGGGAAGGCCAGGCTCATCGACAACATCACGCTCAGCAGATAAACCCGGAAAATTGAGTGCGGGCTGTACTGACCGGCCCGGGTCAGTTGCAGGGAAACTCTCATGTCGGAAAAATTTACACTTGGGAAACCTGTTCCCAGGCTATTTTCCGATCGGTGTATACAACCAGCTGAATCATCTGCATTTATTATTCTGTGGCACACCTTTTGCTGCTCCCGCTGTTCAAGCCAGAGGAAAATATCAATGAGAAACCCCAAGAGTTCATGGTTGTCCATACCGGAGCTGAACCGGGAGCCCCTGCATGATGGCGTCATCGAATACCAGCAGTTTTTCGTGGAACCGATGCCATTGGCCCCGACGGCAGAAGAGCCGGTATACGACCCTTATGAAGCCTCATTGACGAGTCTGCAGGATACGGATCCGGAATCTTATCGCATGGTCGTCTACAGCTGGGCATGATCCGAGCGGGAATTCCCCTGGGGATTCATTTTGGTGCCGGAGTACGAGGTAAAAAAGATAAAATTTCAGTTTGTGGCCGGGTCGAATTTGGGAGCAAACCCTTACGCCTGATTCGCTGCGGTGGGAGCAGACGGCAGTGCAGGCAGAGGGTAGAGAAAGTCCCACCTCCTTTTCGAACTCGCGCCACCTCTTGGCGGCGGCCTCTGTGCCGCCGCCTTCCTCTTTTGAGTAACCTGACAGGGGTTACACCGGTATAAGCCAGAGCTTCCAGGCGCGAAGCGGCACCTCCCTTCTCATAGCAGTCGAGAATTAATCAGAGGTTTCTTAAACGGCCCGATGCTTTAGAATTGGGGCGTTCTCCCGTGCAGGAAAGAAAAGCCCGCAGTGCAGCCCGGATTGACCCAAAAGGTGCCTTCCCATGAAACCTGTTCTTTTTGTATTTTTGTTCACTGCCTGTTTGAATGCCATGGCGGTAGATCGACCGCAGGTACTGGGATACGGCGTCCAGAGCTGCCGGGATTACACGCTGGCTTTCAAGGAATGGGAAAAGGGCAGCGAAGAGTATATCGCCCAGTATCTGCGTTATCGCGGCTGGCTTGCCGGTCTGGTTACCGGCCTTTCCCTTGCCACCGGCCTGGATGTCCTGAAGGGCGTTGATCTGGACGGTGCCATGAGAAGGATACAGGTCTATTGCGATGATGAGCCAGACGATGATTTTTTCAACGCCTCGATGCGGCTGATCCGTGCACTCAGCAGTCTGAGTTGAGTCGGTATCCCCGGGATCTGTTTTTTCAAAGGAATAATAATCAATGAAATTCATCTCCTTCAACGTCAACGGCATCCGTGCCAGAAGTCACCAGCTCGAGGCGCTGCGCCGTAAATATGAGCCCGATGTCATCGGGCTGCAGGAGATCAAAGTACAGGATCCGGACTTCCCACTGGAGATGGTGGGGAACCTGAACTACGAGCCCCATTATTTTGGCCAGAAATCCCACTACGGCGTAGCGCTTCTATCCAGGCAGTCTCCAATCTCTGTACACAAGGGAAATCCCTTCGAAGACGCGGAGGCCCAGCGGCGCCTGATCAGTGCCGTGTACCGGGCACCCTCCGGAGATCAGGTGACCGTCATAAACGGTTATTTTCCCCAGGGGGAGAGCCGGGATCACGAGATCAAGTTTCCGGCCAAGCAGAAATTCTATGCGGACCTGCTGCGTTATCTCCGGGACAGCTTCAGCCCAGAGGACAACCTGGTGCTGATGGGTGACATGAACGTCGCACCCCAGGACCTGGATATTGGCATCGGTGCAGACAACGCCAAACGCTGGCTGCGCACCGGCAAGTGCAGCTTCCTGCCGGAGGAGAGGGAGTGGCTGGGCCGTCTTGCTGATTGGGGTCTCGAAGATACCTACCGAACCATTCATCCGACCGCGGACGACCGGTTCAGCTGGTTCGACTATCGCAGCCGGGCTTTCGAGCGGGATCCGAAGCGCGGACTGCGCATCGATTTCATCATGGCTACCGGCCCGCTCAATGCACGCTGTACCGATGCGGGCATCGCCTATGACATCCGGGCCATGGAGAAGCCTTCCGACCATTGCCCGATCTGGGCTGAATTCGATATCTGACCTCGACGGGCAGCGATGGCGGAGGCCAACTTCCGATTTTACGAAGAGCTGAATGATTTTCTGCCGGTCAAACGGCGCAAGCGCGATATCTCCGTCTCTTTTTCCACGCCGGTACCCGTGCGGCATTTGATCGAGACCCTTGGCGTACCCCATACAGAAGTGGAGATCATTCTCTTGAACGGTGAGTCCGTCGGGCTCGATCATCCGGTATCCGATGGTGACCGGGTGAGCGTCTACCCGGTGTTCGAATCCCTGGATGTGACCCCGCTGCTGCGTCTCAGATCAGCTCCGCTGCGCCGGCCACGCTTCCTGGCGGATGCCCATCTGGGCAGGCTGGCAGGTTATCTGCGTATGCTGGGCTTCGATACGCTTTGCCCGATGCTTATGTTGGATAGTGAACTGGCAGCTTTATCGGCCCGGGAGCACAGAATCCTTTTAACCAGGGATCGGGCGCTGCTGATGCATCGTGTCATCACCCATGGCTGCTATGTACGGCAACCTTCGCCCAGAGAACAGATACGCTATCTGATGCAGAGACTGGACCTCTGCGGCCTGATCAGGCCGTTCAGCCGCTGTATCACCTGCAACGGTATGCTGGAGCATATTGCCAAGGAGACCGTGGTCGACCGGCTGCCTGAGCGGGTACGCAAAAACCGTAGCGAGATAAGACGCTGCACGGGATGCCGGCACCTATACTGGAAGGGCAGCCATTATGAGAGGATGTGTCTGTTCATCGGCTCCCTCTGCGGCGATTGGTCCGAATAAAGTATGTCCCAAACAAACAACATTCAGATCCTGGAGGCCGTTGCGGCGGATATGTCTGATGTTCGGGCGTTGTTCGTCGAATATCAGAAATGGCTCAATGTCGATCTCTGCTTCCAGGGATTCGAGGAGGAACTTGCAACACTGCCGGGCCGCTATGTACCGCTGAAAGGAGTGATCTACCTGGCGGTCGCGGATGGCGAACCCATTGGCTGCGTGGCCGTCAGGCCGAGAACTTCCGATGAGGCGGAACTTAAACGGTTGTATGTTCGCAGCCCCAATCGGGGGCGGGGAGCCGGAAAACGTCTGTTCGACGCGGCCATGACAAGGGTGCGACAGATGGGTTATTCGAGCATCGTCCTGGACACGCTGCCCAGTATGCACATTGCCAAGTCGCTCTACGCTGCCTATGGGTTCCGCAATATACCGCCCTACTACCACAATCCTGAGGAGGGGGCGGAATATTACCGCTGCGATTTAGCCTAGTATCCGTTCAGAAACGCGTGTTTTCCAGAAACCACGTCATCCCGGCGAATGCCGGGATCCAGGGAATTCAGCGACTTACTGGATTCCGGCATTCGCCGGAATGACGGGAGACGCTGTTTATGGATGGGCACTAGCCTAAGTACCAGGCAGGTTGATGCGGTTCGCTTTGCTTACCGCATCCTACGTTTTTATTGCGCCCTGCAGTCTGTCACCGTCCGGAGCGATTTCGGTCAGGTTTACATCCAGGATGTGATTAGACAGGTCTCGGGAACCGGAGCCGGTCAAAGCCACCCTGAGAAAGTTGGGAGTGTAGCCGCTCCATTCACTCTCTGTGTCCTGCTGGCGGTCTTCGATCAGGACCGGCATGCGGCGCCCAAGATAGTTCTCTAGGGTCTCCCGCTTCAACTTCTGTCCGAGATCGTGAAGCGCCTGGCTTCTGGCCCGGATAAGTGCTCGGGGCACCGGGTCGGGAAGAGTGGCCGCGCGGGTTCCCGGGCGCGGTGAAAAGGCGAAGATGTGCAAATGGCCGAACCCGATGCGCTCCACAAATTCCAGGGTTTGCTGCCATTCCTCCTCCGTCTCGCCGGGGAAGCCGACGATGACGTCGGTGGTGAGATTGAAATCGGGCACCTGACCGCGGGCCTGTTCCGCGATGCGCTGAAACTCCGCGGTCTTGCAGCGTCGGGCCATGCGGCGCAACACGCTGTCGGCGCCGCTCTGCAGGGGCAGGTGCAGATGGGGCATCAGGCGCGGGTTGGAAAACAGTTGCCAGAAGTCCTCCGGCAGGTCCCAGGGTTCGACTGCGCCCAGCCGCAGCCTCGGGATGTCGGTCTCGGACAGAATCCGGGAGATCAGTCTTCCGAGATCGCTTTCACAGTCGCTGCCGTAACCTCCCAGATGCACGCCAGTCAATGCGACCTCCCGGATGCCCTGATCGGTCAGTCCGTTTATCTCATCGATCACCTCGGCGGCGGGGCGGCTGCGTTCCTCGCCTCTGGCTCGTGTGACGATACAGAAAGTGCACTGATACCGGCAGCCATCCTGCACCTTGACGAATGCCCGCTGGCGCCCCCGGGTCAGCAGGCTGCTTTCCCCGGGGAGGGTGGCGACTGCCGGCATGCTGTGCAGGTCCAGTTTGCGTGAGGCAATCTCCACCAGCCGGTCCTTGTCCCTGTTGTCCACCACCAGGTCCACGCCCAGCGTGTCTGCGGTTTCGGTGGCGTTTAGGGAGGCAAAACAGCCGCTGACGACCAGTTTTGCCCTGGGGTTGTTGCGGTGGGCCCGGTGCATCAGCTTGCGGGATTTTCGGACCGCCTCGCCGGTTACCGCACAGGTGTTGATGACAACCAGGTCTGCCGTTCTCAGGTCATTTGTCACCTGGTGGCCAAGGGCACCGAATTCCCGGGTCCAGGTTTCCAGCTCCGCCTCGTTGAGACGGCAGCCCAGGGTTGTGAGGTGTATCTGCATCCTTGTTTTTGCAATGGGGTGGGGTAAAGTGCTGGCAGTTTAACGCCGCACGCCATCAATGCAAGCCGACATCCCTTGCTGGAATGCAGGAGAGTATGGGTTAAACTGATCCCCCGTAATGTCCGAATTTACCATCGACCTCGATCTGCTCACCCTTATCTGCCTCCTGTTGCTGCTGGTCGGCGTGGTGGCCCTGTGGTTGCGCCAGGCGAATTTGTTGCGCGGTGTGGCGGAAAACAGAGCGGCTGGCGACCAGGCGACGGAGTTTCTGCGCGAGCAGGAACGGCTGATCCTGCGGGAGCTCACCGGTGCGCGTGAAGAGAACCGCGAGCAGATGCATCAGCTGCAGCAGCGCCTGTTGACCCAGGTGTCCCGCCTCTATCAGGCGCTGGAGCGGCGCTTCGGTCAGATGCAGAAAGACACCGCGGAGGATGCGGGCCGGTTGAGGGTCGAACTGACCGAGCGCTTTGACAGTCTGCACCAGGCCCTGGTGAGGACCATGGGTGAAAGCCGCCTTGCCCAGCAGGAAGATCTGGCCCGGGGTGTGGAGGGGATTGGCCGGCAGCTCCTGGAGGGACTCGGTCGCAATGCCGATGAGCTGGGGCGCAGGGTGGAGGGTCTGACCGCATCCACGGACCAGCGGCTGAAGGAGATCAGCGGCCAGGTGGAGCGCAGGCTCAGCGAGGGATTCGAAAAGACCAATGAAACTTTCACGCGGGTGCTGGAGCATCTCACCCGGATAGATGAAGCACAGAAGAGAATCAGTGAGCTGTCCAGCAACGTGGTGAGCCTGCAGGAAGTGCTGGCCGACAAGCGTTCACGGGGCGCTTTTGGCGAGGTGCAGCTCAATGCTCTGGTCAGAAATGTCATGCCGGAAAGCAGCTTCGCTCTGCAACATACCCTGAGCAACGGCACCAGGGCTGACTGCATTCTTTTTCTCCCGGAACCCAGCGGAAACATTGTCATCGATTCAAAGTTCCCCCTCGAAAGCTATCAGCGGATGACGGATATCGAAAAGGGGGAGGCTGACCGCAACCGGGCGGCGAGCCAGTTCCGTCAGGATATCCGGGTGCACATAGGAAACATCGCCGGTAAATACATCTTGCCGGAGGAGACGGCCGACGGTGCCATGATGTTCATTCCCGCCGAGGCGGTTTTCGCCGAGATACATGGCCACTATCCGGAGCTGGTGGAGGAGGCATGGCGGCAGCACGTCTGGCTGGTATCCCCCACCACGCTGATGGCCGTTTTGACAACGGCACGGGCGGTGCTCAAGGACGCCGCCGCCCGCGAGCAGGTCGACCTGATTCAGCAGCACCTGAATTTTCTGTCCAAGGACTTCAGGCGATTCCAGGACCGCATGGACCGCCTGGCACGCCATATCCGCCAGGCCAGCAAAGACGTGGATGAGGTGGGGGTGTCGGCGCGGAAGATCAGCGATCGGTTCGAACAGATCGAGAAAGTCGAACTGGATGATCTGCCCGGGCCGGATGCTGCATCCCCCCAACTGAAGGACGAAAGCGGGTAGGCTACGGCAGGATCATATCCGGCGGTGGCGGTGCAGGTGAGTTGACGTGGCTCAGAAGACGCCAGCCGTCGTCACCGCGACGATAGATATTGATCGCGTATATGGGGGGTTGGCGTTCGGCCGTTTCCGACAGTGTCACCAGTTCCTCGAGCAGGTGTATGGCGATGTCCCCCTGTTCGATCCATTGAATATGGTTGACGGTGATGTTCAGCTGCATCTTGGGGTCGAGCATGGGCTGCCACAATTCCCGAATCGCCTCAGTCCCGTTTTGCAGGGGTCTCATGGGCAGCAGACAGGTGCTTTCGGTTGAGTCCTCCCAAACCGACATCATCTTATCCAAGTCCACCTCTTCGATGGCGTCGTAATAAGCGTCTTCCGCATCCGTCGGTGTATCGAATCGACTGCTCATGGTGTGGGTTGTTCCTGGTCAGCGGAAAGAATAAAACGGGGGATCAGCACTGTTCCCAGGGGAGATCCTGGAAGCGCCAGCCGTTGGCGGTGCTGCGGTGATGGTCCTCATCCAGGTCTCCCTCGAAACCCTCATTCACATGCATCACCTTGTTGAAACCCGCCTCGCTCAGCGTCTTGCCCGCTTCCAGGGTGCGCTTGCCGCTGCGGCAGATCAGGATAACCGGCGCGCAGCCGTCGTCGATGGTGCAGATGGCACCGCCCAGCAGCAGTTTTCGGATGTCGGTGACGAAGTCCGGATTTACGGTCCATTCGGGCTCATCGATCCAGGGGACATGGACAGACCCCTTGGGATGACCGACAAACAGGTACTCCATGGTGGAACGGATATCTACCAACACCGCCCTGGGGTCTTCCTGCAACAGTTGCCAGGCCTGCTGGGCGGACAGGCCGATGGGATCATTTTCACTCATCATAGAGCTCCTGAGAAAATCAAGTTGTGCGCAGAGCGCTCATCAATAACGAATATGATAGCCGCTAAACCGTAATCTATAAACATATTCTATGCGTGGCAAGATCGTGCTTTTGGGAAGCAATCCTTGCGGCGAGATTCATCCCCTTATCGCAGCGTCGAAAACAAATGGGATTCTAAAGTCTTTTCGTTCTCCGGCCGCTACCCATACTAACCGCCCAACAAGGGCAGGGATGGATAGCGGAGAACAACGACTGTGCGCAAGTATTGCCTGTTGAGCATGCTGCTTTGGTGGGGTTTCACCACGGCGTCCTATGCCGTGGGTGCCGACGGGGTTCAGCCCGACGCCGCCGATGTGCGGGTGTTGATCGATATTTCGGGCAGCATGAAGAAAAACGACCCCAATAACCTTCGTCGTCCGGCCCTGCGTCTGCTCGTCGGGCTGCTGCCGGAAGATTCCCGCGCCGGTGTCTGGACTTTCGGGCAGTACGTCAATATGCAGGTTCCCCTGGGCAAGGTGGATAAGGCCTGGAAGGCGCGGGCAGCCGATGGTGCGGCCAAGATCCACTCCCGTGGACTTTTCACGAATATCGAGGATGTGATCAAACGATCCTCGGCGGACTGGTCCGGGGCACCCGCCAAGTACCGTCGTCATATGGTCTTGTTGACGGACGGAATGGTGGATATCTCCAAGGATCCGGCCCTGAATACTGCTTCCCGGGCCCGTGTTCTCGAGCAATCCCTGCCCCGATTGAAGGAACTGGGGGTGAAGGTGCACACCATAGCCCTTTCAGCCAGGGCCGATCATGAACTCATGCGCACCCTGTCACAGGAGACCGGCGGCTGGTACGAACAGGTCGAAGACGTGGCGCAGCTGCAGCGTGTATTTCTCAGGATATTCGAAAAGGTGGGCCGGCCGGATGCGCTGCCCCTGAAAGACAATCGATTCACAGTGGACAAGAGTATCGAAGAGGCCACACTACTGGTGTTCCGTGCGGCGGAGGGAAAACCCACAAGGGTCATTCCCCCCAGCGGTGAGAGTTTCGATTCGAGCGCAACCCCGTCAAATGTCAGTTGGCACCGCGACGTGGGCTACGATCTGGTAACCATCACCAAACCCCAGGCCGGGGAGTGGCGCATCGAGGCGGCATTGGATCCGGACAACAGGGTGCTGGTGGTGACGGATCTCAAGATGCATGCAACGGAACTGCCCGGTCAGTTGATAGCAGGCGAACAACAAGGCCTGTCGGTTCATTTCAGCAACAAAGGTGAACTTGTCACCAAGAAATCATTCCTGAAGAAGTTGAGTCTCAAGGGTGAGCAGATCGATGACGGGGGACCGAAGGAACCCCGGCCCCTGTTCGATGATGGCGAGGGCGCCGACGAAGCAGAGGGTGACGGCTATTTCACCCTGCTGGTCGGAGAAGGGCTGGCTGCGGGAAAGGCTGAGCTGATCCTCAGGGTTGAGGGTGCTACCTTTCAGCGCGAACAGCACCAGACGTTCGAACTGCTGCCACCCGTCCTGGTCGAGACCTTGCAGGAAGCATCCGGAGAGGGACCCGCAACGGTGCGTATCACCCCGGCTCTGGGTCTTCTCGACAACGAAACCCTGAAGCTTGAGGCATCCCTGGTTTCCGGGGACGTCGAGCCCATGCCGGTGATGTTTCTGCCGGGAACCCTTGGGGGCAGTTGGGAGGTACAGGTCGACCCATCGCTTCTCACCGGTGACTGGAACATGGGTATACACCTGGCAGCCACGACGGCCGCTGGAAACTCTTTGGCGCTCGATCTGGAACCGATCCCTTTTGTTGGTACGATGGAACCGGAGCCTGTCGTTGAGATCCCGGAAGCCGCTCCAATCGTGGAACCCCCTGCGCCCGAATCCATCCCGGAAACGGTTGGACAGGATTGGCTGATGGATGCCGGTATCTTCGGTGGTGCCAATATGCTGCTTTTGCTGCTTGCCGCGGCAGGAATCTGGCTGTCGCGCAGGCACGGTTCCCGAACGCTTCCCCGACTGCTGGTGGTTAACGAAGAAGAGGCGGTTGCTCAATGAACATTAGCCCCCTGATACTCGTATTGTTGGGTGAGCTTCTACTGATCACCGCTGTGATGTCTGTTTTCCTGATGACCGGGTCCCTGCGGCGAAAAAGTCGTGATCATGCGGCGGCCCTGGCATTGATCGGGCAGATCAAGGATAAAGAGGAATCCCGCCTGGAGGAAACGCGTGCTCTGGTGGGCAGGATTCACGGTACGTCGGACACCGAGGCCGATGAACTGGCAATAAGCATCCAGAACGGTGAACTGGCGCACTATCAGATTTTGGTCGACAGCTACATCAAGCGGGATGCTGCAGCTTTCCAGGGCGTTTGCGAGAGTTTCGAGGCGGCAACGGATCCCTACCGCAAGATGGAGCACGCCCAGGAAAGCACGTCAGATGATGTGGAGGTGCAAATCGTTGACCCGGGAGAGTTTGAAATCCTGAGGGAGGAAAAAGAGCATCTCGCGGAAGAACTGAAAATCACCATGGAAACCATGGGGCGCATGCTCAGCGAATATGCCTGTATGTATGCTGGGGGTGCGGTCGAGGAGTTGGACAAGGAGAGTATCGCCAATATGTACAGCGCCGATGAAGCCGGCTTCGAGGAAGAGGAGGACGGGGCAATCGAGGACACAGCGTCGTCCGGAGAGCCTGATGCCGACGCTGCGACCCTCTCCGACGATGCCGACATTCCGGAGCTCGATCAGGAGTGGATAGAAGAGGCTGTAAAGGCCTCTGAGAGTGAAGCATCTCCAGATGCTGACTCCGCCGCCGACGAGGACAAGATGGCGGTGATGGACTCGGCCCAGTTGTCAGACGACCTGGTATCCCTGGATGTCGAATCCGGAAAGGGCGGTTGAAAAGATGTAAAAATGTAGCCTGCGTTGAGCACCGCGAAACGCAGGCTACAGTATGAGTTAGCGAATATCCGCTTCCGCAGAGTCGGAATTGCCTTTGTTGTCCACCCAGCTCAGGGTCAGTTTTTCACCCTTGTTGCCCCCCTTGAACTTGAAAGACAGGTAGGGGTTCTTAGAAACACCGCCGCTCCACTGGGCCTCGATCACTTTTTTGCCGCCGTGTTCGCAGGTCACCTGCTGGATGAAGTGTGCAGGTATCAGTTCGCCGGATTTATCCTTTCGGGCGCCGGTCTCCATGGGATGGGTCATCAGAGCCTTTACGGTTACTACGTCGTCCTTTGCCTTTGCTCTGATCTTGATGGTTTTCTTTGCCATTGTGTTTGAATCCTCTTTGAATCTTGCCGGGCAGGCGTTTGATTGTCAGCGCCTGTCCAAAAACCGGGGTTCGGGTTACGTCCCTGTAGGTAGTTACCCCCCGCATCCACCAATTGTTACTTTTACGCCCTTATTGGCGCTGTAGAGCTTCCCGCCTGCCTTGACCACGGCTATTACGTCGCCGCTTTTGCCCATCTTTATACGGGTCGAGACGAAAGGCTCGGCACCCTCACCCAGTTTGTAGTTGGCCACCAGAGGAACGGGATTGTTGGCGGCCAGCAATGAGATGGATTCCACTCCGGATATGCTGGAGGCTATGGTCACCGGGACCACGGCACCATTTTCGGCGATATCCGGTGCCTTGATCTTGATATCTGCGCTGGTCTCCGAGTCGCTGCCGCCCAGCAGTGCCTGAAGGGCTTCGGGAACCTTCTTCGCGCCGAAGGCGGCCTCCGGCCAGCTTGCCAGAACACTGCGCGGGATCAAAAGACCCGTACCCGCTGCAATGCTTAAAGCCCCCGCGGCCAGGGAACCCTTCAATACGATCCGGCGTTTGCGGTTTATCTGCATAATAGAAACTCCTTAGGTCCAAATGATCTGGGATCCGAAACCGTATCCTGGGGAAATCTCACAGGATATCGGTCCAACACTGACAATTGTTTTATCTGGGGGTGAAACCCACCCCCGACCTGCTAAACGGCCATGTTTCGACAGGGAATACTCCCTGGCAATCAAGGTATAAACGATTAGCATACCCGAAGGCAGATGATTGGCAAAGTGTTCGTTTTTGTTCCGGGGATTTCAGCGCGTGCGCTGCCTGAGATCGGCAAGTTCCCCCCGTAGCTGCTTCATCCGTGCAGCCAGTTGTGCGCTCTGATAGTAGTCGACAGTGTCATCCTCCATGGCAATCTGCAGTTGTTGTATTGCCGGCTCCAACTGCCCGGACAAGTAGTAATAGTCTGAAAGATACTGATGCCCGAGACTCCTGCTGCCGGACTCACCAGCGGCGCGGGCAAGCAGCTTGTATATCTGCTCGTCATTAGGCCGGCCCCGGGCCTGGGCTTCCAGGAGTTTCAGCGCTTCCCCCGCTTTGCCCTGGTCCAGAAGCGCGTTGGCATAGTGGAGCGTAAGCGCGTAGTTACCGGGATAAAGGTCCAGGCCGTCCCGCAAGACCTGCAGCCCCTTATCCGGCTGCCCGGATTTTCCAAGAACATTTGCCTGGGCGATCATATAGGCCAGTTGCTCGGGGTGATTCCTCTGGAGAATACTCAGCTGTTCTTTTGCCTTCTCATACTGCTTGTTTGCGGTGAGCGCCAGCGCGTAGCCGTAGCGTTCGGCTTGCTCATTGCGATATCGTTTCCCGCTGAGCGTTTTCCGGAAATTTGTTACGGCATCCTTCGTGTTGGGAAACGACCAGACCCTAAGCGCGGCACGCACCAGGTGGTATTCCAGGCTGTCGGGTCTTTGACGATAGGGATAATCAGCGGCCCGGCCGCGGGCATCGGCGATGCGGTTACTGGTCACAGGATGGGTGCGCAGGAATTCCGGCAGGGTTCCGTCGTCGTACAGCCGTGAGGATTTTCCCATTCGTCCGAAGAATATGGGCATGGCATGGGGGTCAAAATCGGCCCCGGCCAGATTCTGTATTCCCAGCCTGTCGGCCTCTTCTTCGTGATAGCGGGTGAAATTGATCTGCTGCTGCGCTATGCCCGCCTGTATTCCTGTGGCGGCGGCCAGGCCGGCATCGGTGTTGTCGGTTGCCGCACCCAGAACGATGGCGGCAATCGCCAGTGCGGCCATGGGAAGAGACAAGCGTTGCATGGCGTCGAAAGTCCGCACCAGATGGTTCTGGGTGACGTGGGCAATTTCGTGGGCCACCACCGAAGCCAGTTCACTTTCAGATTCCGTTGCCAGGAAAAGTCCCGTGTAGACCCCGATGTAGCCGCCCGGGCCGGCAAAGGCGTTTATCTGGTTGTCATGGATAAGGAAGAAATGAAACGGCCTTCCGGGATTAGCGCTCTTTCGCACCAGCCGGGCCCCCAATGACTCGATATAGGTGCTCATGAGGGGATCGGTGATAACCGGCTGGGAGCCTCGTATGCTGCGCATAAACGCCTGGCCCAGCCGTTTTTCCGCCACGGGAGAGAGCAGGTTACCGGAAGGATCCCCGATCTCCGGCAGGGCGATTTCATCGGCAAAGACGGGAAGAACGCTGTTGGACAACAGAAACAGTGCAACCATCGGATAGACGAAGATCCTGGTTAACAGTCTGTTTCTGAATGTTTTTTCAAGCATGGTGTTGAGGACCGCTGCAGGGCCTAGTTCAGCTGGATGCGCTGTCCCCAGGGCACCTTAGCCTTGCCCTTGACCAACCAGACAACGTGGTAGTCGGGCGTCGCCTCGGGGAACTCTCCCTCTGCATCGGTAAAGTATACCAGCGTCTCGGGCGGCATACCCTGCTGCCGCACCCAATCGAATACCGGCTTGAAACTGGTGCCGCCACCACCCTTGAAGTCTTCGGGCAGGCGCAGATCTTCCCAGGGTTCGAACAGCCAGGGTCCTGACTCAGCCAGTGCGGCATCACATGCCAGAAGGGTGATTCGGGCCCGGATCTGACCCTTGATGGCGTTGATCTCAGAGAGAAACTCCTCGAGTTCAGCTTCACCGATCGATCCACTGGTGTCGATGGCGACGACGAGATTGATCTGGTGGCTGCGCAGGCTGGGGAGGATGAAATCGCTCTGTCTGCGGGATGGGCGCATATAGCTGAAATCATCCCGTGCACTGGGAGTCAGATAACGGGCCAGCAGCATACGCCAGGGCAGCTGGGGCTGAAGCAGATGGTCGATAATCCGTGCCATGGACCCCCCCAGTTTTCCCGACTGGAGCGCCTGCTGCGCGGCACCCGCCATGCGCTGCTGCCATTGTATGGAGAGGGTTTCGCGTTCGTCTGGGGTCAACGGCGGGGGCGCCGTTGCACCGCCGCTTTCGGGGTCTGTCTCCATGGACGGCGACTCTCCGGTCGGATCCTGCTCCAGTTTCGTGGATGATTCCGGGGGTGGAAGATCACGTTCATTTGTGTCGGAGCCACCGCCCTGTCCACTGTCCTTTTCGTAGGCATGCCGGTCGAGAGTCTCCTGATCCTCGAACTCATTGAGCAGCGGATAGATCTCTTCTGCCGTCATACCCTGAAATTGGGGCAGCATCAGGCTTCCCGGCGGGGCCCTGAGCCCGTCATCGACGAGTAGGGGGTTGATGGCGAAATCACAGGCCAGATCCCAGCGGTGCCCCACCCGGTGCTGGCGGCGCGCGAAGTGGGAGAGGGCGCAGTGCAGCGCCTCATGGGCAAGCATGAACTGGGTTTCGTCGAGACTCAGTGCCTCGATGTAGGCGGGATTGAAATAGAATTTTCTCGCATCGGTCGCGGTGGTGGGACACCAGTCCGGATCGGCCTGCACCATGGGCAGGCGCATAACCAGCGCACCGAGGAAGGGTTTGTCCAGGATCAGCTTGGTGCGGGCGGCTGCCAGTTTGGTTTCGATTTGGTTGGAATTCATTTAAACAAGGTTCTAGGTTCTAGGTTCTAGGTTCTAGGTTCTAGGTTCTAGGTTCTAGGAAAATCTCTTGCGTTTTCAATCATATTCCGCATCAATTTTATGGTTAATGGTTAATGGTTAATGGTTAATGGTTAATGGTTAATGGTTAATGGTTAATGGTTAATGGTTAATGGTTTGTGGTTCCTTGGCCCTCGGCCCTTGGCCCTAGTAGGCCCTTGGCCCTTCTATTCAAAGAGCATGACTTCAGAGACTATTTGCGCCCAACTTGCGAACTGGGGAACTTCAAACACCGCGTTTCCAATGGCCCGATGCATGTCCGATACCAGCATCACGCCCATCTCCCGCTGGGGAAAGCGGCCTGCGTAGTCCAGGATATTGCCAAGGATCTCGGTCTGATTCGGCTGACCCTGGGCCCGGATGGCTCGTCCCACCAGGGCGGCCGCAACGGCATACTGCAGATCGATCTCGGTGGGTGTTGTGACATCCTGCCCGGCGATGATGGCGTCCAGGTCCGGCATCTGGTCGAGGCTGTTGACGAAGGCATGCAGTTCCACCCCGGCAGCCGGTCCCACGCAGGCCTGCAGTGTCCCCTGCAGGAGTTGGGGATGGTCGGTGAACTTCTGAAGGCCTCTGTGGGCGAACTCCCAGGACCTTGGCGAGGGAAAAGCCACCGGATTGTGTGCCGGGTCGAAGTCGAACAGTAGCTCCGGCCTGAATCTCAGGAAGGCAATGACACGCTCGTCGATATCGTTCCGATAGGCCCATGAGACCCAGTCATCGAGATTGGTTTCCACCTCGAAGTGGGAAAAACGGTTGGCCAGGGGTGCCGGCATGGTATAGGTCACGCCCCTGTCTCCCTGGCGGTTTCCGGCGGCGAATATTGCCCAGTGATCGGGGACCTGGTATTCACCCAGCCGGCGGTCCAGTATCAGCTGATAGGCCGCCGCAGACACCGAAGGCGGCGCCGAGGTGATCTCGTCGAGAAACAGAATGCCCTCCGGGCCATGGCGTTCGGTGTCAGGCAACATGGTGGGAATGGCCCAGTCCACCTGGTTATTCACGCGATAGGGGATTCCCCGCAGATCGCTCGGCTCCATTTGGGACAGACGGATGTCGATGACGGGAACACCGTGCCGGGTGGCGATCTGGGCCACCATCTGGGACTTGCCCACGCCGGGCGGGCCCCAAAGCATCACCGGGGTGTGTTGACCCTTACGGGTACTCTGGTATTCGAGTTCCAGGACGGTTAACAGCTGGGCGGGGCGCATTACAACTCCGGACGACTATAAGAAAAGATTTCGCAAAATGCGCTTGAGCTGCTTGTAGACATCCGGCCCGTCCTTGTCCATCACCTGGTCGATCGCCCAGCGGTTTTCCTGGCTGTCGCCCATGATCTGCTGGATTTCAAAGCCCAGGTGGCGCATGAAGGGGTAGCTCGGCCCTTCATCGGTAAATCCAAGTTCTGAATACTCGGTCGAGCGTCGGTTAAGCCGTTGGATAAATTCAGTGCCATGATCGCCCGGACCCAGCAGATCGCCGCTGTTTTCCTGCATGTGCTCTGCCAGACGCAGGGCAAGTGAGGTGATCAGGGTACGTCTTCCCTCGCTGCCGAGCTTCTCGTGGGTCATTCGGTCCACGATCTGAACCTGGAAGATCAGGTATTCCGCGATGACTGCCAGCCGCTGCCGGTCCGTGCCGTAGATAAACTGTTCGCCATGGAGATTGACCGCCTTGTCCATCGCGATTCTCCAGCCATTGAAAGCGATGGCCCCGGCGATCTCTTCAAGGGAACGCTCGGCATCCTCGTCGTGCCATTGACTCTTGATTCTGACTGCCACTTTATAGACTCCTTAAACACACTGATTGGCAGTGTTGCTGCGGCATGCTAATGTGGATTAACTGAGAATTTTACTGGGAAATCACCCCGGGGGAAACCCTGAATGCATCATCAACCTATACCGTGCGAGCGTCTTGAGGAAATCAGGCTCAGCGTACAGCACAATTGCCATATTGCAGATGCCCGCCACGGTTCCGAATATGGCCTTTGCACTTATCTGATGAAAATGCGGGAGTATTTTCGATGGGAGATGGGGAGGGGATTCAATGACAACCTGGGCAAGGATGAAGTCGGGGACTGGTTGACAGAGCGGGAAGATCTCTGGGGCAGTCTCGGCGAATCGGAGTTCACCGCGGTTCGCATCGAAGGGTGTGAGTATGATCCGTTCGATAATCAATCCATCAACAGGTCCTTGTCGGAGTACGGCCTCGTTTACAGCGGTGGACTGGGTTATACGGGCAGGCCCCATTTCTTTCTGGCGGAACTGGAGCACAAAGAGGAATTGCCTGACTACTCGGTTTACGTGTCGGGAATCGAATTGGCCCGTGACCTGGTGGCACCACCCGCCATGACCCGCGGCGACCTCGTTTTCGTCAGGCGGGAGTCGGTTCGCAGGATGCTGTGGGAGAAACTGGAGACCTGGCGCTGGGCGCGTCCCGATAATGCCCTGGGCCGGGCATTCGCCTGTTACGACTTCGAACAGGATCTTGGTGCATCGCTGGAGGCGATGACCAGTAATGAACTCGAGCTTGTTCTGCTTCACGAAAGGGGGGAGTGCCTGGCTGGAGACCGGTTGGGTGGGCAGTGGAACCAGATGCTGCTCGATTTCACGCAAACCCCTGCTGAGCTGGTGGCCCGTGCGGTGAGAGATCACCTTGCCGACTGCCTGGTAACCCTGCCGGCATTGGCTGAGATGGGGCGGGATGCCTCCAGTCATTTTTACATGGGCAATCTCACCGCCATGCGCAAGGATCTGTTTCCGGGATTGTCAGAGGCGTACGAGTCCTGGTTATTGGACCGCGACAGTTCTCCGATTCGGGACATCGCCCGTCTGGGGGTTGACCATTGGAGTAAGGCGGCGGATGAGATGCTTGAACTGTATCGGGAGGAGGGGGCCGGGGCGGCTGCCCGGATCGACGAGCTGACCGAAGCGATCCGTCTCTAGCACCTCGATACCTGCAGGTTACGCCCGATCGAACCGGGTTCCCCTGATTTCTCCTGAATCGTCGATACTAACCCCCGTCACCCCGGGAAGACGGTTTACGATGTATGCGGCACTCAGCAGCGCCAGCTTTTCGTTATCGGTTTCCAGGGCGGTGAGCAGTTTGTCGGCGGCTACCTGGCAGCGCTGGTGTCTATCCGGTGCCTCAACCCAATCCCTGCCCATCTGGACTCCCCCGTCCATGTTCCGGTCCAGCCGGTCGAATGCCTCCCCCGAGGCCTCCACGAATGTCTCAGGTATGCTCAGATTCATGGAATAATCCGAGACGATAATGTTCAGCTGCATTCCTGACCGGCCTCTCATGGTGTTTTAATAGAGATTATCACGGGTAAAGGAGTGAGAGGAAAATGTCGGAACAGACGTTGCTGGCCATCGTGGAGATGGGGGGTTATCCGGATTTCAGCGCCCTCTACCAAAGCGCGGGCTTTCTGCCCGTCAAGGTGCACTCTGTCCGCAAGGCCCAGGCCTGGCTGAAAAAGAACCGGCCCGCCGTAGTGGTGACCGAGTTCCATTTCGACCCGGAACTGAGGGATCGGATGAGCAATCTCGAATCGCTGATTGCCACGCTTCAGCGGTATGCGAGTGCCGCGCAGGTTATTGTTTTCATCGAAAAGGCCCATCGGCCCCGTCTGGAGCGGGTCGAGGTCAGATACCCTGTTTTCGCCTCTCTCGATTATCCCGTGGATGCCGATCGGCTCAGGGAAATTCTGGACCGTGTCAAGTGAGGGGATTCGGGGCCGGATCGTCAATTGCTCCACGGTATATATCCATGTAGTGCCTCGCACTGGCATCCCAGCTGAAGTCCTGCTTCATGCCATTAACGGCGAGATTTTCCCACCAGACACCCGGCCGCTTGTGAAACT
>JAQYVO010000300.1 GCA_030145425.1 Chromatiales bacterium | reverse complement strand
GCCCGCGGCAGAGGTGGCGGCAGACGCACCGATAGTAACCCCATTGATCTGGAGACCCGTTCCATTAAATGCTGTCGCCGTTGTGGCAGCACTGGTAGCCTGGTATGAACCCAACAGATTGGTCGTAGCACCGTCGATGCTTACATTGATGGTCTGGTTGGCGTTTGCCCCAACCTGAAACTGCGCCGAGGAGAAGGAACCGTCGATGATGTTCTGACCGTTGAACTGGGTGGTGGTTGCGGTTCGCTGCATCTCTGCCAGCAGCTGCTGCACCTCCGAGTTCAGTGAGGAACGATCCGACGCGGTGTTGGTGGAGTTGGCGGACTGAACGGCCAGCTCACGGATACGCTGCAGATTGTTGGTGGATTCTCCGAGTGCGCCTTCCGCCGTCTGTGACAGTGAGATGCCGTCGTTGGCGTTACGTATAGCCTGGTTGAGACCGCGGATCTGGGAAGTCATACGTTCCGAGATCGCAAGGCCCGCGGCATCGTCCTTGGCGCTGTTGATGCGCAAACCGGAGGAGAGCCGCTGCATGGAGGTGGCCAGTGCGCTCTGGGACTTGTTCAGATTGCGCTGTGCGGTCAGTGAAGCGATGTTGGTGTTGATAGTCTGTGCCATTTTCTTGCTCCTTGTCCCCTCTGGCAGCCGTTATTGAGGCGCGCTCGGGGTCAGGTTGATGATTAGCGGATATGCTCAAAAAGATTTGTGCATTTACCGCCTCCGTTTTTTATAGCGGCGAAGTTGTCGCAAATCTTTAGCGGATTATCAGCCTGTGGACAGGTGATTCGGGCACATGGGCGGCTAATACAACTCTCTGTTCCTAAAAGATAATTGGAAATTCTATAGATTCCCGGGAATGGGCTTCAGGAAGACTGCAAGGATGCCGCTCCCGAGCACTTCTACAGTGCCGGAATAGCGATGAGGGTTTACTCTAATTATCTATCGAGCTAAGCTTAGCTAAGCCTAATAAAAGAGGGGGCATTATGAAAACCTTCAACATGCACGATGCAAAATCACAACTGTCCAGTCTGGTGGAACAGGCCATGGCAGGTGAGGATGTCGTTATCGCCAAGGCGGGAAAACCCATGGTGAAACTGGTGCCCGTTGAGCGTGACACTCAACCTCGAAAACCCGGCCGGTTCGCCGGACGGATCACTTTGTCACCGGACTTCGATGAAACTCCGGAGGGAGTTGTCGATCTGTTCGAAGGAAATAATCGATGAAGCGACTTCTCCTGGACACCCATACCTTTCTCTGGTGGCTGGCAGATGACACAGCACTGGGTGATACCTGCAGGGAACTGATCGGTGACGGCCACAATGAAGTGTATGTATCGGCTGCAACCACCTGGGAGATCTCAATCAAACGCCGGCTCGGCAAACTGGAAGCCCCTCCCGAAATCGACGGCATCGTGGAAGATGAACGTTTTGTCGGATTGCCGATCTCCCTATACCACGGAAATCAGGCCGGCCAACTCCCCTTCATTCACCGGGACCCCTTCGACCGGATGCTGATTGCACAGGCACAAGCCGAGGGGCTCTCCATCGTGACGGCAGATCCGGTAATCCCGGAATACGGAATCGCTACGATCCCTGCCAAGGAATAAACGGGACAGGTCTAATTATTGACAAGCCGGGAAGCTATCCCTAGATTATCGGCATGCCACGTACAGCCCGCATCGCTCCTGGTGGGACAGTATTCCACGTCTTGAACCGAGGCGTGGGCAGGATGCGCATGTTCCTGAAGGATCCCGACTTCGAGGCTTTCGAACGGGCCATCGAAAAGACACTCCAGACCCGCCCGATGCGCATTTGCGCCTACTGCCTGCTACCCAATCACTGGCATTTCGTGCTTTGGCCGGAACGCGACGGCGATTTGGGTGCCTTCATGCAAAAGCTCACGATCACGCACGTGCGAAACTGGCAGGAGAACCACCGGCAGGTCGGATACGGACACCTATACCAGGGCCGGTACAAGTCCTTTCCGGTGGAATCGGACGACCACTTCTACCAGGTTGTGCGCTATGTAGAGAGAAATGCTTTGCGGGCGAACCTGGTCGATAGGGCTGAGGACTGGCGCTGGTCAAGCATCTGGCGCCGCATGCATGGGACGGCGGAGGATCGGCATTGGTTGAGCAGTTGGCCGCTCCCACAATCAGACAGTTGGGTAGATCTGGTGAATCAGCCGCAGACGGAAGCGGAGTTGGACGCCATCCGACGGAGCGTGACGCGCGGGCAGCCGTACGGACAGGAGGAGTGGGTGAGTAAGGCAGCCGAACAACTGGGGCTAGAATCCACGTTGCGATCGCGGGGAAGGCCGCGCAAACACATCTCTTGAACCCGGCGTCCCAGGTAATAAATTAGACCTGTCCCGTTTTAAGATGTCCGTTTTAAGATGTCCCCCGGTAGCAGGGAAGCTACCGGGGGTTTCTTTTTTAATCGTAGAGACAGCTTAATGCAGAACCTCTTCGAGACTCTTGGCCGTCAGTACACGCTCCGACCATTCCAGCAATGTCTGTGTATCCGCTGACTCGATTTGCAGCCGCCTCTCTTCCGGCAACTCGCCGAACTTGATTTTTAACTGCCGAACCAATACAAGGGCCTCTCCTTGCTGCATACCTTGCTGCATACCCTGCTGCCTGAACCGTTCTGCAAATGTCGTCATCTTCTCAGCCTCTTCAGGATACCCGTACCGGTACTGCTCCAATTCATTATCGTCGAGTCCCGCATAAATGTCGATGAAATCCAGATACTTGAGCTGCCTCTCCAACGCTGGCTCCAGACGGGTTAATCCTCGCACCGCCTGAGCATAAGCCTCCACCTTCCGCTCTCGCGGATAACGCATATTCGGCAGATTCAGTCGCGCCACGATATTGTCACTCTCGCGGTAACGCTCAAAGGGGATCTCTGCAAGAGTGCAGACCAGATACCGAAAACTCAGGTAGGTGTGACGCCGGCCACCTAGAATCAGCTCACGAGGATAGCTGCCAGCCCGCAAGAAGATAACCACAGGCACCACCCGATCCGTACCGAATAGCTCCGCTAGGTCCAGGCAATAATGCGCCAGGCGGTGAATGGAAAAACGACGGACCTCGCTCTCCTCTTCAAGCACGAACAGCAAGGCTTCGCGGCTGCCATCCGGCCATTCCACCAACAGCGGAACATCCAACTCCCGGAAACGCTCACCGAGCCGTTCTTTGAGCTGCTCCTGACGCACGGGTACCACCCGAACGCTATTATCGATGCCCTCCGCCTCCTCCTCCGCGAAAAACGCCAGAGCCTCGCGCGGATAGTCGAGAATGAGGTTCTTGAAATTCTGGTCGTGATCCATGACCCTACTCCTGTCCCTGCACCAAGGCGCTTACCCTAATCCATTTTTAGGGATGATTCGATAAATTTTATAAGGGATCTGATCCCTTTTTTTCCCGGAAAAGAATTAAACTATTTTTTATTGACTTTAATTCCCAGGAACAATAGTATTATTCCGTCGCTGCATCAAGGACGCCAGGGAAGACTGATCTAGACAAGGACGTGTTACAGGGAAAGTATCCTTTTTGATAACGGTGACACCCGAAACCCCCGGTAGCAGGGAAGCTGCCGGGGGTTTCCTTTTTAATCATAGAGCCCTGGCACCAACTGTTACGCCTTCAGGTTGAGCAATTGACGAAGCGTAGCGACGACGCCTTTTCGATCAGTTTCCGCCAGGGCCCCTGCCTTTCGGATCACCAATTGATCATCCAGCGTAAACAGCTTCATCCGCACCACGGAG
>JAQYVO010000286.1 GCA_030145425.1 Chromatiales bacterium | reverse complement strand
CCCTGGCTGGCATTTTCAGAGTCCGTCTGTCGACCAATGACGACAAAACCGGTGCCATCACGTGAGCAGCCATGGTTGTAACTGAGGCGCTCGAAACTGGGTGGCGCCTGCTCCTGACGGGGTCCCCAGGAGCGGTCACGCATGGAGTAACAGTCCACCTCGATCGTCTCACCCCGCAGCACCAGCTTGCCGGTGACATGACCCAGCTGATCAAAGTGCGAAGCCCCGACGAAAGGGGGCTTGCCGTGTCCGAAGGGGTGGGGTTCCATGATGCCCTGCCAGTCAAGATCGACCGTGAGCACATCATCTTTTTGATAAAAAAGCTTGTAGTGCATCAGGGGTTCAAGCATTTTTAGCGAGTAACCGGTCGGAAACTGGAAATCCCGCAGATCCCGTTCTTCCTCAATCGGCTGAACCACCTGATGCTCATAGAAGGGCGCCTCCCAGGGAGAAAACCCCTGATCATCATAAAGGAAGACCGCAGCGGTACAGATCCCGAGATTTGGCCTGATAAAACCGTACAACCATCCCCCCAATTTACGTTCAGGGACATGAAAGGAAAACCAGGCGGTTTCCGTCTCCCAGACATCATCGCTATAGGCGTGGAAATTATCATCTGCAGGCCCGTAAGGGCAGGGCGGGATTCCAGCTTGTATGCTCATGGTAGACTCCTATCTTAATGGAGGGTATTGGCTATCCGCCAAAGGACCCAGCCCCGCTCTTGCGGCCTCGATCTCCCTGGCAACACGGCTGCAGCAGAGTTGAATTGCATCCGGCATGGCGATGCTCTCCGCCCTGATCGCGTCAGCCAGCGCGCTGCGGGCCTGCTGTAGTGAATCGAACTTCGATCCAAGCACAGCACCGATCTCTGCACATTCCGCCGCATCAAAAGCGGCGCCGTATTTTTCACGCCCCTGCCAGTAGCGAATCACCTGCACCATCGAGCTTGCACGATGGCCGGCCGCAGCATCGCTGCAGCGAGGAGCAATATTATTCTCGATCTCGTTCTGCACAAGGTCGTACAACCGGTCCCATTGCTGTACCTGGACTTCCGGCATAATCATCGGCTCAGGTGTTACGCCCTCGGCTTCTGCCAACCCCTTCGCAACCAGTGTCAGCAGAGCGAAGTAATAGGCAAATACTTTTCCGACATTACCGGCGAATGGTTCATTCGACTGTACCAGTTGGCCATGCATATCGTTGAGGCTGCCCATGGTCACCAAAGTTCGATAGTAGCGGATGCGTTTCAGATCAATGGGATGGCCGCCCTGTCGCTCATAAGACTTGAGCAGCATGGGCAACGGCACAAAGGGAAACAGCGCGCCCCTCAGCGAGAACATGGCAAAATCCTCCATCGGGTCACCATAATGGCTCTGCTCCCAATCCAGTACGGCCTTTACCTTTTTGCCATCATGAAGAAAATTGGCAGCACCCACGTCACCGTGCACCACCACGGTGGGGATGTCATCCCCGGTTGGCAGGTTTTTCTCCAACCAGTGAAAGATCAGCAAAAAGAGGGGGTCTTCACTACCGTTCAGACTGTGGCGCATACGGAGAAACGCCGTTCGTTCCCGTGCCCAGGCGTCTACTGACTCCGGCGCACCAAAGCCGTCCAGATTCAGCCCTTCCACCGGTATCCGGTGCAGCTTTACGATCTCTCCAACATAGTCCTCTGCTATTTGATTCAGGGTGTCGCTATCAACATTATCCAGACTCACGTCCGCATATAACCGACGCGTCAGGATCGCCCGCTGTTCAGGCCAACTTGCCAGCACGCGAGGCGCGCGCAAACCGTGTTTTTCAGCCAGACGCAGAGCCGAGGCTTCCC
>JAQYVO010000268.1 GCA_030145425.1 Chromatiales bacterium | reverse complement strand
TCTTCAGGGCCGTATGAAACAGGATGTTTCATTTCGAATCCCCAGGGATGGGTTCACGATGTGTCCTGAAGAAAGGTACGGCACCGCCTTGGCGGCCCGGCACGACAAGATTCCATGCCCGTTGTGATGCATTTCTGGCTGAACTATGAAAGAATATCCTCAGCGGATTTTCATGGAAACAGTTTAAGGATCGAAGCATGGAAGTTATGGTTAACGACAATGCTTATCAGTTGCCGGACAACTCAACCATTGCCACTCTGATCGAGCATCTGCCGCCCCAGAAGCCCAATACGGTGGTGGCGCTCAATCATCGGGTTGTCTGTAGCAAGCGCTGGGAGGAGCGGCAATTGCGCGATGGTGACCGGATAATAACTTTTCAGATGCTGGGTGGCGGCTGAAAACCTGCACAGAAAAGGCTGCGGACTCAAGCAGGGCACGCCCATTTACTAATAACACAGGTGACACAGGCCTATGGCTAAAAAACCCTTTGCATCCTCTGCCGACCTCGGCGAGAAAATAGAATCCCTGGAAATTCTGGCGGATGGTGTCTACGCGCTCACCGCAGAAGGTGATCCCAATGTCGGCGCCATTGAAGGAGAAGATTTCCTGGTGGCTTTTGAGGCTCTCGCCACTCCCAGGGCGGCCCGGGACTGGCTGGGAAAACTGCGCGAGCATACCGACAAACCCGTGAAATACCTGGTGCTGTCCCACTACCACGCGGTACGCGTGCTGGGTGCTTCCGCCTTTGAAGCGGAAAATATTATCACCAGCAACGTGACTCGCGCCCTGATTGATGAGCGGGGCGCGGCGGACTGGGCCAGCGAATTCGGCCGCATGCCACGCCTGTTTCGCGAGCCAGAGGAGATTCCTGGCTTGACCTATCCTACTATCACCTTCAGTGATCAACTGGAAATTCCCCTGGGTGGGGATCGCGGTGACCTCGTGCTCAAATATTGTGGCCGGGGCCATACCCAGGGCGATATCGTCGCCTGGGTGCCCAGGCACAAGATCCTGTTCACCGGCGATCTGGTGGAAGCGGAAGCGGCTCTTTACACGGGTGATGGTTCCCACTTTGACTGGTCAACTTCCACGCTGGATAATTTGAAAGCACTACAAGCCGAGCAATTGGTGGGTGGACGAGGAGAGGTAGTCCGGGGCCGGGAAGCGGTGGATGCCGCCATCGAACAAACCCGCGGTTTCCTTACCGCCATGATCGAGACCGTTGGCGAGGTTCACAGCAACAAGGGTAGCCTGAAAGAGGCATTCGAAAAGACCTACACCCGCCTTAATCCCAAGTTCGGCCAGTGGCCTATCTTTGAACACTGCCTGCCTTTTGACGTGCAGCGCCTGTGGGATGAGTTTGACTCTATCGAGCTGCCCCGTATCTGGACGGCAGAACGGGACCATGAAGTGTGGGATCAGTTACAGGACTAATATCCCGGTAAAAAGAATCGAAATTTCGTTGTGGAACTTTGGACTGCAATCTCGTTCTTGACGACTCATTCCCTGGTAATCAGGCCCACGTATAACCCGTCCAGCAAATCGTTCGCCCCCAGCCTGGCCTCACGCCCGCCTTCGGTGTCCATGATCTCAATACTCAACTGTCCCTCGCCGTCATCGGCCAATACCTTGAACCGGGTCTTGTTGTTGAGAACAAAGATCTTGCCCACCGGCCTGGTGCCCAGAATGGACTGTTCCTTGTGGATTTTCCCCACCCTTTCCCTGATGGCGGCTATGAAATCACGCACCTTGCCGGCGATTGCGTTACTGCCCATACCGCGGGTCTCGTCCGTCAGTTTCACCCGGATATCTGAAAGCTGGCCGCCGATGCCACGCAGATACTGGTGGGCATCGGAAGCCTTGTCGAGCAACTTGAAGGAGACGACGTAACCCGCCGCGTCGATGTCCGCATCGCTGAGAAAGTTTATCTCTACCTGGCTGATTTCATCGTTTCGTATGTCGACACCAGTGCTGATACCGATGGACCGGATCCGGTAATTCTCGAAAAAACCTCGCACCAGGGCTTGGGTGGCAGGATCAAGCTCTATTGAATCATTCATGGCATTTTTCTCCGGGCGGGAACATGCGGTGGCCTTACGCCACCTCGTCAGCCAGCACCAGGCCCGGCGCAGGCGTGTCTTCCAGACCCCAGCCCCCCATCAGGTAGTGGTGCACCACGCGAACGGCTATCAGCCCAATGTGCTCTTCGAAGCCCTCCAGGCTGCCAAAACGTTCAGACAACTTGCCGCCCACGTAGCCTTGCATGGCATCGAGCATCCAGATGGGCACGAACTCGGCGAAGGCCCGTTGCGATTCCTCCTGCACTGCCTCAATGAAATCGCATCCGATTTCGAACCGGGCCCGGTTGCTTACCTCATACCGGCCCGGCACAAAAGTATTCCAATCCAGATCGAGGAAACCGCGCATGAAACGGACGAAGTTCCAGATGTGATAGTCCGGCATCAACCCGTAACGGGCATTGGGCAGGATGGTATCCGAGGAAAACAGCACCTTCTCATCGGCAAACCAGGCGCTCATATTGCCGGTGCCATGGGTCGGTCCCGGATTGAGCAGGGTGAAGCGCACCCCGTCAATATCCATCTCGTGACGCTCGCCTGACAGCCTGCGGGTCGGTTTCAGCTGCCCTTTGGCGCGGCGTACTTCGATGACTTTGGCGCACATCTCGTCGGCGATGATCTCGGCGTCCGGCGCCAGGTCATCAGCAAAGCCGGCATGATCCAGGTGGTCGTGACTGTAGATAATGGTTTTGATGGGCTTTCCGGGTATGGCTTGCACGATCGCCTGGCCATAGGCGCGGGCGGCGCCTGGCGTGCCGAAGGTGTCGAATGCGATGACGCTGGTGTCGCCTTCCAGAAAAATGCTGCGCCGCACACCGTCGGTGACGGTCCAAAGCCGCTCCGCGAGTTTCTGCACCTGCATGTCGGGTTCGCGCTCCAGGTATTCGAGGGCGTTTGGGGCAGTGAATATACCGGTATTTGTTTCTTTCATAATTACTACTCCCTCAAAGCGGTGTGGTATCTGGGCGCCAATTACCCTCGATGCCCCAGCCGCCCGTGAGAAAATGCTGCATGTAGCGGGACAGGTTCATGGCGCAGTATTCGCCGTAGCGGAACAGATCGCCGAACTCCTGGCTCAGGTTGGCCTCGGTATATTTCCTCACCTCTGCAAAATCATGCGGATCCAGGCCACTGATCACGGCTTGCTGGGCGATGTCCGACATGCGGTCGTAATAGTCCAGGCTGTCGATAAAACCCTGCCTGTCAGTGATCCAGAAGTGGCCGGGAACA
>JAQYVO010000153.1 GCA_030145425.1 Chromatiales bacterium | reverse complement strand
GATGACCTACAGTTCTATACGGAACCGTCTACATAATCATATTAGAGAAAACTGATGCCAGAGAAAAAGAAAAAAACGCGACGTGTCAGCAAGGCGCAATGGCTTGATATGGCCCTCGAAGTCCTGGAAACCGACGGCGTTACCGGTGTGCGTATTGAAATCCTTGCAAAACGACTGGAAATATCCAAGAGCGGCTTTTACTGGCACTTCAAGAACCGCGACCACCTGCTCAAGGATATGCTCGATTACTGGTCTCATGAACTCACAGAGGTCGTAACGGAGAATCCGCAGCTACTCACACTCAAGCCAAAGGGCCGGCTAATCAAAACCGCCGAGATGATTCTCGAACATGATCTCACGCGTTATGAAATTCCCATCCGCCAGTGGGCCTTGCAGGATGCGGTTGCGGCCCGTGCGGTAAGAAAGGTTAATCGCCTTCGACTCGACTTTATCGGCGGGGCATTCTCAGAACTTGGCTTTACGGGTGACGACCTGGATATGCGGACGATGCTATTCACTTGCTATCACACCTGGGAGGCGCCGATGTTCCGGGAAATTTCACGCAAAAGACGGCGCGACCTGATTGCCAAACGCATCGATTTTCTGACGAGCAAGTAATTTAGCTAACATCCAGTTTAGTTTGCATAGTTACCGTTCAGATAATTCACATGAAGGACCGGAACGGTTCGATGATTGCAGATCCGCATCCGCACTCTGTAGGTCTGCTTACAGCACGCGAAAGCAGACCCTGCGATCTGAGTTATCGAACAGAAGGTTTTGGCCGAACCTTTTCCTTGGACGGTGATTCAAGGGATTACCCGATTGTTGCGCTGAGTTTTCAACGAGTTATAAATGTTCATGTGGAAATTATCCACATAAACCAACAGGATAGAAACAGAGGTGGTGGTCTATGCCCTGCTGAGCCTCACCCTGATTCGCATGCTTCCAATCTACCTGTCACTGGCCGGCACGGCCCAGTCTGTTGAAAGCAAACTCTTTCTGGGTTGGTTCGGTCCCCGGGGTCTCGCCAGCATCGTGTTCGCGATTATCGTACCGAACGAGAAAATTCCCGGAGGAGAAACCCTGGCGATTACTGTAGTCTGTACCGTGTTTCTCAGTATCCTTGCCCATGGTCTGATGGCAAATCCCCTGGCGAACTTCCTTGCCGCACGCAACAGCCGGTCGGGTGAAAACACACCCGGACCGCAGTAACTCTGGACAGAAACATGAATGCACAATCAACCGAGAACAGTCACTCCGAACCTTCGAGCGATGGGCAGCGCGGTGTAAGGCGGACCACGCTCGTGCTGTTGATCGTTATCCTCCTGCTGATGATCTGGTACCTGGTATCGGACCGCCTGACACCCTACACCGCCTCGGCCCGCCTGAAGGCCTTCGTTGTACCTGTGGTGCCGGATGTTTCCGGATATGTCCTCGATATCCCGATAAAGAAAAATCAACTGGTCGAAGCAGGCGACACCCTGTTCCAGATTGAGCCCAGAAGGTTCGAATTTGCCGTGAAGGCCGCAGAAGCCGAGCTCGAACTCGCCGGGCAGGAGGTGGGGGCCAGCACGGCGGCGGTGGCAACGGCGACCGCCGCCCTCACGGTGGCCCGGGCCAGATATGATGAGGCAAAGGCTCAGGGCGCGCGCATCTTCGCCCTGGAGAAGAAGGGGATAGTCGCCCGGGCTAAGGGCGACGAGGCCAGGGGAATCATCTCGACGACTCGTGCGCAGGTGGAGGCAGCCGAAGCGGAGCTGGAGCGGGCAAAGCAGCAGCTAGGGAGCGGCGGCGAGGCGGAGAATCCACGGATGAGGCTGGCGCTCAGTGCCCTGGAGGAGGCGCGTCTGAACCTGGAGCGAACGAACCTGAAGACCCACATGCGGGGATTTGTCGGCGGGCTGAAGATCGATGAGGGGAGCTATGTCAATGCCGGTCAGCCGGCGATGACATTTATCTCCGTGGACGATTTATGGGTTGAGGCCTACATGACGGAGAACAATCTCGGTCGGGTCGAACCCGGCGATAAAGTGGAACTGACGTTCGATGCGTTTCCCGGGCAGATTTTCGAGGGAAAGGTCAAGAGCAGCGCCGCCGGTGTATCCACAGGCAAGAAGACCGATCTCGGGGATCTGCCGACGGTCGAGAAAAAACGTGGCTGGCTGCGCGACTCCCAACGCTTCCCCGTGATTATCGACGTCACCAATTACCAGTACGATATAAACCGCAAAGGCGGGGTGCGTCTGAATTCGCAGGTCGACGTCATCGTCTATACCGGCGAAAACTGGTTCTGGAATATGATGGGCAAGTTCTGGATTCGGCTGATGAGCTGGTTCTCTTATGCCTATTGAGCCTGCGGTCAATCCAAGCATGCGGAATGACTAAGCGCTATGGCCGGTCCCGCTCATTCGAATGAAAGTCCGTCCAGACGGACGCTCCGGCTGACGTTCGGCGTCACCCTGACATTTGTGATCACGCAGCTGATTGCCTGGCCTCTGGCCTTTGTCGCCCCGGTGTTTACCGTGGCGCTGCTGCTGGAGGCGGCACCGCTTTCGGTTCGACAGGGCCTTTCAACGCTTGGGTCGGCCTTTGGATCCATTCTCAGCGGTTTTCTCATCGGGCTCTTTCTGATGCCCTATCCCGCAGTGCTGCTCCTGTTCGTCTTCGTACTGCTGTTCCGGTTCTACCTGTATGCCATGATGTCAGGTGCCAATCTGTTGGCCCTTATCGGCATGTTGTTGGGCATTGTCGTCATTCCGGTGGTGGTGCAGCTGCTGCCGGAGCTGGCATTCATTGCAGGTTTTGGATTTCTGGTCGATTTTGTCGTTGCAATCCTGGTGGCCTGGGTGGCATTCGTGTTGATTCCCGCTCCCGCAGCACCCGCTGCGCATCACCATGGTGAAATCTCGTATTCCGGTGCGGCATCCACGGCCATGGATCTCAGTATTGTCGTAGCACCCCTAATGGCTGGATTCCTGATCTACGGCTGGACGAATATTCTGGTGCTTGTGTACGGGGTCCTCTTTGCCACGGCCATGAGCAGTTCAGAAAGCGCAAAAATGGGTTGGAAAAGCCTGGTTGCCAATCTCGTCTACGGGGGCGTCGGGATGCTGATCGCCTACGAAATGCTGGTCATGGTTCCGAGTCTGGTCTTCATGGTGGTTCTGATGTTCTTCGCGGTCATGATATACGCCAACCGCATATTCAGCAGCAGTCCGAATGCTTCTCTCTGGGCAT
Organism: Chromatiales bacterium; assembly: GCA_030145425.1. GTDB lineage: Bacteria > Pseudomonadota > Gammaproteobacteria > Chromatiales > Chromatiaceae > JAHEHQ01. The sequence goes on along the minus strand of JAQYVO010000153.1, from coordinate 1,596 downwards.
CCGGTTCCTTCGGCTTCCTCCTGCTGCTCGGCCCGGCGTTGACGGCAGACGAAGTTGACGCGGGCGCAAAAATTATCGGCCGTGTGTTTCAGCTCGGTCTAGCTACCGTCTACGTCATGTTTGCATTTCGTCTGGTGGATCTGGTCAAGAGCCTTTTTGCCGGTAGGCGCGGCCGCCAACCTGCACAAGAGACTGCGTCTGCCGACTGATCGGAATTAACATCCAATGTTTAAATACCAATGGACAAACTTTGATCCCAAGCTGGGCTTGTATAACGCGCTGGGCGTCCTGCTGGTCCTGAATCTTGCGGAGCAGTTCGAGGCTGCCTGGGTCGCAGCGGGGATTGGCGCCTTGCTCGCCTGGATAACGGTCCTGCTCGGACAGGCCCGCAGCTGGCGTGGGGAACTGGTCGGGCTCCTGGTGTACCTCGTGGGGGGTGCGTTCTTCAGCTACCTTGCGCACGCGGTGGCTCCCACCGAAACACTCCGCCTTGGCGTCATGTTCCTGGTCACGTTTCTGGGCATGATGCTCATGACAAAAGGCATGCACGCTTTCATGGTGGCCTGGTGCCTCGTCTACTGGTTTCTTTTGTCCCCGCTCTTTTCGTCGGGCATGGGGCTTGCCGAGACTGTGAACGGCCACCTGATCGGGGTGGGTGTGGTCATCCTGCTGCATCTGGCAAAGCGGCTCTGGTGGCGGCCGGTGATCGGGGAGGCCGCCGAGGAACCCGAGTTACCGGCGTTTCGCTTCGCTGTTGTCTATTCCGCCGTGGTGGCCCTGACCATGGTCATTGGATTGGGTATCGGTGCGCGGACACTCCGGGCCGACCCCACCCTTATCGCAAATTCCGCCTTCAACATCATCAGCCCGTCGGCGTCCCAGACCTGGAAGAATGCTTTCGAGAGAATGCTGTTTGGAACCGCGGGAATCTGCTGTGGATTTTATCTGGGCGTGTTGTTCCCGGGTGCCCTGGCAGGTCAGCTGGTAATCGGGGTTTCGTCTTTCCTGGCCCTGGCGCTGCTGCGTGTAAGCTTCGGGCCCATGGTAGGGACCCTGTTCATCATGATCTCCTATCAATGGGGCACCATGGAACCGGAGGCGGGGCATGCGATCGCGAACGAGAAGATCATAGCGGAACTGGTCGGCGTGGTCCTTGCAGGCGTTGCGATCACCACGTTGAGCATGTTGCGCCAATTGCGCCACCGGCTGACCGCGAACTCGAAAACTGACACTGAAGTAAACTGAGTTCGTGATTCAGTTCCCTCATTGCGTCGATTCTAGACAGCCATAACCTTGCCGTGCCTTGTTTATAAAGCGTGTGCGTGGCGAATTCCTACTCAAGCTGCTGCAGGGAGCTGATAAGTCCCTTGGCAATGACTCTACTAACGGAACTTGTTCAACTTGATTGGCAATTGGGTAACAACGCCAGCGATTTCAGCTGGCGTGTTACCGCTAAGCGATCTATGGGCGAAGATGCTCCCCTTTTTGTGGGACGTTCGTTTGGTATCTAACAACTGTCGCCAAATCTGGCATCACACCATTTACACAATCGCTTAACTCTCCGACAAGCGTAATAATTCCTATCAGGGCAGCGGT
>JAQYVO010000150.1 GCA_030145425.1 Chromatiales bacterium | reverse complement strand
CCAAGAGTGGGTTTCCAATAAATCGCTGAAATAGTCGGTGAGCTGTTGCTCGGTCAGGTCGGTGATTTGCTCGTTGAAATAGGCACCGACACGGCGGATGGCCCGGGAATAGGCTTCGATCGTTTTGGGTTGCAGCCCTTTGAGTTTCAGGTGTTTGAGGTGGTGCTGATAGTTTTCCTTGAAAGTTTTATCAGATGGTGATGACATGGACAGGTAACCTCATGATTCGTGGCAGAATGATCCCTCCTCCAGGAGGGCGTGAGGTTACATTCTAGAATTTAATGGGCGCTGTTGCTTTTCTCCGCGTAGCGGCTTCGTCCAACAATCAAATCAACACGGACCCCAAAAAGCGCTTTCTGAGGCCGGTTATTCAAGGCGTTAGGTGTAATATTTAGTTTTATGACCTACGGCAATAATCAGGTTCTTGAGAAAATATCAAATCTGAACACTTTTAGAAGTGGAGACAGACGCGCACCCCATAAACCGCTTTTGTTGCTAATAGCGATAGGCGCACTAACCAGAGGGAAACATGAGCTTTCATTTCCCGAAGTTGAAGAATCGTTAACGCCATTACTCAATGCTTATGCGCCACCTGTGCGATCTCGGCATCAGCCCGAACTTCCCTACTGGCATCTTATGTCTGATGGGCTATGGCTCGTAAAGGGGGCTGAGTCATTTCCCAGGCAAGCCAGCGGGTTCCCGAAGATGGGAGCAATAAGAAATTCCGTCGGGAAATTGTCTGAGGATTTAATCGAGTTTGTTGAATCAGTCCCAGGCGCAGTATCAAGTATTGTCGATATCATTCTCGAAGAATACTTCCCTCCCTCAGTTCACGAGGATTTGATTGCCGCGGTTGGACTTGAACTAACCAATCAGAATGAAGTACGTGAACAATCTTTTGTAGAGACTATCGTTCGCCATCGTGACCCGAAGTTTCGACAGATGGTGTTAAGGGCTTATGAGCATAGATGTGCTGTTACAGGATTTAGAGCTGCGCTAGGAGGAAGTTATTTTGGTTGCGAAGCAGCGCACGTCCAGTGGCACGCCTACAATGGTCCCGATACAGTTTCCAACGGAATTTCACTTGAACCAACTATCCACAAACTTTTTGATGCTGGTGCTTGGACATTGACAGACGATCGACGAGTGCTTGTGTCACGCGAGTTTACAGGCAGCGATGCAGCGGTAGAGAAAGTGCGGTCACTGCACGGGAAACCGATACGAGATCCTCTGCTTGGTGAACCGAAGATCGACTTGGAATTTATTAAGTGGCATCGAGAACCAAAATTGGGTGGAGTATTTAGAACCCCAGCATTAACCTTAACCTAAATGAAATCGCCACTTACACCTGACAAACGCATGCAGTCGGACGCGGCAGAGCCGCGCCGCTGATGCGGGGCGTTACCAAAGGTCCGTTTAGGGTCCAGCCTGTGTGAAAACGTGAAAATGGCTTCCTGAAATCGTCTGTAAGCCAACTAGACTTCAGATAAGGCAATGTACCTGCCAATAGATCATTATCAGCGTATTGGCTAACTCATAACGTGTAACGCCACATTCGAGCGCGATTGCTGCTGTCGTCCAGCTCCTGCCAGACAGACTCGCTGTCCGCCTGATCGGCCTTGATGACGCCGTTGATCGGTCGGTCAATCTGCTTGGTGAAGAGGTCCTTGATCCGCATGCGCATGCTCCTTAATCCACTAGTCTGAAGGCGCGGTAATAGGGTTTGTCTTGCAGAATTCCGAACAGCCGTAGGGACTGCCCGTCATACACTCCCGGATAGAACAGTACGAGCGGCGTGCTGCCCATGCGGTGGTGGAGGTTGTTAAGGAGGTTATGGCTCCGGATTAGGGGATATGCGCTGCCGACACCGGAGACCAGCACGAGATCGGTTTCCTCGGGCTTGACCTCGTCGGCGAAGACCTTTGCCAACTTACCTGCATCCAGCGGCGCTGCCAGCGCCTTCAGCAGGGCTTCATCACCCATTTTCTTCTGCAGATTCAGGGCCTTGTCATAGAACCCACGATCCTTCAGGTACCGGATGATCAGATCGAATAGATTCACGTGGACGAAACGTAGCCCAAGGCTCCGCTTAGGGATCTGCGCGACGAGGAAGGAAATATGATCTCGAACCTCCAGCTCTCGTTCCGGGGGGTAGTCGAATGCGTAGAATGGAATTTCGTTCCCAAGCCCATCCGGTGCAACAAATACAAATTGGGGGACTAATTGGTGGGTTATAGAAATATTAAATATTTATCTATTTGTTTTTATTAATTATTATTGAATTAAGTGGCGGAGAGGGAGGGATTCGAACCCTCGGTACGCTATTAACGTACACACACTTTCCAGGCGTGCTCCTTCAACCACTCGGACACCTCTCCGGATTCGGGGAGGCGCAAAGATATACCAGAACCACTTCTGGCGCAATTTGTTCAAACAGCATCTGTTTCGAAGCGGAATAACAGTCCGGATATACCACCGTCCCCTGCTTTCGAGTATATTGCTGCGGCGCAACCTTAAGCAGTCGGTACCCTTCCATGGCAAAAACCAAGAAAAAGACGAAAAAGAACAAGCGACCCTCCCTCGCGAAGTCCGCTGACATTCACAAGCTCTACGAGCATTCGGTGCAATACGCGGATTCAGAGATCGAGTTCCTGGATGACACCTTTAAAACCCTGCGCGGCCGCCGCGCGCGCCTGCTGCGGGAGGATTTCTGCGGAACGGCCAATGTCTGCTGCGAATGGGTGAAGCGCCGCAAGACCCATCGGGCCATCGGGGTCGATATCGACGGGGAGGTACTTGCCTGGGGCCGCGAGAACAACCTGTCCCGACTGAGCGATACCCAGCGGAAACGGGTGGAACTGCTCCAAAGCGATGTACTCGACGTCAGTACCGAATCGCCGGACATTATCTCGGCCATGAACTTCAGTTACTGGCTGTTCAAGGACCGGGACCGGCTGCTCAGCTATTTCAAGAGCGTCCGGAAAGCCCTGGTAGACGACGGTGTCATGTTTCTCGACGCCTATGGCGGGTACGACTCGTTTCGCGACATCGTGGAGGAGCGGGAGATCGAAGAGGAAGGCGGGTTTACCTACGTTTGGGAACAGGAGAGTTATGACCCCATCAGCAATGGCCTGATCTGTCACATCCATTTCGGCTTCCCGGACGGTTCCCGGCTGGACAAGGCCTTCACTTATGACTGGCGGCTCTGGACACTACCCGAGGTCCGGGAGCTGCTGGAGCAAGCAGGTTTCAGCCGTGTGACGTTTTATTGGCAGGGCTGGGATGAGGACGAAGAACCGGACGGCATCTTCAAGCCGGTAACCGAGGGCATCGCAGATGCCGGCTGGATCTGTTACATCACAGCAGAAAAATGATATTTATCAGCCGGTTGAAACCAAATCCCGGGTGTCGATAATCCTTTGTCTCTGATATTGCCGGAGGATGGGCCGTGTCTGAAGCTGATGGGACACGGACTGCAGCAGGCTGAGCTGGCGCTCATGGATCTTCAACCAGGGATTCGGCTTCCCGTCTTCCATTGTGCCTTTGGCCTGAATGTGCCGCATCGTTTTACGCAGCAGCATTGTGATGGCGCAGTATCTTTCCAGTAGCGGCCGATCGAGCTCGCTGAATTCCAAATGAGACATAGATTGCACCAGGATCCGCCAGATGCGCTTTTCAGCGGCGGACAGGTGGGCCGAAGGCTCCACTTTCGGAAAGGCCTCAGAAGATTCGACCTGTTGATAATCCAATACTGCCGAACTGTTGAATCCTGGCACGGGACCCCCATCTGGCTATAATTTCATATAGTTATACACTAGTTCTCATGTAGTGTGGTAGATGATCGCACTAAATGCAAGAATTAAATTAGTAGCAGCAGAGTAAACAATCGCACTCAGGGGGAGGCTGTTTCGACCGGCGCCAGTTCCACAACCTCTGCACGGGTTCCCTCGACCCGCCAGCGCAGATCGAAGTCGTAAAGGCGGATGCCATAGATCCGGTCCGGCTGTGACCCGCCCACATAGGCTGGCCTCGGATCGGTCGCCAGCAGAGATCTTATCAACGTCCTCAGCACTGCGCTGTCCGGTCGCCCGTCCAGCTGCTGCTCTGCGAGTAGGGATATATGGACTTCCAGAATCTGCTCAGGGGGAACCGGTGCGTAACCGGAAAGGGCATCGGAAAGGCTGTCGACATAGGGAATGTAGGGTTTGATGTCCAGCACCGGGGTGCCATCGACCATATCCACGCCTGATATCGCAAGCTCCACCCCACTGGCGCTGCAGCGTACCTCATCGAGCTTTACCACGGACAGGCCGATGGGGTTTGGCCGGAAGGGAGATCTGCTGGCAAACACCCCCACACGCCTGTTGCCCCCAAGGCGCGGCGGCCGGACAGTAGGTTGCCATTGATCCCCATAGGTCTGGTGAAACACGAACTGCACCCAGATATGGGAATAACCCTCCAGCCCTGAGACTGCTTCCGGCCTGTCGTATGGCGACAGCAATTCCAGCGTGGCCCTGATCTCCGGCACCAGCCCCGGCTGCCGGGGAATACCGAATTTCTCCTTGAACGGCGAGTGGACCAGGCCCAGGACATCGAACTCAAAGTGGTTTTTCATTTTCGCTGATCTCCGCATGGACCTTAACCAGCCCGGAAGGTATCCTTCCCCGGTTTTCATCGGGGGCCTGTTAACACCCATGACCTACTACTGGATCAGGCAACTGCACATCGCCACGGTGGTGTTCAATATCTGCTTCTTTTCCTTGCGCTTCTACTGGATGCTCTATCATCCCGCGCTGGTGCAGAAGCGCTGGGTGAGGCGCCTGTCCCAGTTCAACGACACAATGCTGCTGACCGCAGGCATCGCAATGGCGGTGATGAGCCATCAATACCCCTTCGACGCCCCCTGGCTGACCACCAAACTGCTGGTTCTGGTGCTTTACATCCTACTCGGTACCATGGCGCTCAGACTGGGCAAAACCCGCAGGCAACGCATCTTCTACGGTGTGCTGGCCCTGTTGAGCGCAGGCTATATCGTCAGCGTGGCGCTCAGCCGCACCCCCGCCTCCTGGTCCTTCCTGGGGCTCTGATCCTACAGGGATCAACCATCAACCGATTCCCCGGGGCCCTTCAAACACAAAATATGGCCCCTCCCCTGATTAAGTGGGTAAATCAGCATTTTCGACAAAGCGCATCCCATCTGCCAGCAGAATCGTAGGATCGAGTTCATTCGACCAAGCTTCGGGGAGAGGCATGTAGGGTCGAATTCATTCGACCAATACTTGAGTTGAATCAACCCGGGCAAGGGTGATGATGGCTGTTGGCCGAATGAATTCGGCCCTACGACGGTGATCTACGCACTTGATCGGGGAAAGAGCCCCATAAATATTACTTTAATTCCTTTAATAACTGTACTTTAGCAATAACTGATCCAAGGCAAGCAAGAAGGCAGCAGGTTCCACTAAACTTCTATTTCGTGTGAAGTTTTTCGCAGGCGATCCTTTGTTGGACAGGATCGCCCGGGGTTGGGCATGGACCAGACTCTCAAACTGCTGCTCGATGCGGAAATGCGGGCCGAACAGATCGCCAAACAGGCGGACAAGGCCCGGGAACAACTGATTCAAAGTGCCCTGCAGGAGGCCAGGGCGGAAGAAGAGCGGTTCGAGGCCCGCATACCGGAACTCCACCTGTCGTTTCGGGAGAAGGCGGAGGCCCGGGCGGATCAGACCATCAGCGAGCTCAAAAGGCGTTTCGACGAACGTCACACCCAGTTGCGCGATCTGGCGGAGGCCCGCGAAGAAGAGGCGCTGGAGGCAGCATTCAACCTCCTGCTCGACCCGGATGCAGACGACTGAAGTCTGGCTCGTCTCATGACAGCTATCACATCCCAAACCTACCTGAAGACCCGGGTAGCCGTGATGGCGAAGCAGCTCTATTCGCCGCGGCGATTCGAGGACCTGATCCACAGCCCCCTGGAAACCCTGGGGAAAGATTTTTCCCTCGTCGGACTCATTGAGCAGGGGCTGTCCCCGGCAACCCTGAACCGGGTGGCAGAGAAAGCCCTGATCCGCACACTGATGCAAGAGCTCTCGGTGCTGCTTCGCCCGCTCGAAGGTCCGGCGAGAAGCATCCTGGTCCACTGGATCCGAAAGTTCGAGCTGTACAACCTCAAGGCCATTATCCGGGGCAAACTGAAAGAACTGCCGTTCGACCAGATCAGGGAGAATCTCCACGACCTGCCCCCGCTGATCTCCCTGCCTCACGAACGCTTGCTGCGCACCGAGAACATCCTGGAGCTGCTGCGGCAGCTGGAGGAAGGACCCTACCGCGACATCGCCCACCAGGCCCGCCGGGTCTACGAGGAAAAGAACGAACCCTTTTCCCTCGACGCCGCCATCGACCACAGCTATTACACCGGCCTGCTGAGGCGGGCAAGTGCCGCCGAACCGAAGGACAGATCGTCCCTCCTCCGCCTGCTCGGGGCCATGATCGACCAGCAGAACCTGATCTGGCTGTTGCGCTACCGGTTCAGTTACGGGCTGTCGGCAACCGAGACCTACTTTCTCCTGATCCCTTTCGGCCGTCGACTGTTTCGGGACCATCTGAAGCTACTGGTGAACGAAGACAGTTTCGAGGGCGTGATAGAAGGCCTGAGAGGTCATTTCAAGGATGTCATGTCGGATGTCGGCAATGCCCTGGAGGCGGAACGTATCCTGGACAACGAAACCGCGGCCCAGGCGCATCAGAGCCTGAGGTTCAGTCCTTCAGCGGTAACCCGCTCCCTGGCCTATCTGGTTTTGCGGGAGATGGACCTGAAAAGGATATACGCGGTTATCCAGGGAAAAGTGCTCAAACTGGATGACAGCCTGATTCGCACGGCTGCCGGCATGCCCGGCGTGCCGGGCGAAGAAACCCAGGCTCGGGTGGCCGGCCATGTTTAGCCCACTGCCGATGAAACACGTGATGCTCCAGATCATGACAGATGAGCTCCCCCAGGCTTCCCTCACACTGGCGGAGCTGGCGGTATTCAGCCCCGATCACCGTCCGGTTCACGAGGAGAGCTTTCCGATCATTCCCGGCGAGCGTTTCCGGGAGCTTTACAGTCAGGCCGGATCCAGGCTGGAAAAAATCGGCCGTCATATCGCACTGCCCCCGCAAGTCCATCTCGGGCGCATCCACGTGATCAGCGAGCAGGACCTGAAAAAGACCAATGCGTGGCTGGGTGAGGTATGGGAGCGTTGTTCTGCCCTGGAAGAGACATTGCGCGACCTCCAGGAAGAGGAACAGATGATTCACCAGTTGGAGCAGGCACTGGAAAACTTCAGTCATCTGAACATCGATCTCAGCCTGCTGCGGGGAGAGCGGCTGTTTCTGGACCTGCGTATCGGCATGGTCCCCCGCGCCAATGTCACCCAGTTGCGGGAGGCGTTGGGTCTGGCGGATTACCTGCTCTTCGTCTACATGGAACATGAACACAACGCCCATGTGGTGGTCGTGGGTCCCCGCGGGAAGCGGGAAGATGAGCTGGGCTCGGTGCTGGATACCGCGGGTTTCCGTCCCCTGCCGATACCGCCTGAGCTTCACGACGAGCCGGAAAAGGTAAGAAAGGAACTGGAAACCCGGCGTCACCGGATAGAGCAGGAACGCATCCGGCAACTGGAGAGCATGAAAACCTGCTCCGAGGCACTGCGCGAAGATCTCGAGGCCGCACGCAGCACTTTGGTGATGGCCGAACCCTTCGTGCGCCTGGATACGGCCGCCCGCAGCGCCGGCCACCTCTCGATCATATCCGGCTGGATACCGGCACGGGATATCGATCGCACCGAAAAGGCATTGACCAGGGTGCTTGAGGACCCGTTCCGGCTCAACGCTCGCAGACCCTCCGCCGAAGAGCGTCTCCTGGTACCCAGCTACCTCCCGAAGCACTGGCTGATGGCGCCCTTTGCAACCCTGGTCAAACAGTATGGTGTTCCCCGTTACGGGGAAGTGGACCCGACGGCGATCTTCGCTGTCACCTTCATTGCCATGTTCGGCATGATGTTCGGCGATATCGGGCATGGTCTGACCATCGTACTGGCCGCCTGGCTGGCCCGCCGAAAACTGAAATCCTTCACCGCTTTTGCCGTCTGCATCGGCCTGTCGGCCACCCTCTTCGGATTTCTCTACGGCTCTGTGTTCGGCTACGAGGGAATACTCAAGGCGGTATGGATACCCCCGTTGTCCGACCCCCTCTACATGCTCTCGGTTGCCCTGAAATGGGGCATTGCCTACCTGCTGCTGATCACCCTGATCAGTGTCCACAACCGGATGGTGGAAAGAGATATTACACGGGCAATCTTCGACAGCAACGGGCTGGTAAGTCTGGTTTTTTACCTGGGCATGATTTACGGGTTATGGAACTACTACGCCAACGGGGCGTTCGGCCTTGGGGCCATGCTGCTCAGCGTCACGGCCCTGATTGCACTGCTCGCCTATAAGCTCATCGAAACCGAAGCCCCCCCGGGGGAACGCATGCTGGTGGCCTTGATCGAGACTTTCGAAACGGTAACCGGGTATATCTCCAACACCCTTTCGTTTCTGCGAATTGCGGCCTTCAGCCTCAATCATGTGGCCCTGGCCGTCGCCGTGTTCCACCTGGCAGACATGATGGAGAGCACTCACGGCCATCTGCTGATGGTGATCTTCGGCAATCTTTTCATCCTGGTGCTCGAAGGCGCCATCGTCACCATACAGGCGCTGAGGCTGGAGTACTACGAGGGGTTTTCCCGCTTCTATTCCGGGGATGGAACGGAGTTCAGGCCCTTGCGGCTGGAAACCGGGATTACGGCATGAACACTACTGAAATGAAACCAAGGAGTAAATCATGTACTGGCTGATAGGTCTCATGACTCTTGCGATCGCCGGGCTGGTCGTCACAGGTATCTATCTCGAGACGGCGCCAGAAAAGAGAGCGAAGGCGGCGCGCTGGTTCAAACCGGCGATAGGTACCAACCTGGTGATTTTTGTCACAGCCCAGGCATTGCTTGTCTTCATGGGCATCGAGCAGGTACTGGCAGCCCCCGGCGTCGCCGAGGCCGGCGGCGAGATCTCCATAGGGATGGGCCTGGGCATCATCGGCGTGGGCCTTCCCACGGCGGTTAGCACCATCGCCGCCGGCATAGCCGTGGGCCCCATCGGTGCCGCTTCGCTGGCCGTGCTGGCCGAGAGACCGGAGATATTCGGCCGCACCCTGATCTACCTTGGCCTGGCGGAGGGCATCGCCATCTATGGCCTGGTGATAAGCATTCTGTTGCTGGACAAACTGTGACCCATGAGTCCACCGACCTGACGCCGACGCGGATGCTGTTTCTGGGTGACGCAGCCCTGACCGACGGCTTCCAGTTGATCGGCTTTGAAACCTGGCCTGACCCGAGCACACAACAGCTGGAACAGGTGATCGGTGAGCTTCTGAACACCCGGACGAACGCCTTCGTGATACTCGACTGCCGGCTGGCAGAAAAAAATGCCCGGATCCTGGAGAGGGTGAGGGCCGAGGGCGGGCGTATCGTCGTCACGGAGGTACCTCCCCTCAACGAACCCGACCGTTTTCGCAGTCAGATCGACAAACAGGTCAAGCGCATGCTTGGATCGGAACAGGCCGGATAATGGA
>JAQYVO010000073.1 GCA_030145425.1 Chromatiales bacterium | reverse complement strand
CGAATTATTCTATCTCATAGCCATTCAAGTCGCCGGTGAACTGGCTACATTTACCGCTGACAATAAACGTCCTGCCGAGCTTCCACCCTACCTGCATGATGCGCTGAAGGAGACGTTTGTTCCGGTTATGGTCAATCTGCGCCTGTCGCTGGGCATGGTTCTGGAACAAAAAGCGACACTTATCCCGCTTCAGGAGCATAAATTCGGCATCCGCGTGGCAGCAGTGAGTGATCGCACATTGTTCAGTACAGCCGTATTCGTCCTCGCAGTGAATGCGAAGGTGTCACCCGAGGCGCTGCGCTCGCACTTCCCCTCTGAGGTCAAGATCGGGCCAGTGGAAAAGATCCGAAACTTGGTAAACCTGCATCTGCCGGGTGTAGGGCTTCGCCCGCTACCCGTAGCTCCGCGCCAAATCCCATACCACGCCGGTTTCACCTATTTTGAGCTGGATCGCACCGGTGAGCTGTGGAAGGAACTCGATCAATCTGGTAGGTGTGCCTTCCACATCGCCGGAGATTATCCAGGCTTGGATCTTGAATTCTGGGCAATCAGAGAGTGAGACCGTGACAAAGGACGATCCCTTCTTTAACCCGGGAGACGATACACGGACTATCCTTAAACCGAGCCCTGGCGGGAGTCTTGCGGGTCAGCCACCGGCGTCACCGCCTCAACGTCGTGCCAGCCCATATGCTCCAGACCGTGAAGAAGCGTTTTCCGCTACCGTCGGTATGGGGTTGAATCCGCTTGAAGCAGCGGCATCCTCCCTTATCACGGTGGCAAGCCGCCTTCGAAGTACCCCTTCCCATTCTGATCCGGACGGGCTGCGAAATCAGCTCATCGATGAGATCAAGGCATTCGAGGCCAGGGCGCGAAGTCAGGGGATCAGGCCGCAAACCGTGCTCTGGGCACGCTACGTGCTCTGCACGGTACTGGATGAGGTAGTGCTGAGCACACCCTGGGGAAGCACGAGTTTGTGGCTTACACACAGCCTGCTCAATACATTTCACAATGACACGCAGGGTGGTGAGAAGTTCTTCGTACTACTGAAACAAGCGGCTCAGGATCCCGCCGGCAACCTCCACCTGCTGGAGCTCATGTATATCTGCCTCTCGATGGGTTTTAAAGGCCGCTACGGCGTGATCGAGCGTGGACACGACCAGCTGGAAGCGTTGCGCGAAAGCCTGTTTCACACCATCCGGACCCAGCGCGGAGACTTCGAACGCGAACTGTCACCCTGCTGGCAGGGAATCAAGGATCAGAGAAACCCGGTAATTCGATACGTTCCCCTGTGGGTTGTAGGGGCTGCTGCCGGCGTGTTGTTACTGGTGATCTACCTGGGCTTCAGCTTCAGCCTGAACCGCACATCGGATCCCGTCTTTACGGAGTTGCATAGTATCAAGGTGGATAAGAATCTATTGGAAGCTCGTCCCGTCCTGCGAGCCGTTTCGCCTCCACCGGCAAAGCCGCGGATCACACTGCAAATGCTCCTTGAGCCTGAAATTAACGCCCGAAGGCTCGATGTTACTGAAGCCCCGGACAAGACCATTGTCACGGTTCGCGGCAAGGGGCTCTTTGGATCGGGCAGCGCCCAGTTAAACAGCGATTATTTAGATCTTTTCCTGCGGATAGGCGAGGCGCTGGATGAAGTACCGGGCCGGATTCTTGTATCTGGCCATACGGATAATATTCCAATTCGCAGCCTGCGCTTCCCATCTAACTGGCACCTGTCCCAGGAACGGGCCAATGCGGTCAAATCCGTACTCTCTGCTCATATCGACTCGCCGGAACGTGTGACCGCAGAAGGACGTGCAGACACGGAGCCCCTTGTACCCAACGATTCCCCCGCAAACCGCGCACGCAATCGGCGTGTAGAGATCGCGCTGCTCCCCACGCGTGAAGGGAGATGAAGGCAGCGTACCCGTACGCCTGGAATATCACACTACATTGCCCAAGAAATTTTTTCCTGTCTTGGCAAGCTGAGCAGATTTCCGGGTTCCAGCGCAGTATGCGGGCAAGACACGAATAGGGCGCTATACCATTGCGCCACCAATCATACCGAATATGATTGACTGGAGAGGATAAGCGTGGCAGTGATATGAAAAGACTTTTCCGGTTCTTTACAAAACGGTGGGTAATCACAGCTCTCGGCATCTTGGCCGTGGTCTTCCTGATCTGGGTCCTGGGCCCCCTGATTGGTTTTGCAGACTACAAGCCCTTGACCTCCCCATTGAGCCGACTAATCACGGTTCTCGTTGTGTTAACACTCTGGGGGCTCAATCTTTTTCGAGCGCACCTCAAAGCCAAGCGCACCAACGAGCAGATGGCAGAGGACATGGCGGATACGGCTGGGCCCTCGCCAGGCGCTACAGCCCTGGAGTCTGAGGAGGAACTCGCGGAGCTCCGAAAACGCTTCCAGGATGCGCTTGGCGTACTGAAAAAATCCAAAGTCGGCTTCAAGCACGGTCATCAATACCTCTACCATCTCCCCTGGTACATCATCATCGGTCCACCAGGCTCTGGTAAGACCACCGCACTTGTCAACTCCGGTCTGCATTTTCCGTTGGGCGACCGTTTCGGTGAGGAAAACAAGGTACGGGGCATCGGCGGCACACGAAACTGTGACTGGTGGTTTACCGATGAAGCAATTCTCCTGGATACCGCTGGGCGATACACCACCCAAGACAGCCACATGGAGGTTGACAAGGCGGCGTGGACCGGCTTTCTGAGTCTGCTAAAGAAACATCGGCGCCGACGCCCTATCAACGGTGCGCTCGTTGCCGTCAGTGTGGTGGACTTGTTACAACAAAGCGAGACAGAGCGGGCCGACCAGGTTCGCGTCATAAAACAACGAATCCAGGAACTGCACGAAACTCTCGGTATACGATTCCCGATCTACGTCCTCTTCACAAAATGTGACCTTCTGGCGGGCTTCATCGAATTTTTCGATGATCTGGGACGTGATGAACGCGCCCAGGTGTGGGGAATAACATTCCCAGCAGATACGGTCGAGGCACCTGCAGGCGCCGTGGGCAGGTTTGCGGACGAGTTCACAGCCCTCGAGCAGCGGCTCAATACCCGCCTTTCAGAGCGACTGCAAACAGAACACGGCCTGGAACACCGTGAACTCATTTATACCTTTCCCCGACAATTCAGGTCGTTGAAAGGCATCGCGGAGCGATTCATCGGCGGGATCTTCCAGCCCAGCCAGTTTGAGACGCCTCCTATACTTCGCGGCGTCTACTTTAGCAGCGGCACCCAGGAAGGCGCTCCTATCGACCGGTTGATGGGCAACCTGGCAAGGACTTTCGGCCTGGAACGAACGGCTTTAGCCAGTTATTCAGGTACCGGCAGGAGTTACTTTATTACCCGGCTTTTTCACGATGTCATCTTCCAGGAAGCGGCACTCGCCGGCACCAATCTGCGCACCGAGCGCCAGCGCACCTTGCTGCAACGGGGTGCATACGCCGGGGCTGCGGCACTGACAGTGATTACCATCACTGCCTGGTTGATAAGCTATTCCGGCAACCTGACCTATATCACCGAGGTGAGCAAGGCAGCCGAGACAATACAAACCCGGATCGAAGAGCTTCCCCAAGGGGAATGGGACCTGGCGACTGTGCTGCCGATATTGGATGCCGCGTACAATATCCCCGGTGGCTTTGGATCGCGGGATGAAGCTACCCCCCTGCTAAAGGGATTCGGCCTGTACCAAGGCGACAAATTAGGCTCCCAGGCACAGTCCACTTACCGGAGCCTGCTCGATGAGCTTTTTCTACCCATGCTCGTATTGCGATTGGAGGAGCAGCTCCGTCTATGGCAGGACAATCCCGAATTTCTTTACGAAGCATTGAAGGTCTACCTGATGCTCGGTGAGCCGAAGCACTTTGACGAGCCAACTGTAAGGGCCTGGATAGAGCTGGATTGGCAAAAACATTTACCTCACCAGGTCAGCACCGAACAACGCCAAGGCTTGAAAAATCACCTGCGGGCGCTGCTGCAAGATGTACCACACCCGCTACCGTTTCCGCTCGATGCTGCATTGATCGAGGATACGCGCACAACACTGGCGGCAATGCCCATGGCTAAACGCGTCTATGGGCGGCTTGTACAAATTCCTTATAAAGATCGGGTTCCAGACTTTCGCGTCACCGATGCTGCCGGAGAAAATGCCGCCGCGGTATTTACGCGCCAGAGCGGCGTACCGCTCACGAAGGGAATCCCGGGACTTTACACCAAAGAGGGGTACCACAAACTTTTCCTCAAGGAGACCCCCGGGCTAGCCGCCGAGGTAGGCAATGAGAGTTGGATCCTGGGCGCCGAACCGAAACCCCTGCTAAATGCCGAGGAGCTTTCCGTAGTCATCAAAGAAGTTCGCAAACTCTACTTTCAGGATTATATCGACAATTGGGAGACACTACTGGGAGATGTCGAAATTGTCCCCTTCAAGAGCTTTCGACAAGCCGCTGAAGTCGCTAATCTATTATCTGATAAGGACTCACCGATGCGGCAGCTCCTGGTTGCGGTCGCACACGAGACTGCCCTTGAACCAGAAAATGGGCTTTCGACCACCGTTGGGAAGGTTGTGGACGAGTTCACAGCTGTTAAAGAGCGGCTTGCCAGGCTCCTCGAAGCTGAATCCTCCGGTGAAGCAGAAACGGAAACACAGGGCCCAGCAAATCCTGTGGACAGGCACTTTGCGCAACTCCACGAACTCATGCGACCAGGCGAAGAAGGCGCGCCACCGATCGACAGCATTGTAGATATGCTGGACGGACTCTATGTGTACCTGAGCTCGGTCGACCCGCGCCTTCCCCCCTCGACGGAGCTGCCGGATTCTGTTCGCCGAATCGGAGTTGAGGCAAAACGCCAGCCAATACCGCTCAATCGCTGGCTGGAAGCACTTGCCAGCAGCAGTTCTGCCCTGACTCGAAGCAGCCAGCAGCAACGAATCAATGCCGAATGGCGTTCGACGATTCTTCCCTTCTGCCGGCGTGCTATCAGTAATCGATACCCTTTGATACGTAATAAAGCGCGGGAGGTCACACTGGAGGATTTTGGGCGTTTTTTTGGTCCCGGCGGGCTCGTGGATAATTTCCTACAAAAGAACAGTGGATCCTTTTCGAAGGCGATGTCACGTAAGTTAGAGCACGCTGAGGCGATACGAGACGCATTCTTCCCGGCCAGTGGGCAAGCCCCAGCGGTCAATTTCATGCTTACACCCACCGCCATGGACAAAGAAATAATTAAGTTCGTGCTGGATGTGGACGGACAACAGGTTGTTTACGATCACGGGCCTGTACGCCCAACGAACATTCAATGGCCAGCCCCCCGCGGTTCCAACCAGGTCAGGCTCATGATGTTGCCACCCCCGCCTACCGGCCCATCCTCGTTAACTGAGCGCGGCCCCTGGGCATGGTTCAGGCTACTCGACAAAACCAAGGTTGAGAGTACATCACAGCCTGAGGAGTTTCGTGTCACTTTCCAGCTCGGGGACCGCAAGGTGACCTACCTACTCACTGCGAGCAGTGTACAGAACCCTTTTCGACTCAAGGCGTTGAATAAGTTCCGCTGCCCTGAAAACCTGTGAAACCTGCAACAAACTCCATTCTGGGCTTTTACGGAAAGGTCGCTTCACATGGCGACTTTGTATCTCGGAGGTTACCCCGCACCTTTGTAGATACGTGGGACCAGTGGCTGCAACAGGGCATATCTTGCAGCCGCGACCAACTTGCAGATACCTGGCTTGACATTTACCTGACGAGTCCAATCTGGCGTTTCGGCCTTTCCGCGGGAATATGTGGCGACAGCGGCTGGGCAGGCGTACTGATACCCAGTGTTGACAAGGTGGGCCGTTACTTCCCTTTCACCCTTGCTGTCCAACTTCCAGCCCAGACTAACCTACTTCAGGTATTGTTCGGGGCCGGCGAATGGTTAACACAAGCGGAGCGACTGGCACTCACGTCCCTTGACGATGCATTTAACCTGGAGACTTTCGACGCGCAGGCACAAGAGTTGGGCAGAGCCTTCACCGACCACTTGGAAAAGCTCCCCCTTATCCACTCATCACCACCTGGTGGTAATGAGGCATGGCATTTCGATCTGACCTCCTCCGAACAGGAACATCCGGACTGGTTCACGCTGACCGAGCACCTCATGAGACAGCTGCTTCCGGGATATAGTGCGTGGAGTACCGCCGGCTCCGATCACGTTGGCCCCTCGCTGGCTCTCTGTAAGGGTTTGCCCTCAATGCATGGATTTTCCGCACTCATGGACGGGCATTGGGAACACCGGGGATGGCAGAATCATCAGCTTGATTTGGCAGCGAAGTCTTGCTCCGTCCCAAAAGCAACCCGCGTCCACTGGTCGTCGGCACAACTCACCCATAGCGGAAATGTGCGTTCAGTCAATGAAGACGCTTGTCTCAGCCTACCGGAAAATGGCTTGTGGGCTGTTGCTGATGGCATGGGGGGACACAAGGCAGGCGATACCGCAAGCCGCCATATCGTAGAGTCCTTGCGTGTTATCCCTCCTCCCGAAAGCCTTGACGAATTCATAGCGCTAACCAAGCAGCAACTTGAAGGGGTTAACTCCGCACTACGGCAGACCTCCGCAACACGACCTGGCTCAGATATAATTGGGAGTACAGTGGTTGTACTGCTGGCCCGGGATAGAAAGTGCGCGTGCCTGTGGGCTGGAGATAGTCGGGCTTACCTTTTTCGCAATAACGAGCTGAAAGCATTGACCAGAGACCACAGCATGATAGACGAATTGGTTCGTGGGGGCTTTGTCACACCTGAAGCGGCTCCCAGTCATCCCGAAGCAAATGTCATAACCCGGGCCGTGGGGGGAGCTGACGAGTTGCTCCTTGATCTGGTGACACTCGATGCTCGTGAGAACGATGTGTTTCTGCTGTGCAGTGACGGGCTGACGAAGGAGGTTTCAGAAGACGAGATCGCTTACGTTTTAACAGAGAATGACCCGATGCTCGTGCCTGAGGTACTGGTAGCGCGAGCACTGGACTCTGGTGGCCACGACAACGTAACGGTGGTTACGGTGAAAACCGAAACGTCGCTAACCCCCTGATTGAATGATGAATAATCTGCTGGTCATCGCGGCATAATGAGGAGCCTGAACTCTCGCTATATTGCGGTATTCCAGGAAAAACGGTACTTTAGATACACAACAAAACCAATAACTAATTATCAAGACCGCGCTGGCATACAGAGTGAACCTGTGCCATTGATATTGACTGAAAGAACTTATTAGGAAAATTCAATAGAATGCGTTATTTGTATCAAATTGCGGTATTTGCGGCAGTAACAGTTCTGGCAGGCTGTGTTACAACCCCTGAGCAGAAAGAAAAGCCCGATGTGGCTGTGCAGCAGGTCGAGCAGATCAGTGTATCCAACAGGCTCAAACGGGCAATCCAATACCTGCAAAATGGCAATAACGATGAGGCGAGAAGGGATCTCGAGATCATTATTACCCAGCACCCCAACCACAGGGTTGCAAAGGATCTTATAAACCAAATGGACATGGACCCAAAGGAATACCTGGGTACTGAGCATTTTCTCTATACCTCACAGCCCAAGGATTCCCTTTCAGTTATCGCGGAGCGATTCCTTGGCGACTCTCTGCAGTTCGTTATCCTTTCCAGGTACAACCAAATTGAAAATCCCAGCCGACTCACCGTTGGCGATACGCTCAAGATTCCGGGTAAAAGATCCCTTGCATTACCCGAGGAGAAAGCACCCAAGTTGCCGGTGCAAATGTCAGGCGAGCCATCCAAATACGCTTTAGCCAAGAAGCATTACGACGCGCAAAATTATCGCGATGCCATCACCACGCTTGAGAAGGAGCAGGAAAAAGATATAACAGAAGAAGCGCGCAACCTTTTATTACTCAGCTATAGCGCACATGCAGACAAACTCGCTGCTCAGAAGCAGTTGAAAAGTGCACGGGTGCTATTAGAAAAGGCACAGGCGCTCGACCCTTCCAACGATCAGATCGCTATGCAATTGGCTTCCCTGGATGACATGCTCCTGGCGGATCGTTTTTACAAGCAGGGAATGGCTTACACTGCATCTGGAGAATTGGATAAGGCCTACGACTCCTTCAGTCAGGCTCTCGTATACGAACCCGACCACGCCATGGCCAGCAAGGGACTGAAGAAGACGCGGCAAACTCTGGTTACCAGATATCACAAAGAGGCGATGTCGTTATACCGGAGGCACAATCTAGACAAGGCGATCGAAATTTGGGAAAAAGTACTCGTGCTGGACCCGCAGTACGAACCAGCGATGATCTATCGAACCCGGGCACTTGAATTGCAGGAAAAGCTGAAAAACCTGTAAGCCTCCTGATCCTCAGCGTTTATATACCAAGACGCATATTTTAGTTATCAGAGGGACGTTCGATGCTGCGCAGCATCTCCTTGATTTTGTATGCCCGTCTCAATCGCATCTTGGCATTGGCGTGTTGTGGGTTATATTTCATGCTTTGCTCCCAATGCCATATTCCAAGGTCGATGTCCTCCCGATACACTTGAACACCGTTGCGATAGTGCTTTTCTGCCAACTCCTTATCATTACCCTTATCCTTATCTTTACCTTTATCCTTATCCTTACATTCAGCGCATTCAGGCGGCATTTTCTTTGAGTTTTTATTGAATAGGCTTGCCCCTTGTCTCTCCGTTTTCCTGAGATAACTCAGCGCTTCCGGGTTCGCAGGATCTACCGCAAGCGCCCGTAGGAGTTCTTGCTTGGCTCGTGAGGTTCTGCCCCTCTGAAGGAGCTTTCGTCCTTTCGTCAAATGTTTTTCAGTTTTTTCCGCGATCGAAACTTGCGTGGCTTTAGCCTGCTGCAGAGCTTCCGGGTGCTCAGGATCGAGGGCAATAACAGCTTTCCACTGCATCAATGCACGCGACAAATCACCTTGTTCTCCGTACGCACGCGCGAGTTCCACCCGGTGTAGAATAGCCCTGTTTCGTGCCTCGTCTGGCGCTACGGAAACCTGTGCACACCCGTTGATAAGAAGGATTCCTACAAAAAATTCTACTACCGGAATTTTCGCTAACGAACTCAATGTAGGTCCACAGTTCGAAAGGTTTTCAGCTCTTCCCGAAACGCCTCCATACCTTCGTCACCAAAGATCATCGCCCGGCGCAGCAAAAAAGGATTCCCGAATGCGGGATTTCCCCCTGGATATACGGTAAGACCCAATTCATAACCGTGTTTTTTTAGCTGTTCGATGACGTAGTCATTCGTATCACCATAGGGATACGCATAACCGAAAACACGTGCGGCCATGCGTTTTTCCATAAGCTCCGGCGGCAGAACAATTTCCTGCAGAACCCTGCTATGGTAGCGGGCCTCATCCTCATCATCGAGCCTGATGGCCAAATTGGTATGGCTTTTTGAGTGTGACTGTAAGCTAATTAGCCCGGAGCTGGTCATTTCATCGATTTGCCGCCAGGTTAGCCCACCCTTATTGATGTAGTCGCTGTATACAAACAGGGTGGCTGGGAAACCATATTTTTTCAGTATGGGGAACGCATTCTGATAGATCGTGTGATGGCCGTCGTCAAATGTGATGATAACCGCTCGGCGCGGAATCGGCCTCTCCCCACGCAAAAAAGGGATCATTTCAGATAAGGTTATGATGCGATAATCATTCCGTTTGAGGTACGACATCTGCTCATCAAACATCTCGATGGATACGGACATCTTCCCTGTAAACTTCCTGCTTACACGATGATATGCAAGAATGGGGATGGTCTGGTAGCCATCCACAAATACACCCGTAGGATTATCTATCTTGAGGGGAATGACCAGTTCCTGACCCGTCTCAACCTCACGCACCCCATTGATATCAGCTATGAGCCAATACATCGATTCGTCCCCCAGATACAACTTCGCAAGTGATCTGAGAGAGTCACCATGTCCCGCAATCAGCACGACAAAATTTTTATCTTCAGCAAGCTTTATCGTGTTCGTTGAACAAGCAGACAGCATAAACACGGTGATGTAAAAAATGGCGGCGATAAATCGCCTAAGGGGTAATTCTCGTCCTGTCACCTTCATCACCTGCCTGTTCTGAGCTTTCCAAGTCAGCTGATACGTTTTCCTGGTCAGCTTTTGAGTGCCCGGCGGGCTTGGCTTCTTCCGATTCCGACGTGATAACTGAAGACCCGGTTTCTTCATTAGAGTTCGACCCATTATCTGTCGGCTTATCACCCGCGGGGCTGGAGTGGTCCATCGCTTGGCTCGAATCCGATAACCCGCCTGGTTCGATCGAAATAGCCTCAGGTGCTATCACGGTTTCGTTCTCCACGATCTTTTGCAACCCTTCGGCCATGTCGTTAAAAGAGCGGAACAGCTGTCCGAACTCATCGTTACGCTTCTCGTCAATCCGATGCTCGTAATGTCGTTGCTGGATTTCCAATAGCCCCCGTTTTAGCACGCGCAAAAGCCGAGTGAGGCGATGACTCAATCCATAGCCAACAATAACCACCGCGGCTACCGTGGCCGCCATCAGAACCAGCATCAGGACGATGGTCAGATTTGCAGCTTCCTGGAGCGATGAGGTTGGGAACTCGAGGTAGACACGGCCAATTTCCTTGTCTTGGAAAACAATAGGGGTGTCGATATAGAATGCCTCACTTTGATCTCTTGCGATACGCTGATACACCCGAGTCCCGTCTGTCTCGGCCAAGGGTGTCTCATCCTGTGGCTTCTGATAAACCTTGCCAACGAGGTCCATGTCCGTGCTCCCACGAACTATCGCCTGATGATCAACAATAGTTATATCTGTGAGTTCCTGATTCCGCTGTGTCTCTCTCACAAAAACTTCTATAGTGATCCAATCCTGAATCAATATCGGTTCCGCGCTCTCCATCGCAATGAACTTCGCCATGGAACGCCCATAGTCAATGGCCAGCCTGGTCATTGCTTCAACCTCTTTCTTGTAAGCGAAAGAGAGTCCGATAATCATCGTAGCGGAAACGATTGCCGCCATCAGAAATGTCCACTTGGTGCGTATGGATATAATGCGCGGTTCTTTCTCTCTCTGCTCACGTTCCCGGAGATCTTGCAAGATTCTATGCAAAGCATCGGCAAGTTCCTGTCCACTCTGGAACCGCTTGTCTGGTTCTTTCTGCAGAAGCTTGTCGACAACCTTGTCCAGTGCGGGGGGAGCGTCTGAGACTAAATTCTTCAGCGGCTCATGTTCCTCTGAAACGATGTTGATTATGACCTTCGGCAGGGTATCTCCAGAGAAAGGCCGCTGTCCGGATAGCATTTGATACAACATCACACCAACAGAAAAAAGGTCGGAACGGCCGTCAACAGCCTTACCGTTGACTTGCTCGGGTGACATATACTGAGGTGTGCCCAGCACTGAACCAAGCCTGGTCCGTTCCGATCCACTGCTGTCCTCCAAGTGGGCAATGCCAAAGTCAGTGATCTTTATTTCGTCGCCGTCATTCAGACAGATGACATTGCTCGGTTTGATATCACGGTGCACGATGCCGTGGTCATGAGCATAGTCCAGAGCCTCAGCCAATTGGATCCCGATTCGAATTACAGCTTGAACTGGCAATACATGCTTGGTGAATAAGATATCATCCAAGGTCGAACCTTCTAGCCGCTCCATGGCCAGGTATGGGCGTTCTTCAACCTCGCCTACATCGTAGATCGTAACGATATTCGGGTGAGACAGCCCCCCGGCTGCCTTTGCCTCGCGTAAAAAACGAAAACGGTACTCTGGATCGGCGGAGTGCTGTTTGTGTAGAATTTTAACGGCGAGGGTACGATTGATATCCGGGTCGAAGGCCTCATACACACAGGCCATCCCTCCCTCTCCCAATATCTCTAGGATCTCGTAGCGTCCGATGTGCTTAGGGAGAGTTGGCACGTGTGGATGTCAATGGTGTGCGGATTGAATTCCCTAAAGCTTAGCGAGCCGGAAGCGGCTATGCAAGGGCTGTCTTGCAGCGCGCAAAGTAGCCTCCTGTGGGTGGTGAATTGTAACTTCGCATGTAAAAACAGACGATTGACAGATCAGATCTTGTGCCCGATAGCAGTCTGCCCTACCCTGTTTGACGATGAAGGATCTGGTCTTTTTGCTCATACATCTGTTGACTATCCTCGCCAAGCTCTTGGGTCCGGGTGGCGCAAAATCTATTGTTGCTGACACCCTGCTTATGAAACAGCAGCTCCTGGTGATCAGCCGCTCGCAAAAACGCGCACCCAATCCTTAAGTAATCGATCGTTTCCTGCTGGGATTCTAGCCGCATTTCATCAGTCCACACCAAATCCGGCGGTCCGCGATTATTATCAGACCATCAACTTTGCCGAGATTCCACGAAGCATTCAAAAAACGGAAATATCGGTTGCTTTGCACCTCTCGTCAAAAAGGCAAGCCATGACCCAAAGGTCCATCCCAGGAACTGATCCTGGTCATCGTTGAAATGAAGCGCCGAAATCCAGGGTACAGCTGTCCAAAGATCGCAGTAGAGCAAATCTCAAAGTTATTTGGTATTGATATTAACAAGGATATTGTTCGGCGGACTCTAACCAAATACTACTACCCAGCCCCCGATACCGGTGGCGGTCCTTCATGGCTGACTTTCATCGGCCATACCAAAGTATAGTCTCAGGAGTGTGGATCTGTGTGCGCCGTGATGGCAAGGAGGATGTGATGAGGTAAGAAAGCATAACGTCATTCTTGCCTGCTGGCGTTTGACTGGTGGCTGAGATGCCACCCGATTCTGGGAGGAGCCAGGATCGAAGGGGGGTGCCTTAGGGTGCCGGGTTGCGACGGCGCCTCTTAAACCTGGGGGCCTGAACTGTACCGGATTCGGGCCATCACCCGAAGGTCGGGCTACCTATCATCCGCAAATATTAATAGCATCCCACTTCTTACAGTTGTCATTACCAGCTAATCGCGCCGTAACCCATAAGGTGGCACGACGTAGATGGGGGATGGACAGTATAAGACAGAGAATCAAACTTCCGGGTGACGTGGCCAATTTCACCTTGCGATGATCGATCATCGTGCGGATATTAAACTCGCGTCAGTTTCCATATTGGCCGCAACTTGAGTGGCATTGCCACCCAAATTGACTGATTTTGGCTGTCTGAGTCAGAGATTTCTACGGAAAGTCCACTCAAGAAAGGCACAGGATGGGCCTTATCTCATTATGGTACATAAAAATTGTGGAGGCTGAGAGCGGAATCGAACCGCTGTCCACGGCTTTGCAGGCCGCTGCACCATTATATAAATCAATAAGTTACGGTTTATGCCACTCGCTATGCCACTCAAAAAGGCATAAAATTCCTATCTTGCGATATCCGAAAATTCTTACTCCCTGATTTCGTTGGAGTTTTAACAGCCGTATCTATCTTCGAAGACACGGTCCAGCATTCCCTATCATGCTATTGATGTAGAGAGTGATTCGAACCCTCGGTGTTTTCCTATTTTTCAATGGAAAGCTATCGTGTCCAGAACGTGTCTAATGCTTTCCACCCGTTAGCAGCAATACAGCAGTCCCCAGGACCTTTGAAGATCCGGCATTGCGCTGTGCGTACACCTGGCGTACACTTTGAAAATTGATTGGAGATATCCCTATGGCTAACGCAGAAACCGTCAAGCAAGAGCGTATGCACATCCGCATAGATGCACTGTCCAAGCAGAAGCTGGAGCAGGCTGCCGCCTATTCAAACAAGAGCCTGTCGGAATTCGTACTCGGCCAGGCTCTGCATGCAGCCGACGGGGTAATCCACGAGCACGAGACCCTCACGCTGATCGAGGCCGATTGGGAGGTATTTCTGGACGCTCTGGAAAATCCCCCCCGCCCCAGCGACAAGCTCAAGCAAGCCTTCGCCGAACAC
The DNA here is from genome assembly GCA_030145425.1 of Chromatiales bacterium. Lineage (GTDB taxonomy): Bacteria > Pseudomonadota > Gammaproteobacteria > Chromatiales > Chromatiaceae > JAHEHQ01. Next base: position 15,195 of record JAQYVO010000073.1, on the reverse strand, counting down.
AAGAAACGCGTCCAGCGATAAGGGACCATCTGGTTGGAATTCATCATCGCTCCGCTTGGCAAACAGCACGACCGGAAATCATTTGACTGCGGCGAACATTCCCTCAACCAATACCTCCACCGATACGCCAGCCAGGACATCAGGCGAAGGGTAAACCGGGTATTCGTCGCCTCGCCTCCGGACGCAACACAACAGGTGATCGGCTACTACAGTCTCAGCGCCGGTGGCCTCGACGCCACTGACCTGCCCGAGGAGTTCCGACGCCGTTTGCCCAGGTACCCGGTTCCTGTGGTCCTGCTGGGGCGGCTAGCCGTTGCCAAATCCCACCAAGGTAAGGGGCTCAGCGCTATCCTAATAGCCGATGCCCTGCAACGCATCGTCCAGGCCAGCCGGGTGATGGCAGTCTTCGCGGTGATCGTTGATGCCCTAAATGGCCGGGTCGCCGAGTTCTATCAGCAATTCGGCTTCATCCCGTTGCCCAGCCAACCGCTCAAGCTTTTCCTGCCCATGGACTCCGTCGCCACCCTGGTTGATTGAATTGCTATCATTCTGCCTTCGAATCTCCCTTCATGAAGGCGTTATGGTCGCCTATCCATGTCGCCGAGATCCTAGACGACGCTAAGGCCGAAGCAAGCACCCCCAAAGTTTCATCCCAGGCCCAGTGTCCGCCACAAGGATGACACATAGCGAATAAATTCCGTTCGCAGATTTACTGCCGAGTACTTTATCAGCTCCGAATAGCGGCTTGAGCATTAATTCGCCATGGAAAGGTTTGCTGAACATCTTGGATGCCTGAAAACAAGTTCTTGAGAATTTTCTACCCAAGAATAAAATAAGAACAATAGATTCATAAGGATACAACTAGATCGGTGGGCATAAAGATTCGGTGGACCAGGACACCAGGAGCCGGTCAGGTAAACGAACGGCAGAAACGCTGTTTCGCATTGATCACATTCCCAAGATTGCTCTTCAAGACAAGCAGTTACATAATTACCCAAGATCAGATGTACAAATAGCACTGCCACACTTTGAGCACCCGCATATTCATCGTAGAAGACGAACCGTCCATTGCACAGACGGTGCAGTTTGCTCTGGATGCAGAAGGCTTCGTAACGGAGCATTTTCCTACCGGGACCGCGTGTCTCGCAGCACTGAAACATTCCGTACCGTCGCTGATTCTGCTGGATATCGGTCTTGCCGACGGCAGTGGTTTCGAGTTCTTCCGGCACATCCGCCAGCTGTCTGAAGCACCCGTTATCTATATGACGGCCCGTGATGCGGAGATCGACCGGGTCGCAGGGCTGGAGATGGGTGCGGATGACTATATCGTCAAGCCCTTCAGCCTACGGGAGCTGGTGGCGCGTGTGCGGGCGGTGTTGCGGCGTGTCGAATCCTCGCCCGTGCCAACCACCAGTATGTCGGATATTTTCCAGATCGACACCGTACGCCGGCAGATCCACTACCATGCCCAACCACTGGACCTGACCCTGCACGAGTACCGCCTGCTAGAAACCCTCCTCAGCCACCCGGAACGGGTGTTTACCCGCGGCCAATTGCTGGAGCGCGGCTGGGATAATCCAGACCACCGGCTGGAGCGCACCATCGACAGTCACATTAAAAGCCTGCGCAACAAGCTACGCGAGATCAAGCCCGATACAGATCCGATCTGCACCCATCGTGGCGTCGGTTATTCGCTGATACCGGACGCGTGAATATCCGAACGCGCATATTCTTCGTGTTTGCTATGGCGGTTATCACCGGATTCACTCTGTTGGCTTACTGGATCAGCAGCGATGTCGGCGACCGCTACAGCGAATCCTTTGAAGAACTCATGGTGGATACGGCCAACCTGCTGGCAGAGATCATCACGACCGATATGAACAGCGGTGACACGGCCCTACTGCAACTAGACGATGCCTTCAGGCGGCTCCAGCTGCGTCGCTTTTCGGCACAGATCTATGAACTGGAGAAAACCCACGTCGATATCCACGTATATGTAACCGATGATAAGGGTATCGTATTGTTCGACACGGACGGAGGTAAAGCCGTGGGCGAAGACTATTCCGAGTGGCGCGACGTCCACCGGACACTGATGGGCCAGTATGGCGCCCGTGCCACCCATGTCACTGATGGGCGCCCGACCACTGATCCGGAGGAGGAACTGACTATCGCTTATGTGGCCGCGCCGATCTACAGACAGGGCGAAATAGCCGGCGTGGTGACATTGGCCAAACCCAAGAGCAACATCGACCGCTTTATAGCCAAGGCCAAGTCCAACCTGATACTGGCGGTGATAATTTCGGTGGCCTTGGTGCTGCTGCTCGGCTACATGCTCTATATCTGGGTCAGCCGGCCGTTGCAAACCCTGGTGGATTACGCCCACAGCATCGGACGCAGTGAGCGCATCAAGCTCCCACAACTGGGTGACAACGAGATCGGCAAGGTGGGCGAAGCCATGGACAGCATGCGACAGGCGCTGGAAGACAAGCAGTATGTCAAAGGTTACGTGCAGTCGCTGACTCATGAAATGAAGAGCCCGTTAACAGCGATCCAGGCAGCTGCCGAACTACTGGGCAGAGACTTGCCGAAGGACAAGCGGGTGCAGTTTGCCGATACCATTTTGAGGGAGACGGAGCGGCTGAATGTATTTTCCAGCCGCCTGCTGCAACTGGCTGCGGTGGAAAAACGCCGGGATATCGAAAACCGCGAGTCTTTCGTGCTCGAGCTTCTGATGGAAGATGTAATCGAAGCGCATGCCCTGGAATGCAAAACGCGCCAGGTGAAGGTTATGCTCAACAGAACAGCCGGCCCGCCGATTCACGGCGACCGTTTCCTGATACGTCAGGCTATCGATAACCTGTACCGCAATGCAATGGATTTTTCACCCCGGGGCGGCGAGATCATAGTCGACATCTATCCGCTGGAGAGCTATACCGTCATCGACATCACCGATGAAGGCCCCGGTATCCCGGATTACGTCGGCGAGCGTGCATTCGAACGTTTCTTTTCCCTGCCACGACCGGACACAGGCCAGAAAAGCACCGGGCTCGGGCTCAATTTCGCCCGAGAAGTGGCTGAGTTGCACCATGGTTCGCTGGTACTCGACAACCAGAACCCCGGCACTCGCGCCCGAATGACACTGCTTCACACAATCTCCTCATAATCTCCATCCAGCCTCCGCAGTAACTTCCCGGAACATTCGCATAATGGCTCCATCATCCATCTTGACGGAGAAAATCAATGTGCGTTTCCATTCGAAAACACCCCCATTTTCTTATTACCTTGTTTGCACTGGCATTTTTTTCCGGTTTTCATCCTGCCGTCGCCGCTGCCATTGACAGTGGGGCGCCCGAATCCCTTTCACCGTACTTTTTCGTCGAAGGGACAGATTCGGGAGAAGACCGCCTGCCGCTGAAAAAGACCAGCGCAAACGTCAGGCTCAACGGTTTCTTTGCCAGCGTGAAGTTGTCCCAGGTTTACCGCAATGAAGGCACGCAACCGATCAATGCCACTTACATTTTTCCGGGATCGACCCGTGCCGCGGTCAACGGTATGACCATGACCATCGGCGAGCGCCGAATCATGGCGGAAATCAAGGAGAAAGAGGCAGCCAGGCAAACCTTCGACGAGGCCAGGAAGGCCGGCAAGTCGGTCTCCCTGCTGTCGCAGAAAAAGCCGAATGTATTCTCCATGGAGGTGGCCAATATCATGCCGGGTGATGAAGTCACAGTATTGTTGACCTATACAGAGATCCTGGGCGCGGAAAATGGCGTCTATGAATTCGTATTTCCCGGCGTTGTCGGCCCTCGCTATGGTGGTGATGCAGTGCATACCGCCGGTCAGGTGCAATGGATACAGAATCCTTATCTTGCCGAGGGTTCGCCAGATCCTGTCAGTTACAGCATCAACGTGGAGCTGATCTCTCCCCTGCCGATCAGCGGTCTGGAGTCATCGACCCATGAACTTGTTACCCAATGGCAGGACAAGCAATCAGTCAAACTTTCGCTTAAGGATGCCAGCAATGCCGGTAACCGGGATTTCATCCTGCACTACCGCCTGCGGGATGAGCAGATCCTGACGGGGTTGACACGCTTCGAATCCCAGGGTGAAAACTATTTCCTGATCGTGTCCGAGCCGCCGAAACGGGTCGTGCCCGAACAGATCCCCTCCCGTGACTATCTATTTGTGGTCGACGTGTCCGGTTCCATGGCAGGTTTCCCACTGGATACCACCAAGGATCTGATGACCCGGCTCCTTGGTAATCTGAAACCGTCGGACCGCTTCAATACCCTGTTCTTCGCCGGTGGTTCAGCTGTACTTTCAGAACAGCCGCTGGCAGCAACTCCTCAAAATATCAAGCGGGCGATCAAGATGATGAACAGCCAGCGCGGTGGCGGCGGCACCGAGCTGTACCCGGCATTGCAACGGGCGTTTTCCATGCAGAGCGACGAGAACGTATCGCGCAACATTGTGCTGGTAACCGATGGCTATATCAGCGCAGAAGACCGCGTATTCCAGCTGGTGGACAAACAGCTGCATCGTAATAACCTGTTTGCTTTCGGTATAGGCACTTCCGTGAACCGTTTCCTGATAGAGAGTATCGCCAGCGTTGGTCGTGCTGAGGCCTTTGTGGTGACCGGCGGCGCGGATGCAGTACGTAAATCGGAACAATTCATTCAATACATATCCGCACCTGCCCTGACCAGTATCCGATTGGAGGCGGAAGGGGTGGAGCTCTATGACCTCGAGCCTGCGAAGGTGCCCGATATGCTGGCACAAAGACCTGTCATGATCATCGGTAAATACCGTAATGCCACTAATGATGCAAATATTACGCTAACCGGTGTCAGCGGTCAGGGTGAGCAGCGGTGGTCCTTCCAGCTCGCGGATGCGCAGTCTACCGACAGTACACTACCGCAACTGTGGGCACGCAAGCGGCTCGAACGACTTTACGTTGTGCCTGACGACAACGAAGAGGAACTACGTGAACGTATAGTTGAGTTGGGCCTGAACTATTCCCTGCTGACCCGTCATACTTCCTTTGTTGCCGTCGACGAAGCTCTGCGTAACACCACTGGCCATGCCAGGGATGTCAAACAACCCCTGCCACTCCCCCAAGGAGTCAGCAACTTGGCGGTCGGCCGCCCGATGCCCGAACCGGAGCTGTTGTGGACTGGCCTGCTGGTCCTGCTGATAACCTTTTTCATCCGCAGGGGAAAACAACGCCATGCAATACCTGCGTAAACTTCAAGATTGGAAGACACTTTCCTGGTGGCTGGCGGTGCTGGGTGTTGTCGTGGTGATCAAGCATCAATACAGTATCGCCACAACGACCGACCTCGAATGGATGTTGCGTCCATTATCGCTGCTGTTGGAATGGATCAGTGGACACCCTTTCCACAGGGACAGGCTCCACGAGTGGGTGAGCGTGAGTGGGGATGTGCGCCTGATCAAAGCCTGTGCCGGCATCAACTTCATGCTGATGTCGTTGCTGGCCTGGGCCTGGGTATTTCGGCCAGACACGCACGAAAAGGCTGAATTTCCGGCCTGGATAGCCGGGCATGTACTTTTGCTGTGTGCTGTGTGCATCGCAGCCTGGAGCACCAGCCTGCTGGCCAACAGCCTGCGCATTCTTGTTGCTATGAACCTGCCCGACCATGGCGCTGGAGCACACCGACTGAACGGCATGCTGATCTATGTGCCTATGCTGTCGCTACAGCTGCTCCTGGGTGATCGCAGAAACTGGAAGGCCGCCCTTGCCGGGCCCATACTTCTGTATTTTCTGTTGATGGCGCTGGTTCCGTTACTCACCGGCAACGCTTTCCACAACCCCGCCCTGTTCATCGAACACTTGCTGTACCTGTTAGTGATAACAGCAGCGATGGTTGGTAGCTATTTTGTATATCTCGGTTTCCACCGTCTCCGATCGCCAAAATAATCGACCGAATGAGGGCCCGCTTCTTTCGGTCATCATTACCATCTAATCGTGCCGTAACACATAAGGTGGCATAACGTAGATGGGCAATGGGCAGTATAAGACCGATAATCAAACTTCCGGGTGACACGGCCACTTTCACCTTGCGATGATCGATCATTGTGCGGATAGTGAACTCACGTCAGTTTCAATACTGGCCGCAACTTGAGTGGCATTGCCACCCAAATTGACTGATTTTGGCTGTCTGAATCAGAGATTTCTACGAAAGGCCCACTCAAGAAAGGCACATGATGCGCCTTATCTCATTATGGTATCTAAGAATTGTGGAGGCTGAGAGCGGAATCGAACCGCTGTCCACGGCTTTGCAGGCCGCTGCATAACCACTCTGCCACTCAGCCATTGAGGGTGCATCGAACAAATGTTTTCCGAGCTTGAAAGCTGCGTTTTCGGTTCGACTGGGGAAAGCCCGCGTATCCTACAAAGGCCCATTCCCTGTGTCAATCAGGGTTTCCGACCGGGACCCCGACTTCTATAGCGGCTTACGCTATGCGACAAGGCGATATGTCATGCACCGCAAGCCTATCTTGGATGCAGCCAGGTGGGTAAAAAACTGTAGGGGTCGACCTGAATCTCCCTGTTGTAGTCGACCTTGCATTGCTCCAGCAGTTCCTGAACCCGCCCCTCCCTGAATGTATCGAAGGTATCGGTACAGCCGCCCATGAATTCTCCGCCGATGAATATCTGGGGAATGGTGCCAAATGCGGTGCGATCATTGAGCGCCGCCAGTATTTTTCCTCCCTGGTCGTCCTCCTGATAGGCAACCGAGTCCAGGTCGATGGATCGGTAGGGGATCTGATAGTGGGCGAACAGCTTTCGCACCGACCAACAGAATTCACACCATTCCAGCGCAAACATCACTACCGGATTCTCCGGATCGCTGATCGCCTGGGCAATGAACTGCTCTGCCTCCGGGGTCACCGGTTGTGGGGGTGCGGCAGGCTCCTCCTCGGATGATTCGACAGGCGGGGGTGCATCGAACCGGCAGGTCGGTGTGGACTTGGATATCTTGATCTCGTCCAGGGTCATCTCCGACGGAATCTCCTCGAACATCGGCGTGCTGAGATAGCGCTCGCCGGTATCCGGCAGCATGCACAGAATAGTAGTACCTTCCGGTGCAGATTCAGCGATTTCCAATGCACCCGCGAAGGTGGCGCCACCACTGATGCCTGTAAATATGCCCTCTTTCATGGCCAGTTCCTTTGCCAGGCGAATTGCATCGTCACCTTGGATCGGCATGAGCTGGTCGATCAGTTTCATATCCACGGAATCACCCACCAGTTTCGAGACGAAATCCGGTGTCCACCCCTGCATCAGGTGGGGCCGGAAACTTGGATGACTTTCGGCGGGGGCCCCGTCCTCTGCCCGTTTCTGAATCACACCTCCACCAAGCAGTTGGGAGTTATCCGGCTCGCAGGTGGCGATTTTGACCTCAGGCCGTTTCTCCCTCAGTACCCTCGCCACTCCCTTCAGCGTGCCGCCGGTGCCATAACCCGTCACCCAGTAGTCCAGCCGCTGACCTTCGAATGCATCGAGGATTTCAGGTGCCGTGGTTCTCGAGTGAATGTCCGCATTGGCTTCATTCTCAAACTGGCGGCAGAGAAACCAGCCGTGGGTCTCCGCCAGCTCCGTTGCCTTTGCCAGCATACCGCTGCCCATGGCATCCGCAGGTGTGAGCACCACCTTGGCGCCGAGAAAACGCATCAGCCTGCGACGTTCGACACTGAAGTTCTCCGCCATGGTTACCACCAGGGGGTAGCCCTTCTGGGCACACACCATGGCCAACCCGATGCCTGTGTTGCCGCTGGTCGCCTCGATCACCGTCTGACCCGGTTTCAACTGCCCGGTCCGCTCCCCATGCTCGATAACCCCCAAGGCCAGCCGGTCTTTGACCGACCCCATGGGATTGAAGGCCTCCAGCTTGACGAACAGGTTCACACCAGCCGGTGCCAGCTTGTTGATCCTTACGATGGGGGTGTTGCCTATAGTGCCGAGGATGGAGTCGAATGGTTTTGGCATTTGGTAATTCCTCGATATCAGGTAATGTCGGAGATGCGACAGCTATACGCTTTCAGGGAGAGTATAGACGAGAAGACAGCCGGGGTAGCCTCGATGCAACGAAGTGAAATCCAGGGGGGTAATCGTCAGATTCTACATTTCCCGGATTACGCTAGCGCTCCATCTGGGCTACATTTGGTTACTTGACAGCTTTCCAGTCAACCGCCTGCAGCGTCGTCGACTGCCTTCGCTTTCCACGAGTCTGCCGCTCAGCCACAACGCGGTTTCGATATCACGGATGACATGCTCGTGATACTTGGCCAGCTGTTCCGTTGCCGCATCGTTTCCGGCATTGGACAGCAGCCACCAGACTTCGCAGGCACGCTGCCACTCCCCCAGATTGCGCCAGAGCCTGGCCAGTTCCATCAGACCCCGATGGGATAGACCTGCGCGGCCGCGCTCCAGCATCTTCAGTGCGATGTCCGGCCTGCCTGCCTTGAGCCAACTCCGGGCAACCGCGCCAATATCGGCTTCCCAACGCCAGGGTTCCCGATAGGCCCGGCACAGGAGGGGCAACAGGGCAACCAGGCTGATCAGGTCCAGCCGATTGTGCTCCAACACCCCGGAAAGACGGCGCCACTCGCGGTGCCTGACCCACTCGAACCAGGCAGCGGGCGCTTCGGCTCCGGGCAGATCATTCTGTCGATGAAAACCTATCAAGTTTCGTTCCGCATTGGCCAAACGGCAGGATGGCCAGCGTTCCCTGAACCCGCGGCGCAAGGGGTGAAGCAGATCCAGGTGCGGCATTTTACTGAATGGATCCGGCACCCCGGCCATGCGGCCCCGCGTCGCCAGCAGGGGCACATCGAAGCTCTTGCCGTTGTAACTGACCAGCGTTTCATTTTCTCTCAGCCAGTCGCCTGCCGATGTCAGGAGCGGCGCCTCGCCCGAAAAGCTGGTTAGCAGGTACTGACGCACCACCAGTTCCCTGCCTTCAAGCCGCCCCACACCCAGGAGAAACACCAAGGTCCCGCTGCCTCCCGACAACCCCGTGGTTTCGGTGTCCATGAACAGCAGTTGGTCCGCGCCAATATCCTGCGTGCCCGGCAGGACAAGGGGTTCCTGCCTGATGGTTTCCAGGGCAAAATCACCATGAATATCGCTAAGCGATACCCGCTGCTCGATCAACAGCACGCCTTTCTCCAACAACCGTCCGCCCAGGCGATCTGCCAGTTCTCCTTCGGTCATCGGAGGACAATCGGGATTACAGGCTTTCTTCCGGATTTGCAGTCGTGAAAGCCGGGCACCCAGACTCCCACTCTGCATAGGCACCGCCTGCGCCCCGTTCCGGGGCCGCAACTGTTCAAGCCGGGTTTTGAGATCCATTTTCCAACAGCTCCAAAACCCGCAGTGCGGATTCCCTGGGTGAAAATCCCCCGGCTTCGTCCGAAGCGAGGATCGGTCCCACGCAGGCCGGACACCCACGGCGGCATTCACAGGACCTGATCATCTGTTTTGACTGGGTAACCAGTTTGTCGCGGAGATCGTAGATGGGCGCGGACAACCCCACCCCGCCAGGATAGTTGTCATAGAGAAAGACTGCGGGCCGGAACCGGCCCTGGAGCGCAGGATCCAGTTCCGTCCCATCATGACCTCGCAGCTGTCCCCGACCGTCGGCACCGACTGTCCCGAACCATGTCCCGTCCCCATCCCCCACGGCCCGCCCCAGATCGCGGGGTTCGGACATCATCAACAACGCAGCGACATGATGGAGTGCGTAGGCCGCACCGAGAAAACCGTCAAGCGCCTGCTGGCGGTTGTCGAAAGCGGCTTCCAGGACACCGGAGGGAATCTGCCACCAGACAGCCGTGGTGTGCATCTCCTGATCCGGCAGGTTGATCTTTCCGAATCCGACGTTCTCGTGGGTGTAGTAGCGGATCTTCTTGTAACCGGCGTACCGCCGTACGATGTGCACCTCACCCCTGGCTGTCTCCGACCCGTCACCGCTAGTGCGCTCGAAAGCGTCGAGAATCTTCAGTCGGGTGTAATCGATGGCGTCCGTGTAATAGTCCGCGCGGGTCCGGGTGACAAAGGCTTTGCGTCCCTCCCAGTCCAGCCTCTCCACCTGATGGGGCCGGGACTGGATCATGTAGATAGCTCCCTCGTACAGGGTTCCCGGGGCGGCCGTGTAGTCGACCTCGGCGATGACCCGCTGGGTCCCGCCGGTGGTGTCGATCACCACAAAGTTGCCTTCCGCAACGGAGCGCAGGGAGACGCTGTTGGCGGGGTAACTGTCGGCGGTCCAGTGCCACTGGTCCGATTCCCGGTGTAAAACCCCCTCCCCCTCCAGATAAGCGAGCAGTTCCTCCAAGGCCTCTTTGCCGAACTGTTCTCCCGATCGAAATGGCAGTTCGAAGGCCGCACAGCGGATATGCTCCAGTAGGATCAGGAGTTGATCCGGTTCGATCCGTGCGTGCTCCGGGGACGCCCCCAGAAAGAATTCCGGGTTGCGCACGATGTACTGATCCAGGGGCTGACTGGAGGCCACCAGGACACCCAGGGCCGGACGGTTGCGGCGTCCCGCCCTGCCGAAGCGCTGCCAGGTGCCGGCGACGGTGCCGGGGTATCCATTTAGGATGCATACATCCAGGGCACCGATATCCACACCGAGTTCCAGCGCGGAAGTCGATACCACGCAATCGATGGACCCACTGCGCAGCTTGCTCTCGGTCGCCCTGCGCTCAGTAGGCAGATAGCCCCCGCGATAGGCCGCGATCCGCGGTGGGCGTCTGGGATCCTTGTCGAACACATCCTTCAGGTACTTGGTCAGCACCTCCACCATCAACCGGGATTGGGCGAACAGGATGCTTTTGAGCCCCATCCGGGTCGCCAGCCGGGCAACGCGGTTGCTCTGGGAACGGGCCGATGCGCGAATACCCAGATCGGGATTGATCACCGGGGGGTTCCACAACAGCAGCTGTTTCTCCCCCTGCGGCGCCCCGCTCTCATTCAGGGTCTGTACCGGTGAGCCGAGCAGTCGGCCGGCCAGTTCCCCCGGATTGGCGATGGTGGCTGAACAGAAAATGAACCGGGGCTCGACGGCATAGAAACGGCAAATCCGTTTCAGCCGACGGAGGACATTGGCCACGTGGGAACCGAAGACGCCGCGATAGCTGTGCATCTCGTCGATGACGACGTACTGCAGGTTCTCAAAGAACTGGGCCCACTTGGTGTGATGGGGCAGGATGCCCTGGTGCAGCATATCCGGGTTGGTGATGACGATGTCACCCCGGGTACGCACCGCCTTACGGGCATCCCCGGGGGTGTCGCCGTCGAAGGTGAAGGTGCGTACCCCCAGTTCCCCGGCCTTGTTGAGTTCGATGAGTTCCGCCACCTGGTCCTGGGCCAGGGCCTTGGTCGGGAACAGATAGAGTGCCTTCGCCTGCCCGTTGAGCACTGCCTGCATGACCGGAAGGTTGTAGCAGAGGGTCTTGCCGGAGGCCGTGGGGGTCACCACCACAAAGTGCCGACCGGAGCCGGCCATGGTCCAGGCCGCCGACTGATGACTGTAGAGCTGCGCGATACCCCGGGCTCTCAGTGCAGCCGCGAGCCGGGGGTCCAGATCTTCGGGAAATGGTGAATAACGGCCGGGGCGCTGGGGAATGTGCAACTCACCGGTAATACGCGCTGCGTATTTGTGCTTGAGGCGCCGGGTCAGTTCGTGCACCGGTTCCGGGGGACTGCTCCATGCTTCTTCGGCCTGCAGATTCACAGAATATTCTCCTTATGTTCTATTTCCGAAGAATATAGAACATAAAGGAAACAGGCAAGAGATTATTTACAACTTTTAATCCCCCTCATCCTCGGCTCTGGTTCGGGATATTGGTGATTGTCCCCGTTGGGACTGCATCTGGATGACTTGTCGTGATGAAATGGCAATGGTCGAATGAATTCGACCCTACGGTTTTGCTGACAGATGGAAAGCGTTTTGTGGGTATTGTTAATTTACCCACTCAATCAGGGCAGCACGAAGCCCGCACTGCTCCCCGCCCGCCCGGCCTTCACTTCCAGGCGGATGTCGATGCGTTCCCGCAGTTCGGGAACATGGCTGATGACGCCCACCATCCTTCCGCTCTGCTGCAGGCCGATGAGGGTATCGATTGCCAGATCCAGGGATTCCGGATCAAGGCTGCCGAAGCCCTCGTCGATGAACATGGTGCTCAACTGCACACCCCCGGAATAGGCCTGAACCACTTCTGCAAGCCCAAGCGCCAGGCCCAACGCAGCTTGAAAGCTCTCGCCGCCGGACAGGGTTTCGACCGGCCGGACCTTGCCCGTGTAGCTGTCCTCGACCAGCAGATTCAACCCGCCGTGGCTTCTCTGATCCGTCTGCTCACGCTCGCGCAGCAGCCGGTAGCGTCCCCGGCTCATGGTGGCCAGACGCTGGGTGGCCGCGATCAGTACGTCGTCCAGCAGAGCGGTCAGCACGAACCGCTGAAACGACATCCGGAAAGGATTTTTACCATTGGCCACTTCGGATAGCCGTCCGGCGACCGCGTACAGGCGTTCTGAACTGTTCAACGCCTCACCGGTTCGCTCCAGACTCTTGTACAGCTTCTCGAGCACCTCGTGCTCTTTTCTCAGGGAGGCCTGAGATTTCAACTCGGCATCCAGGATTTTCCGCGCCTCACGTTCCAGCCTTGTGAGTTCTTCCAGATCGGGCCGCTGCAGGTCCTTGATCTGTGCTTTGGCATTGGCCTGGGTGATGCGGGCACTATTCAGGGCCTTGTCGTATTCGCTGATCGATGTCTCCAGTTCCCGCTTTCGTGCATCATCCCGTAATGCGCCAAGATAGGCCGCGTCGGTGGCAAACGTCTCTCCCTCTCTTCGTTGCTGCCACTGATTCTGGAGTTCATCCAGGTGTCCCCGGTACACCTTTTTCTGTTTCTTTGCGGATTTTAATTCAGAGTTGGCCTCTGCCAGTGCGACGGTCTCCACACTGTGCGCCGCCTGGGCTTCCTTAAGATCCTGCCGGGCCTGGTCCAGCTCGGACCGCTTCCGACTGATAGCCTGTTCCAGCTTCGCCGGATTACGCCAGGTATGGGGCAGGCCTTTCTCGCGCTCTGATACGGCTGCCTCCGCAGCGGCATGCTCAAGTTTCACCTTGTTCAAACGCGCCTCATCCCCCGCGAGAGCTTCCACCAATGCTTCTCGCTTTGACTGAAGGTCTCCGGCTTCCCTCTCCTGTAATTCCAGGTTGGCCTGGGCTTCCAGAGATTCCTCCAAGGCGCCGCGGCTGGCTGCTAGATTCGCCTGCAGTATCTCTGGGGCCTGCTCCGCAACCCCTTCCAGTTGCCTTTGCAGACCCTCCACTTTCTCCCGGGCCGCAACCAGCCTGACGTCGCAGTCGGCAAGTTTTTCCCTGCGACGATCCCGCTCTTGCTCGGCGTTTCCGAGGCTTTCTGTGGCCTTTTCCAGTATCTCCTTGGTTGGCACCTCGTCCATCGACCGTGCCGGTTGGGGATGATCCGGGGAGCCGCAAACCGGACAGGGCACACCCTCCACCAACTCTCCGGCCAGAACAGCCGCCTGGCCCTGTACCCAGGCGGACTGCAGGCTTGCAAGAGCGGCAGCCTGGCCCCGCAGGGCGAGCTCAGCCGTCTCGAAAAGCGTATTCAACGCCTCTCGCTCCTCCTCCAGTCCCCGCACTGAAGCGGTGATTGATTCGAGCTCCCGCCGCTGTGTCAGCTGTTGTTCGAGCAGCTTGGTGCGATGCGCAAGCAGCTCTGTGCGCCCTGCGGTTTCACGGGCCGTGACGAGCGATTCGGTGACATGCACGAGACGATCCTGCCATTCGTCCAGGCGTCTGTTTCCGGACTCGAACCCTTCCGACAACCTCTTCGCCTGTTTGCTCAAGCGATCCCGATCATCGGCTGCCGCCTGCAGACTAAGAACCTTTCCCCGATAACCCTCGAGTTCCACCAGTGTCTGCTGCTGCGCATTGCGGTTCGCCTCGCCGGCTTCCAGTTGTTTCAGCCGGTCAACGACCTGCTCGTAGCGCTTTTGTCGCCCGGCTAGGGCTTTCTCGCATCGATCGCGGTCCTCACAGAGACTCTTGTATTGCGCCCGCGCGTCCTCGAGCTGTCTGAAGAGGTCTGCCAGAGAATCGGCGCGGCCTGCATGGGCCAGCTCTTCCTTTATCCGGCTGATCTCAGAGGCCCGGACTTCCAACTTCTTCAACACCTCCCCTGCCCTGCTGAAGGCATCGAGCCGCTCCTGTGCTGCCCTGCCCTGGTGCAGCCTTTCAACCGCCTGTTTCTCCAGATCGTGAAGTTTTTCGACCTCCCGATCCCTCTGGCCGATCTGTTCGACGATCTTTTCGAGCCGTCCTCCAAGCTCCCCCTCGTCTGCCGCCTCTGCCTGTTCCAGCAGAATCTCGCGTTTCTGGCGCAGCTCCTTTACCTGCCTGACCAGGGTCAGTTCCCGATGCTTCAGGGCTTCCTGGATCCGGCTGTAGATCTCGGTCTGGAACAGGGTCTCCAGGATCGCCTCCCGGTCCCTCGACCCGGCAAGCAGGAGTTCCCTGAATTTGCCCTGGGGCAGCATGATCACCTGCCGAAACTGGCTGCTCCTGAAGCCGATGAGATTCTCCACCGCGCCGGTCACTCCCGACCAGCCGGTTGCCAGTACGGCACCCTCCTCCTCTTCAACGGCGCCGGTGCGATCCCACAACGTGGCGTCCTGCTTCGCGATGGTGGTCCCTTCGCCGCGGCGCTTTGCGCGCTCCTGTTCCGGAACTCTGTGCACCCGCAACTGCCGTTCACCCAGTGAGAAATCGAATTGCACCTCGGTCAATGTCTCCGGCCCGGCATGGTCGCTGCGCATCTGAGTGCCCTCCCGTTCGTCGCCGGAGGTATCTCCATAGAGCGCGAAACAGATGGCATCGAGCAGACTGGTCTTGCCCGCACCGGTGGGGCCGCAGATCAGAAACAACGGATTGTGGCCCAACTCCCCGAAGTTCAGCGATTCCCGCCCGGCGAACGGACCGAAGGCCTGCAGCTGGAGCTTCAACGGCCTCACGGGACTGCCTCCCTCTCCTTGCTGTGCAGCGAGTCGACCACTTCGGCAAACACCCGTTCCTGTTCGACGCTGGGTTCGTCTCCGGTCATCTGTTCGAAGAAGCTCCCAAACAGCTGGCGTTCGCT
>JAQYVO010000291.1 GCA_030145425.1 Chromatiales bacterium | reverse complement strand
CGCCGTATCGGCCGCGAACACCAGATCGAGGAAGTGGGTGAGCGCCTGAGGGATATGATGCCCTGGATCAAGGCGAATAAGGTGGTGGATAAGACCAAAAACTAGGGCTTAAGAAGGGCCAAGGGCCGAGGGCCGAGGGCCAAGGAAAGAAAATGTATCGGGTTTCAGAGCATAGCGGCCAGCGAGACACAGTGGTGGCCATAGCCCGCATGATCTGGCTTTTAGGACAGATACGCTGAAAACAGTGGTATTGAACATCCGAACCTGGGACCATCAATTCGGCCCTCGGCCCTCGGCCCTCGGCCCTTGGGTCCTCAGTCCTCTGATCTATACTTAAACCCATTAAATTCGAGAATCCACCAAGGCCCCCTATAACCCCAATGCCCGACCCATCCCCCCGCCGCCCCCGCAACCGCGGCATCTATCTGCTGCCCAACCTGTTTACCACTGCCGCCCTTTTCAGTGGTTTCTACGCCATTCTCGCGGCGATCAACGGCCGGTTCGAACACGCGGCCATAGCGATATTCGTTGCCATGGTCCTGGATGGACTGGACGGGAGGGTGGCGCGCATGACCAACACCCAGACCGCGTTCGGGGTGGAGTACGACAGCCTATCCGACATGCTGGCATTTGGGCTGGCACCTTCCATAGTGGTCTATGTATGGTCCCTCAACGGCATGGGCAAGCTGGGATGGCTCGCAGCGTTCATCTACACAGCCGGGGCGGCACTGCGGCTTGCCCGTTTCAACACCCAGGTCGGCAAAGCGGACAAGCGTTTTTTTCAGGGGCTGCCGAGTCCCGCTGCGGCCGCCGTGATTGCCGGTAGCGTCTGGGTGGCGGTGGATCACGGAATCGCGGGTTCCGACGTCTCCTATCTGATTCTTGTTGTTACCGGGGTGACCGGACTTCTCATGGTCAGCAATTTTCGCTACAACAGCTTCAAGGAGGTGGATATCCGGGGCAAGGTCCCGTTTTTTTCCATCGTAGTGATCATGCTGGTGCTGGCCGTGGTGATCGTTCAACCGCCGCTGGTGCTGTTTCTGATGTTCCTGCTCTATGCCGTATCCGGCCCCGTGCTCACCCTTTTTCATCTGCGCCGTCGCAGGGCGGAACGCAAAGCGGCGGTTTCCGGCGGTGATGAAAAGCCGACCGGAAATCCAGACGCTTAACCGTAAATTGAGACCCACCGGTAACACCAAATGAGCCATCAAGACAAACTGATCATCTTCGATACCACCCTCCGGGACGGTGAGCAGAGCCCCGGCGCCTCCATGACCCGCGAGGAAAAGCTGCGCATTGCCAAGGCGCTGGAGAGAATGCGGGTCGACGTGATCGAGGCCGGTTTTCCCATTGCAAGCCAGGGAGATTTCGAGGCGGTTCAGGCGGTGGCCCGTACCATCAGGGACAGCACCGTATGCGGACTCGCCCGGGCCCTGGAAAAGGATATCGACCGCGCCGGTGAGGCTCTGAAAGAAGCAAACTCGGGCCGTATCCACACCTTTATCGCGACCTCTCCCATTCACATGCAGCAAAAGCTGCGCATGACCCCGGACCAGGTCTTGGAGCAGGCGGTCTGGGCGGTCAAGCGCGCGCGCAACTTTACCGACAACGTGGAGTTTTCCGCCGAGGACGCCGGACGATCCGATATCGATTTTCTGTGCCGGGTATTCGAGCAGGCCATCAAGGCCGGGGCCACCACCATCAATGTGCCGGACACCGTGGGATACAATCTGCCGGATCAGTTCGGGACTACCCTGCGAACCCTGCTGGAGCGCATTCCGAATGCGGATCAGGCAGTTTTTTCTGTGCATTGCCATAATGATCTGGGGTTGGCGTCCGCCAACTCCCTGGCGGCGGTCGCCAACGGGGCCCGGCAGGTGGAGTGCACCATCAACGGCCTGGGAGAAAGGGCCGGCAACGCCTCCCTGGAGGAGATTGTGATGGCGGTGCGAACCCGCCGCGACCTCTTCGAGTGCGACACCGAACTGGACACCACCCAGATCGTCACCTGTTCACGCCTGGTGGCCAGCATCACCGGTTTCCCGGTGCAGCCGAACAAGGCAATCGTCGGTGCCAACGCCTTTGCCCACGAGGCGGGGATTCACCAGGACGGTGTGCTCAAGAGCCGCGAGACCTACGAGATCATGCGGGCCCAGGACGTGGGGTGGACCCAGAACCGGATGGTGCTGGGCAAGCATTCCGGCCGCAACGCCTTTCGGGCCCGCCTGGAAGAACTGGGCACGGTGTTCGAAAGCGAGGCGGAACTCAACGAGGCCTTCAGCCGCTTCAAGGAACTGGCGGACAAGAAGCACGAAATCTTCGATGACGATCTTCAGGCACTGGTCAACGATGCGGGCTTCAGTGCCGAAAACGAGCAGATCCGCCTGGTATCCCTGAAGGTCTGCTCGGAGACGGGTGAGACCCCCCATGCCCAGGTCGTGCTGTCCCTGGACGAAAAGGAGCAGTCCGGGGAAGCCTCGGGCGGTGGGCCGGTGGACGCCGCCTTCAAGGCCATCGAGTCCATCGTGGGCATCGATTCGGTATTGGAACTCTACTCCGTAAACGCGCTCACCAGCGGCACCGATGCCCAAGGCGAGGTGACGGTGAGGCTGCAGAAAGACGGCCGCATCGTCAACGGTCAGGGTGCCGATACGGATATCGTGATCGCGTCGGCCAAGGCCTACGTCAACGCCTTCAACAAACTTCTGCAGGAGCGGAATCGCCCCCATCCCCAGCAGGGTAACGGGGGGGATGGTGGATCGTGGATGAATCCCTGAG
>JAQYVO010000249.1 GCA_030145425.1 Chromatiales bacterium | reverse complement strand
CGAATTCCAGCGCATCACGGGGGGCGAAATCGCAGTGACCGCCCTCGGTGGCAAACGGACGGTGGCACAGGCCATCCCAGAAGAGCCCAGCCTGGCCAAGTCCGGTGCCGGCGGCAATCACCATACGATTTCCCGCGGGATCGGGTACGCCTTCCTGGAGGGTGATCAGATCCTCTTCCGACAGTGCACCGATTCCCCATGCAGTGGCCTCGAGATCATTCAACAAAGCAACATATGGGATGTTCAGGTCGTACTGGAGGCGGTCCGCATCTACTGTCCAGGGCAGGTTGGTGGTGGTGCAGAGACGGCCTTTTACCGGACCGGCAAGGCCAAAGCCCGCTGCCTCCGGGTTTACCCCGGTAAGTTTTAAAAATTCCTGGACGACGGCATCGAGGGAGTCGTACTGCCGGCTGGGATAGGTCTGCTCATGCAGTTTTTCCGGCTTCCCGTTCCGCGCATCAAACAGGGCCAGCCTGGTCTTGGTGCCGCCAATGTCGCCGGAAAGGATTTTCATGGGCTGAACTCTAAAAACAAACCTGATGACCTATGTGTCTAAGGCTATATGGTTCAACATATCTCTTAAATCTCACACGGAGGCACGGAGACACGGAGGTTTAGAAAAGCCAGAGAAAAAGGGAGCATTGCGTCATGAGCCAAAAATTGGGCTAATGTGGGAGGCAATTCCGACATTCTCCGGGCACCGGTCCGGTACGAGAATGCAACATCCCAGCAGCTGTCGATTACTGTTTTCCACCATTTTTCTCTCCGTGGCTCCGTGGCTCCGTGCCTCCGTGTGAGACCGTTCTTTTTATTCCAGGATATAGGTTAACGGTATACCATGAGACAGCTTAGACAAGTAGGTAATCAGCAAAAAGAAAGCCCTCCGAAGAGGGCTTGATTCGTTTGATGTTGGGTGCGGGCTCGTAATTGACTGAAATAATGAGGTATTGCACTGTTACGCAGACCACGGCCTGCCTGTAAATCAGTATTCGGTAAGATACTCCACTACGCCATATCCGGCTAATGATATAGTTCAGACAATTGATCGAAGTTTCCGATGTGTGCATAGAGACGACATATGGGGCGCCCGGAACCGGGGTCGCCCTGCACTGAATTTTTGTTGAGATTCTCAATTTCTCCTGGCAATCTGCAATTCTCTCTGGGCATGTGGAGACAAATGCAGGGGGATCTCTGTTAAAGTCCCCTGGGTTACATTCATGAGGATGAGGAGGTTATATGAAGGGCAAACTTGCTCTTGTTTTCGGTATTTTGGTTGGATGCAGCGGATTCGTGTCCGCTCAGCCGTACTATCCCATTGGGGCTGCTCCCTCAGCCGATGCACAGCAGGTGCAGGCGCCCGGACCTGCCCTGATCCTGAAACAGGGATTGCAGAGGCTCATTGCCTTCATAGGCAGTAAGGAGCGTCCCGACAGCAGGCGGATTGCCGCCTTTCTCGATCAAGAGATCGCCCCCTATTTCGATTTTGACTATATGGCCCGTTGGGCCGGCGGGAGACTTTGGCAGGAGATGACACCGCAGCAGCGCCGGGAATTCGAGGGCCAGCTGCAGCAGAGGTTCCTCGGTACCCTGGCCCAGCGTCTCGGTGGGTATGGGGGGCAGCAGGTCAGGGTCATGCGTCCCAGGCAGGGCCGCAACAACGAGGTGACTGTCAATGTGGCCGTTATGAACCCGGGCAGTTACCCGTCCCGGCTGAAATTCCGCTTCTATCCCTCGCGGGATGGCTGGAGGATATTCGACGTCTCGGCAAACGGCAGCAGTGCGGTTATGTATTACCGTCAGTACTTCAGTCAGAAAATGCGTCGACAGGGTACGCCAAGTCGAGGCTACCGACGGGGCTATCCCTACTGACCCTTGCCAGCTGTATTCGATTGACGATCTGGTCGATGGTCGAAGTGCAGGGTTCCGGGTTATCCGGAACCCTGTTTTCGTATTGGGGTCTTAACCCACATATCTCACCAGTATCCGGAATTCTGACAGAAACCGGATAGGATAAAGTGTAATAACATCGACATGCATCAAGTGAATTTAACCGGCTGTGTGAAAACACTATTCCACAATTTCACAGTCCGACTGGAGAGATATGCGGGTTAAGGGATGAGTGAAGGATCTGGCAAAGGCGAAAGCACGAGAGGTATTGGCAGGGGGATGATTTTTACTGCCTGGCTGCTTATGCTTGGCATGCTCGCATTCGGATTTGAATCGATCCTTGATTGGCAGATGAACCCGAACACACGCCCCGAGGGCAGTGTCGATGCGCAGGGAACACGGGAAGTCAAACTGCGGCGCAACCGGGCGGGTCACTATGTGGCGAACGGCCGTATCAATGGTCAGAGTGTGACCTTTCTGCTGGATACCGGCGCAACGGATGTCGCGGTTCCCCGGCAGTTGGCTGTCAGGCTGGGGCTTGAAAAGGGTTACGCCTCCCGCAGTCGCACCGCCAACGGCATGGTGACGACATGGCGCACCATGCTGGACGAGGTGGGTATCGGGCCCATCAGGCTGGAGAATATTCGGGCATCCATACTGCCGAATATGCCGGGCAATGAGGTGTTGCTGGGTATGAGTTTTCTCAAGCGCCTGGAACTTGCCCAGAAAGGAGACAGCCTGACCCTGCGGCAGACAGATTGAACTGATTTTTACACGCCTGTAGGGTCGAATTCATTCGACCAATCTTCGAGAAGAGGGGTGACCTCCTTATCTTCAACGGTAATATGGCAGTTGGCCGAATGAATACGGCCCTACAAGGGTAAGCCAATCCCAACAGGCCCCGTAGGGTCGAATTCATTCGACCAATGCTTGAGGCAGTTCGCCGAATTCATTCGACCCTACAACAGAAATCCACCAAAAGAAAAAGGCAGGAACCTGACTTACCAGGTTACCTGCCTTCTCGTCTCGGACGAGACAGCCGTCTTGTTTACAGCATCTCTTTGAGAGCTTTCAATGCGGTAACCTTGACCACCGTAGTTGCCGGCTTTGCGGCGATCTTGATGGTTTCGCCGGTGGCGGGGTTTCGGCCCATCCTGGATTTGCGAGCGGGTTTCTTCACGCGCCGAATTTTGACGCCTGTCTCCGGAATGCTGAACTCGCCGGATCCGCGGCGCTGCACGTGACGCTTAACCAGCGTGCCCAGAGCACTGAAGACATCAGCTACCTGCTTGCGGCTGAGGTCGGTCTCTTCCGCGATGGCCTGGAGGATCTGAAGCTTGGTCTGCCGGGTTGTAATGGACTTGGGGGCGGGAGCGGCGGCGGCTTTTTTTGCTACCGTTTTCTTGCGTGTTACAGCTTTTTTCTTTTTCGTTGCTACCTTCTTTTTCACAACAGGTGCCTTTTTTACAGCTTTTTTCGCTACTGCTTTCTTTTTGACGGCCATGGTTAACTCCTGGGATTAGGGGGTGGAAGCGGGCTAAACATATCACAGAATTATATTCTTCCCATAGTATTTGATGAACGAAAACAGTAAAACAGTTCAAAAACGCACATTCGTTCGCATTTCGGTAGGATGAATGTCGGGTTTAAACAGATTCACACCGATATACACACGCCGCCACGCCTGCTGTCTCCTTTTCCTTTCAGTCCGTCGTGAGAGAACATTACTGTATGGGCACCTCCGAAAAAGAGGTTTTTCCCGGGCCAGAGTTTGTGTTCGGGAAATGCCTTAATCAACTGCTCTATCGTTGTTTGTGAAAGACCGGATTCCAGGTTCAGAAGTTCTGCCTCAAAGTGAATCCGGGGTTGTTCAACGGCTTCCCTCATGTCCAGGCCGAAGTCCAGCAGGTTGACCAACACCTGCAGGACGGCACTGCGGATACGGTTTGATCCACCGGAGCCGGTGGCGATCGCGAGTCCATCATCGGAAATCACCAGCGTTGGTGACATCATGGATGCAATACGGCGGTCGGTCGGCCACTGGTGAAAACCATGGGGATTGATGTCCTCCTCACCCAGCATGTTGTTCATCATGATGCCGGTACCGGGAATGACATAACCGGAGCCTTCGCCATTGGACACGGTCATGCTGGCCATGTTGCCTTCGCTGTCAACAATGCTGATCTGTGTCGTTCCGCGGGGAAACTCCAGGTGGTTACGCATGGTGGCCCGGTAGCTGTTTATGTATTTTTCCCCGAGGATTTCATGACTGGTAGCGGGCGCCAGATTCTGGTCCACCCCATATTCGTGACGCAACTGCTGGGTCAGTTTCTGGGCTTGTGCGATACGTATCAAGTGTTCGTAGTCACCAGGTGCAAAACCCTTTAGGTTTTCGGTCTCAAGCAGAGCCAGGCTGAAGGCGATCAAGGTGCCGCCGACGGAGGGCGGCGGATTGGCGAACAAATGGTAGCCGTGATAGCCAAGTTCCAGAGGGAGACGTTTTTCGACGGTGTATGCCTCGAGATCCTCCCTGCAAAGATATCCCCCCCTTTCCCCGCAGACCCGAACCAGTGTCTGACCTATATCTCCAAGATAAAAAAGTGCATCCCCCTCCTTCGCCAGCTGTTCGAAGGTGTCTGCCATTTCGCGGTGATGAACGATTTTACCGGGACCTGCGATGCTGCCCGGAGCCCCTTGTTCTGCGTGCAGGGACAGTGCTCCCTGGCTGGACTTGATAATCGGGGAAATGACGTCCGAGATATAGTACTGCAGTTCGTTGATCGCCACGCCGTTTCGAGCCGCGTCACAGGCGGGTTGAATGATGGTGCTCAACGGCAGCCGGCACAGATCGCGGTGAATCTGGAATATCCCCCTCACCAGTCCTGGCGTGGCGATGGAGCCTATGCCGATATGAAACTCCTGTTGCGCCGCGCCAAAGTCGGCCACTATGGGAAAGAAGTCTACCTCCCCAAGGGGCTTTTTCCGTCGCGGTGTCTGGGTAAAGAAATCATATAGGATCGGTGTTCCCTGTGCGCTGCGGGCCAACAGAAAACCGCCGCCCCCCAAAGATGCGAGTACCGGCTCGGCGACACAACTGGCAAACAAAGCCGCCAGTGCTGCATCGAAGGCATTGCCGCCTTCTTTCAGTATTTCTGCTGCAGCCTCGGCAGTTATTTGGTGGCCGGCGGCAACAGCGCCTCTTGTTCCGCCCATCAGACCTCCGAGGCAGCTGGATTGCCCGTTAGGATCAGGCACGCAATCCGGAATTAAGGTGTCGATTCGGGTCTAAAGTTCCCCGGCCGACGTGCCGATAAAATCCCTGTTTACCGTGAACACCGCGTTATTGTACCTACCACGCGGATATTCTTACCAACCCAGGAGGCATATTAAGGTAATCGGCATGGCGACAGCCCCAAGAAAATCCCCCCTTGAGTCACTCAGAAACTTCGTTCCCCTGAATCTGCTACCGGAGGAAGATCTCTATACACTCCTGGAAAAAGCGGTCTTCGAAAAGCTGGGGAAGAATCAGATTCTGTTCAGCGAGGGCGACACGGATAACCAGAATGTCTATCTCTTGTCCGGCAAGGTCCAGTTGATCTCCGGGGATGAGGAGATGGACAAGGTGGATTGCGATAGCGAGACCGCCCGTTTTCCCCTGGCACATCAGATACCCCGTAAGTTTACCGCGGTGGCGCCCAAGCAGGCGGAGGTGGTTCGGATTGACAGCCGACTGCTGGGAGAGCTCGTCGTCAAGGCCGGGCAGGAAGATCATGACTCGGATGAAGAGGGGGATGTCGCCGAGGACGACTGGATGACCCAGCTGCTCCATCTGCGCGTCTTCCAGCAGATACCGCCTTCCAATATTCAGCGCGTCATGATGTGCATGGAGGAAGTCGAGCTTAAAGCGGGCGAAGTGGTGGTGAGGCAGGGAGAGGACGGCGATTATTTTTACCTGATCCACAAGGGGCATTGTGTTGTAACCCGTGTCGCTGAATCGGACGGTGAGCATGAAGAGGTTGCCAGGCTGGCCCCCGGGGACAGCTTTGGTGAAGAATCCCTGCTGTCGGGGCTGCCAAGGGCCGGATCGGTGACGATGCTGAGCGATGGGCATCTGCTCAAGCTGGGCAAGGAGGACTTTGTACGATATGTAAAAGACTCGGTAACCTGCTCCGTCAGCCATGAGCAAGCATTATCGGGCATCGAGGGCGGAGCTATCTGGATCGATGTGCGATCACCGAGTGCCTATGAGGAATATCATTTGCCCGGCAGTATCAGTCTGCCCCTGATATCCCTGCGCTACCAGTCGTCCAGCCTGGATCCGGACCTCAGTTATATCATCTACTGCGATGACGGCAGAAGCAGCGTCACGGCCGCTTTCCTTTTGCTTGAACTGGGCTACCAGGTAACCAGCCTCGAAGCCGGTCTGTCAGGGTTGGCATCGGAAACAGTGGACGGAAATGCGGAAACAGTGGACGAAGATGTGAAGTCCGCTGTGGATTCGGAGGTGTTGCAGGAAGCCGAGGCGCGATTGAAGGACCTGGAGGCCGAGAAAGAACAGTTGTTGCAGGACCTGGGGGCCGAGAAAGAACAACTGTTGAAGGATCTGGACGCGGAGAAAGAACAACTGTTGGCGGGCCTGGAGGCAGAGAAGGAACAACTGAAAAAGGGGATGCTGGAGGGTGCCGAAGAACTCGTCGGTCTCAGGAATACCCTGAAGGAACGTGACGATGAGATAAGCAGGCTGTCGTCAAAACTGTCACGGGTCAGCGTGCAGCTCAAGGAAAACCGCGGTAATGATGAGACGGGGCTCCTCAGGGAGGAACTGGCGGAGGCAGTCACGGCCCGGGAGTCTGCCGAACAGGAACTCAAGCGTCAGATTCGCATACTGGAACAGAAGAAGTCCGAAGCTGTTGACCCCAAGGTGTACGAGGCGGAACTGGCGACTTTGACGGATGCCCTTGAAGATTCGGAGAAATCCTGTGAGGAGGCCGTGGAACGGGCGGGGATTCTGGAGAAAGAGCGAATCCAGCAGGATGCCGAACTGCAGCAGATGCAGTCCCAAAGAGAAGAACTGGGCCTGCAGGCATCTACATTTTCCGATGAAAAAGAAGAACTGAAACTGCGGGCATCAAAACTTTCCAATGAAAAAGAAGAACTGAAACTGCAGGCATCTACACTTTCCAATGAAAAAGAGGAGCTGCGGAAGGAATTTGCGAGTTACCAGCAGTTGTTGGATGACAGCAACAAAGAGCTCGACCACTTGATAGAAGAGTATCATGACTTCAAGGTTCAGATCGAAGCCAAGTACGCTGGGTTCGACCAGATGCAGCAGGAGCTGAACGAAGCCAGAATGGAAGCCGACGAGGCGCATTTCAGGCGCAAGGAGGCGCAGGACTCACACCAGCAGGTGGAGGATGCGCTCTATCAGGCACGGCAGGAAGTTGAGGAGAACAAGTACGGTGGAAAGCTGGACGATGATACCCAGCAGACCCTTGGGTCGCCTCCTGAGGTACAGGCCACGGGATCATTACGGAAGATGATGGTTGGGGCCCTGCTTGGGGCAATACTGACCTTCAGCGTGATCGACGGGCTGTTTATCATGAGCGGCAACGAAGAGATAGTCAGCAGTCTGTTGAAAAGCAGCAGTCAGGCGCAGGGCGGCACCGTGGCCAATGGGACGGTAAAGATGGCCGCCAAAGGCACCCCTGTAAGCAGCAAGGAAAAAAACTGATATTGATTTACTAGTAACTAGTAACTAGTGAAGAAGTAAAAGGCGATCGCGGCCGAAGTCCCTTTACTATTACTTCGTCACTATTGCATTGACGGAGTACTGGGGTAGCATGTTGAGTCATGCGTATTCTGGGTGTCGGTACGGCCACGCTGGACATTGTCAACACGGTTGAAGACTATCCGGCGGAGGATACTGAGGTGCGGGCGCTGGAACAGCGCATCTCCCTTGGCGGCAATGCTGCGAATACACTTGTGGTGCTCAGGCAACTGGGTCATGAGTGTGCCTGGGCGGGGACGATTGCCGATGACAGCGACAGCCACCGTATCCGTTCAGATCTGAAACGCCATGGTATTGCCATGGACCATGCCGTTGCCTGCGAAGGCGGCAAAACCCCCACTTCCCATATTTCTTTAAACCGGCGGAACGGCAGTCGCACCATCGTCCATTTCAGAAACCTGCCCGAATACAGTTTCGAGGATTTTTCACGGGTGGATCTGGCACCCTATGACTGGGTGCATTTCGAAGGTCGCAATGTCCCGTGCCTGAAGTCCATGCTGCGGCGGGTCAAGGCCGGGGAGGGGGTTGGCTGCTCCCTGGAGATTGAGAAGGCCCGCGACGGGATAGAAGGTCTTTTCCCCCTGGCATCGCTGTTGCTATTCTCGAGAGGCTATGCGCTCCGGCAGGGTTTCGGGAACGGCGCCTCCCTGCTGTCGGCAGTAAGAAATTCAGGGGGGAGCAATGCCGTAATGACCTGCTCATGGGGTGCGGATGGTGCCTGGGGTCTGGATGATTCCGGAACGACCCTGCACAGCCGTGCACCCAAGGTCACACAGGTTCGGGATACCCTCGGTGCCGGAGACGTTTTCAACGCGGCGATGATACATGGCATGCTGTCGAATGTTGGGTTGTCCGCACTGCTCGATGATGCCTGCCGGCTTGCGGCACGCAAGGTGGGTCAGGTCGGTTTCGAGGGGTTGGGGCGTGAATGAATTGATCATGCGGGATCTTGAGCAGATGGCAGACCCGGGTTCGAAGAGTACGAGTGTCGACCGGAACGGTAAGCTGTTGGAAGCCTTCGTGGTAAAGCAAGCAGGTAGGTTTTTCGCCTATATCAATCACTGTCCGCACACGGGTGCTCCCCTCGACTGGGTGCCGGATCAGTTTCTGAACCTGGATCAGTCGTACATACAGTGTGCCATGCACGGTGCGCTGTTCGAGATCGAAACGGGGCTTTGCGTGTACGGCCCCTGTATCAACCGACGGCTTGAATCGGTGCCTCTGGATCAGGTGATTCAGCCGTAGTCCCCGATGACCACCGTGTTTCATCCGGGCTACAATGTGCCCATGTAGAAAATACAGCCCGGAGGGAGCGTCAGCGAAATCCGGGGCAAATTGCCTGGAAAGGGGCGGAACGCTCCATTCTGTTGAAAGAACATTACTTGGGGAGAAGAATTTGAGCTGGTGGGGAAAATTGGCCGGTGGGGCATTCGGATTCATGCTTGGCGGTCCCCTGGGCGCCATGTTGGGAGCGGTGCTGGGCCACAATCTGGACCGGGGTATGGCGGGCTTCAAGCAGGAAGAGGAGCTCGAACCCGGTGAAAGGGAGCGGGTACAGACAGCCTTCTTTACCGCCACCTTCTCGGTCATGGGACATCTTGCCAAGACCGACGGGCGCGTTTCGGAGAAGGAGATCATCCTGGCCCGCTCGGTTATGGATCAAATGGCACTCAGCCCCGAGATGCGCGATGCGGCGATGAAGTTGTTCAACGAGGGCAAATCAGGGGACTTCCCTCTCGACGATGTGCTCGAACAGTTTCGCAGGGAGTGCCACCGTCGCCGGACCCTGATCCAGATGTTCATGGAGATCCAGCTCCAGGCGGCCTATGCCGACGGGCAAATAACCACCGTCGAGGAACAGCTGCTGCTCGATATCTGCGGAAAGCTTGGGATTCCGGAATTTCTGTTCCGGGGTCTTGAACGCATGATTCAGGCCGAGCTGCATTTTGCGGGTGGGGGGCGAGCCGGCGGCGGGCCAAGAGGTGCCCCTGTGGATACCGGCCCTTCACTGGATGATGCCTATGGGATTCTCAACGTGTCCTCGAATGACAGTGATGCGGAGGTGAAAAAGGCCTATCGTCGCCAGCTGAGCCAGCATCATCCGGACAAACTGGTCGCCAAGGGCCTGCCTGAGGAGATGATGAAGCTGGCTGCCACCAAGACCCACGAAATTCGCCAGGCCTACGAGCGGGTGGGATCTGCGAGAGGTTGGTGAGGTCGTTCAATGGCGCCGTCGACCCCGGATGATCTTTGCCGGTAATGTTAAGAAGAATGATCTCCCGGCTCATTCAGTTTCCTATGTAGAGCTCCGGTTTTATGGTCGGCGGCAGCTGCAGGTGATAGCCCTGTTGCCGCAGATTTTCTATGACCTTTGTAACATCTTCACGCGCCAGTTTACGGGCTGGGTGCAGTGCCAGTTCCATCACCAGCGTCGGTGTCCCGAATCGTTCCAGCAGTCCGGGAGGCAGCTCGTCGAAGGCATCCTCTTTCGCCAGGTAGAGATACATCTCATCTTTGCGGGTGCCGCGATAGACCCAGCAGGTGGCAGGCGTATTCAAGAGATTACCCGACCTGTGACGGAGATACGGGCCGAAGCTTCCAGATCTCTTGGTTATATTCCTGCATGGTCCGATCGGTGGAGAACTTTCCGCTGGCGGCAGTATTGATGATGGAACTGGCCGTCCATCGATCCTGGTCGAGATACATGGCTGCGGCACGATCCTGGGCGGACACGTAGTCGGCAAAATCCGCGCAAATCATCCAGGGGTCGCCGGGGTCGTACAGGGCGTCGATAATCGGGTCGAAGATACCCATCTCGAACTGGTTGAAGTGACCCATCTGCAGCAGTTCCATAACCCGCGACAGATTGGGGTCCCCGGCGACGATGGCGGCCGGATCGTAGCTGCTACGCTGTTGGACCACTTCTTCTTCTGTCAGCCCGAAAAGAAAGAAATGGTCGTCTCCGACCTCTTCCCGAATCTCGATGTTGGCACCGTCCAGCGTGCCAATGGTCAGGGCTCCGTTCATCATGAACTTCATGTTTCCGGTACCTGAAGCCTCTTTGCCGGCGGTTGATATCTGCTCCGAAAGATCCGTTCCGGGGCATATCACCTCCATAGTGGAAACCCGGTAATTGGGTAGAAATGCCACCTTTAACAGGTCGCCCACCTGCGCGTCGTTGTTGACTACCTGGGCGACATTGTTGATCAGCTTGATAATCAGCTTGGCCTGGGCATAACCCGGTGCCGCTTTACCCCCGATGAGCACACAGCGGGGGGTCCAGTTGTCCGTGTCCCCCTGTTTGATGCGGGAATATAGATGTATGACGTGGAGCAGGTTGAGCAACTGTCGTTTGTACTCGTGGATACGCTTTACCTGAACGTCGAACATCGCGTTAGGATCGAAACGGATGCCGCACGCTTTGTCGACGAGAGTGCAGAGGCGCCGCTTGTTCTTTTTCTTTACCTTTCGCCAGCGTTTTCGAAACTCGGCATCCTTTGCATGGGATGCCAGCTGCCTGATCTGTCCCATGTCGCTTACCCAGCCCTTGCCGATGGTCTGGCTGATGAGCTCCTTCAGGCCCGGGTTACAGTATGCAAGCCAACGGCGTTGGGTGACGCCGTTGGTTTTGTTGTTGAACTTTTTCGGCCACAACTCGAAAAAGTCCCGAAACAGGCCGCTCGCGAGCAGCTGCGAGTGGAGTTCGGCCACGCCGTTGACGGAAAAGCTGCCGACGATAGCCAGATACGCCATGCGTACCTGCGGTTCCTCACCTTCCTCTATGATGGACATGCGCTCGAGACGGAGTGTATCACCGGGCCAGCGTGTGGCCACTTCGCTCAGAAAGCGGGCGTTGATCTCGAAGATGATATCGAGCAGACGGGGCAGCAGTCTGCGGAACATGCGCACCGGCCAGCGTTCCAGCGCCTCGGGCAGCAACGTGTGGTTGGTGTACGCCATGGTGTTACGGGTAATGTCCCAGGCCTGGTTCCAGTCGAGCATTTCCTCGTCCATCAGCAGGCGCATCAGTTCCGCGACGGCGATGGTGGGATGGGTATCGTTTAGCTGGAAACAGTGTCTACCGGCAAATTTGCGATAGTCCCGGCCGTGTCGTTGCTGCCACTCCCGCATCACGTCCTTGAGGCTGGCGCTGGCCAGGAAATACTGCTGTTTCAGTCGCAGTTCCTTGCCGTTTTCACTGGCGTCGTTGGGGTAGAGCACCATGGTGATGTTTTCTGCATGGTTTTTTGCCTCAACCGCCTCGGGGTAACTCCCGGAGTTGAACTCCTCGAGGTCGAACTCATCGGTTGCCGCGGCATGCCACAGTCTCAAGGTGTTCACCGTCCCATTGCGGTAGCCGGGTATGGGTATATCGTAGGGCACCGCAAGTACATCATGGGTATTAACCCAACGCGTCCGTAGTACGCCGTTTTCGTCCAGGTAGAACTCTGTAGACCCCCCGAAAAATACGCGCTGCTTATATTCCGGGCGTTCGATTTCCCAGGAGTTGCCGTCGCGAAGCCAGTGGTCCGGTTCCTCGACCTGATAACCGTTGTCGATCTTCTGGCGGAACATACCGTACTCATAGCGAATGCCGTAGCCCTGTACCGGCAACTGCAGCGTGGCACAGCTGTCGAGAAAACAGGCGGCCAATCGTCCGAGACCCCCATTGCCAAGCCCCGCATCAGGCTCACAATCGGTAATCTCTTCCATAACCAGGCCCAGTTCGTAAAGGGCTTTATTAGTGTTGTCGGTAAGTCCGAGGTTCAGCATGGCATTGCCCATGGAGCGCCCCATCAGGAACTCCAGGGAGAGATAATAGGTCCGTTTACTGTCGGCCCGCCGGTAGGCCTTCTGGGTCTTTTTCCAGCGCTCCATCAGGCGGTCACGTACGGTAAAGGCCAGCGCCTTGTATAGGTAGTGGCTGAATCGGCAGCGGCCGGATCGACCCAGTGTGTGGGCAAAGTAGTGCTTGAAATCCTGGGCCAGATCTTTTGGTTTCATACCCAGGGCAGGCAGCTGGGTCAGATTCTTCTTTGGTTTGCTGTGGATCAGGGGCAGAAAATGGTTATCGGTGTTGTAGTCCATGCGGTACCCGGTGCTGGCTCAAAAATTGTGAGCCATTATAAATGAGCTTGAATGCATTGGAAGACGCAGTGAATGGTTTCAGGAAAGGGCTCTTCC
Organism: Chromatiales bacterium; assembly: GCA_030145425.1. Lineage (GTDB taxonomy): Bacteria > Pseudomonadota > Gammaproteobacteria > Chromatiales > Chromatiaceae > JAHEHQ01. The sequence continues at coordinate 1,949 of JAQYVO010000249.1, read as the reverse complement.
CCTGATCAATCGGGTAGATTACCGTTGTAGGGCCGAATTCATTTGGCCATCAGCCATCATTATTCCGACGATTGCACGAACATGGCGATATTATTTCCCTTGCCTGGGTTGTGATGCCTGATCATCTACACAGGTTGAATCAACTCAAGCATCGGTCGAATGAATTCGACCCTACAGAATCCCTTGTAGGGCCGAATTCATTCGGCCAAGAACAGCTGAGTTGCTCAGAAGTACTCCTCGTCATGGATCTTCAGCCCCTGGGGCGAACTGATGTTGGTGCTCTCATCCAGCCTGATCCGCAGTGAAAGGTTGTTGCGGGAGTCCGCGTGCTTCAGGGCCTCCTCCATGGTGATTTGTCCTTCCGAGTAGAGATCGTAGAGGGCCTGATCAAAGGTCTGCATGCCCCGCTCGTTGCCCTGTTCCATGGCTTCCTTGATGGCGTGGACATCGCCTTTCTGGATCAGTTCCGCCACGAAAGTCGAAAGCAGCATGATCTCCACTGCCGGAACCCGCTTTCCATCCTTGCTCTTGACCAATCTTTGGGAGACAACGGCCCGCAGGTTCAAAGACAGGTCCATGAACAGCTGATGATGGGCGGTGTCTGGGAAGAAGTTGATGATGCGGTCCAGTGCCTGGTTGGCATTGTTTGCATGCAGGGTCGAGAGGCAGAGATGCCCGGTTTCCGCATAGGCGATGGCGTGCTGCATGGTGGCCCGGTCCCTGATCTCGCCGATCAGGATCACATCCGGCGCCTCCCGCATGGCGTTTTTCAGCGCTGCTTCATAGGAGAGGGTGTCCAGCCCCACCTCACGCTGATCCACCACGGATTGCTTGTGCGTGTGCAGGAATTCCACCGGATCCTCGATAGTGAGAATGTGTCCGGTGGCGTTCGCGTTTCGATGGCCTATCATGGACGCCAGCGTGGTGGATTTACCCGATCCGGTGGATCCCACCACCAGTACCAGGCCTCGCGGTTCCAGGACCAACTCCTTGAGCGTCTGTGGAAGTTTGAGTTCCTCGATGGTGGGAATCTGGCCCTTGATGTAACGGATCACCATCGCCACGTCTCCCCTTTGACGGAAGACATTTACCCGAAAGCGGCCCAGACCACCCATGGAGATGGCGAGATTACCCTCCATGGTGGATTCGAACTCGGAGATTTGGGTGTCGCTCATGATGGAATAGGCCAGTTTGCGCACTATTCCCGGCGCCATGGGCGTATCGCCGATCGGCATGGTTCTGCCCTCGGTCTTCAAATTCGGAGGCGCACCTGTACTGAAGAACAGGTCCGAACCGTTTTTCTGCACCATCAGCTTCAGATAAGGAGTTATTTCCATAGAGTTTCTCTGTTTTTTGGCGCGTCCCGGAGGACACGGGAAATGTCTTAAGATTCTGTTACCTTTGCATCGGCAGCCGGAAAGGGAAATTGAGCCCCCAGGGAAGATTATTCTCCTGTTTCGATGCAAAGCTGTCGCTTGGGCGAAATCGGATGTGCAGCCATGCAACCTGGATAAATCGAATGGGAATCCAGGGGGAATCTTTCAGGTCCGTAGATCCCGGATCACGCTTTCGCTATATCCGGGCTACGTTTGTGGAATGTACCAGGCTCAGTGACAGGTTAAACTGATGGAAATTATCAGGAATCAAACGGGAGACAACAGTGGACGAGATAACCAGGATCAGACTTGAGGCGGCGGCTTTTCGGGGGTTGGTGAATCATCTTCGGCAGCGCATCGACGTACAGAACATCGACATCATGAATCTTGCCGGTTTCTGCCGTAACTGCCTGTCCAAATGGTACAAGGCCGCGGCCGATGAACAGGGCGTGCCGGTCACCAAGGAAGAGGCACTGGAGGCCATTTACGGCATGTCCTACGGGGAGTGGAAATCAAGGCACCAGAAGGAGGCCACGCCGGATCAGCTCGAACTGTTCGAAAAGACCAAGCCTC
>JAQYVO010000247.1 GCA_030145425.1 Chromatiales bacterium | reverse complement strand
GCAGCTTGCCAGGAGAAGTTGAGAATCTCAACAGAAAATCAGTCCGGTACCGCCGCCCACATACATCAGCTCTATGCGCACATTGGAAAGTACGGTCAATTGATTGTGGTGTATCAGTGGCCGGATATTGTCCAGCGGAGTATCTTACCGAATACTGATTTACAGGCAGGCCGTGGTCTGCGTAACGGTGCAATAACCCAGTATTACAGTCAATCACAGGCCTGCATCCAACATCAGAAGTTAAAGCCCTTTCCGCGACGGAGGACTATCCATGACGGAAGTAATTGCAACCAACCAGACTATTCTGGTGGTAGGGGGCGGGATCAGCGGCCTGACTGCCGCACTGGAAGCCGCCGAAACCGGAAAACAGGTTGTGCTGGTCGAGAAACGCCCGTTTGTTGGCGGGCGCATCACCCAGCTCTACAAGTATTTTCCCAAACTCTGTTTCCCGACCTGTGGCCTGGAGATCAACCAGCGACGGGCCAAGATGAATCCAAACCTCACCATCATTACCATGGCTGAGGTGACCGAGGTCCAGGGTGAAGCGGGCGATTACAGCGCAACCATCAGGATCAGCCCCCGTTACGTCAACGAGAACTGCACCGGCTGCGGTGACTGTACCCGTGCGGTGGAGACCGAGTTCGACAATGAATTCAACTATGGCCTGGGTGGTATGAGCAAACGCAAGGGTGCCTATCTGCCTCACAAGATGGCCCATCCCCAGCGGTATGTACTGGATCGGCGCATCATTGGCACGGAGGACGCGGACAAGGCCAAAGCGGCCTGTAAGGTCAATGCTGTCGATCTGGACATGCAGGAAGAGACCCTGACCTTCAAGGCCGGTGCCATCGTCTGGGCTACCGGCTGGCGACCCTATGACGCCAACAAGATACAACCCTCCGGCTATGATCGGTTCGCAAACGTGATAACGAACGTCGAGTTCGAACGCATGGCCGATCCCCAGGGCCCCACCGGCGGCAAGCTGCTGCGTCCCTCCGACGGCAAGGAGGCGAAGAATGTCGCCTTTATCCAGTGTGCGGGATCCAGGGATCATAACCATCTGCTGCACTGTTCGCGCATCTGCTGCATGGCAACCCTGAAACAGACTCACTTCGTGCAGGACGCCTGGGGCGACGACGGCAAATCAACCATCTATTACATCGACATCCGCGCCATCGACCGCTTCGAGGATTTCTACACGCGGGTGAAAAACAACCCGAACGTCTCTTTCCTCAAGTCCAAAGTGGCTTCCATTACCGAGAACAGCGAAAACGGCAATCCTGTATTACACGGTGTGGACGTGGAAAGTTACAACCGGGACGGAAACGGCGGCTATGACCGTTATGCCACCGAGCATGATCTGGTGATTTTGGCGGTCGGCATGGAGCCCAGTGTCGACAAGGGGACGTTTCCGGTGGACATCAGTATCAATGAGGAGGGCTTCATCGAGCCCGCACCGGAAAACGGCGGGGTGTTCGCCGCAGGCTGCGCATCCGATGCCCTGGACGTGAACCGTGCCGTCCAGCAGGCCACCGGGGCCGCGCTGCGTGCCATCCAGGTAGTGAACCGCGTCGCCGGAACGGAGGGTCAATAACGTGGCTGACGAAAAAAAATTCGCCGGGTATATCTGCACCGGCTGTGGCATCGGCGAACGATTGGACGCCGGTCAACTGGAAACCATCGCGACCCGCGACGGCAAAATGCAATCCTGCAAACAGCACGAGATGCTGTGTAGCCAGGAAGGCGTAAAGATGATCCGGGATGACATCGCCAACGAGGGTGTCACCCACATTATGATCGCTGCCTGTTCCCGCCGCGCCAAGGTCGAGGCCTTCAACTTTACCGATGTGGCCATGTCCCGCGCCAATCTTAGGGAAGGCGTGATCTGGGTGCGCCCCGACTCCGATGAAAACCGGGAGACCACCCAGGAGATGGCGGACGACTATATCCGCATGGCCGCGGCCGAGGTCAAGTTCATGATCCAGCCCTCCGGCTCCCGAGAGCAGGAACTGAACAAGCAGATCCTGGTCGTGGGCGGAGGCATCACAGGGATGACCGCGGCACTGGAATCTGCAGCCGCCGGATACCCGGTTCATATCGTCGAGAAAAACGCTGCGCTCGGCGGGCATGCCGCCGGATACTACAAATCGATCCCAACCCGCTCCCCCTATGCCGATCCCCAGGATACCGGGGTCAAACAGATGATCGCGGATATCGAGGCAAACGACGGCATTACCGTCCACCTGAACAGTATGGTCGCCAAGACCGAAGGCGCACCGGGCCGGTTCAACGTCGAGATCGCCACCGAATCCGGCAGTTCACAGTCCGTCTCTTTCGGGGCCATCATCCAGGCCACGGGGTTCAAGCTTTACGATCCCAGTGCGCTGCCCCAGTATGCCTATGACAAGAGTGCCGATATCGTCACCAACGAGGAGCTGGAAGGTCTCGTCATGCAGGCCGGCGGCGGTCCCGTTAAACGCCCGTCTGACGGCAAAGAGGTTAAATCGGTGGCATTTGTCCAGAACGTCGGACAAAACTCCACGGAAGAAAACCAGCTGCCGTATCACTCCGGGATCGGTGACATGATCGCCATCAAACAGGCGATGTATTTCAAGGAGCTCAACGGCGACTGCGACACCACCATCCTGTTTGACAATCTGCGCACCCCGGGTGCGGCGGGAGAAGACTTCTATCGCGCCGGCCAGCAGAAGATGATCACCTTCTCCAAGGGCGCGGTAACCGAAGTGGTGCCCGGCAGCACCCTGGAGGTGAAATTCAAGGACCTGATCCTCAACGACGACGCGACCATGCAGTGCGACCTGGTGGTACTGGACGTGGGCATGATGCCCAACACGGGTCCGGATCCCTACGCCCAGCTGGCCGTGGAAGAGGCTGAGGACGAGGCGGAGAAGGAAAAGGCCAGGGCCCTGCTGGAAAATGCCCCACCTTCCATCCTCAACCTGGATTATCGCCAGGGCACGGATCTTCCTCACCTGAAGTACGGCTTCACGGATTCCCACTTCATCTGCTTCCCATACGAAACACGCCGCACGGGGATCTATGCAGCGGGACCGACGCGCCGGCCCATGGATATGCGCCAGGCCGCCGACGACGCTGCCGGTGCCGCCATGAAGGCGATCCAGGCCGCGGAGAATGCGGGCAAGGGCCGCGCCGCACACCCGAGATCCGGCGATCTCTCCTTCCCGAGCTTTCGCAAAGAGGGATGCACCCAGTGCAAGCGCTGCACGGTGGAATGTCCCTTCGGCGCTATCAACGAAGACGAGAAAAGCTACCCGATGTTCAACGAGGCGCGCTGCCGCCGTTGCGGAACCTGTATGGGCGCCTGCCCGGTGCGCGTAATCTCATTCGAGAACTATTCCGTTGACACCGTGGGCCAGCAGATCAAGAACGTCGAGGTCCCCGAGGAATGGGATGAGAAGCCCCGTATCCTGGTGCTTGCCTGTGAAAATGACGCCTACCCGGCGCTCGACCAGGCGGCCATGAACGGCGTGGAGATCACCCAGTGGGCCCGTGTCATACCGATACGCTGCCTGGGTTCGATAAGCCTCTCCTGGGTCACCGATTCCCTGAACAACGGCTACGACGGCATCGTTCTCATGGGCTGCCAGAAGGGCGACGACTATCAGTGCCATTTCGTAAAGGGTTCGGAGATGGGCCTGGAGCGCATGAGCAAGGTGGGTGACACCCTGCAGACCCTCAATCTGGAACCGGAACGCGTGGCCTCCTACGAGGTCGCCATCACCGATATCCAGCGTGCGCCCAAACTGATCAATGACATGGCCGAAACCGTGGAAAAGATCGGCATGAGCCCGTTCAAGTTCTGAGGATGAAGCTCAGGAAAGGTTGGAATTCAACAGCTTTTTGTGGAGTGGAATTGGTCGGAAACCAGGACTACCCTACAAAGGGGACAAAACATGACTGAATTGAATACCGCAATGGTCGAACAGTATCGCAACAGCTTCCTCCAGGAAGTCGAGGCGAACGTGGAAGAGGGCGAATGGGTCAAGATGTGCATGCAGTGCGGTGTCTGCGCAGGCTCCTGCCCCCTCGGCAATGCCTGGGAGCATCCGCCCCAGGAGATCTTCATGATGATTCGTGCCGGCAAGCGCGAGGCTGTGCTCAGCTCGGATTCCATGTGGATGTGCACCTCCTGCTACAACTGCATCGCCCGCTGCCCCAGGGGACTGCCCATCACCCACATCATGCACGGCCTGGCCCACTACGCCCAGCGCCTGGGTCTGGTGCCAAAAAACCAGCCGACCCAGAAGTTCGCCCAGAAATTCTGGCAGAACCTGAACAAGAAGGGGCGGGTCAACGAACTGAAACTGGGTCTGAGCCTCTACTTCATGAACGGCTTCGGTGAAGGCGTCAAAACCTCCCTGAAAATGAAAGACATAGGTCTGGGCATGCTCAAGACGAAGCGCATGGCCGTCAACGAGGCGTTCGGCGGCCACGGTGTCAAAGACCTTAGCGGCTTTCAGAAGATCATGAAGAAGGCGCATGAACTGGAAGATGCACGCATCCAGAAGAGCGGTAACTGAGAGGAACCACAATGGCTAAGAAAGAGTACTCCTTCTATCCCGGGTGTTCCTCCCAGCAAGGTGCATCCTCATCCAACATGCAGAAATCCGTCGAGACGATGTGCGAGGAACTCGACGTAAAGATCAACCAGATACCGGACTGGAACTGCTGCGCCGCCTCCATCGGCTACGGTGGTGGCGGCGAACTGCCCCGCCTGACCCTTTCGGCCCGCAATATCGCCCTGTCCGAACAGCACAACACGGGCCAGGACATCGTTGCCACCTGTGCCGCCTGCTGGCTGGCCACGCGGGAGGCCGCAGAGCGCTTCCACGAAGACGACGGGCTGATGGCTGAGACCAACCAGGCACTGGCCGAAGCGGGACTCAAGCTCAGGAACGAGACCCCGATCCGCCACATGGTCGAAGTGCTGATAGAGGATATCGGTTATGAGACGATCGGCGGAAAAGTTCAACGTCCCCTCGAGGGGCTCAAGATCGCCGGCTATGTCGGCTGCCAGACCAACCGGCCCTTCGGTATCGCCGGCGAATCTTTCGAGAATCCCATGTACCTCGACAAACTGGTGGAGACATTGGGGGCAGACCCGGTCCAGAACTACGACAAGAAGGTACAGTGCTGCGGCGGCGCCCTGGCCTTTTCGGAACCCGAGAAGTCCCAGGACATGATCAAGACCATCATCGAATCCGCCTACGACAGCAGTGCGGACCTGATCGTCACGCCCTGCCCTGTATGCCAGATGAACGTCGAGATCTACCAGGATCAGATAAACCAGCGCCACAACACCAAGTTCAAGATGCCGGTCGTGTACTACAGCCAGCTGATGGATGTGGCCTTCGGGCGCTCCGCCAAGGACTCGGCCCTGGACCAGCAGGTAATCAAGGCCGGGAAGCTGGAGGAGATCGCAAACAAGTAGCAGGGTTCAGAGAACCGGTCGTGAACGAATCAGGCCCTCTTCGGAGGGCTTTCTTTTTTGAATTCGGTTACATTGAGGGCCTATGAAAGTCCTTTCCGGTGACATCGGCGGCACAAAAACCCGGCTGGCCCTTTTCGACACTCGAGACGGAAGACTGGACACGCTGCATGAGCAGACTTACCCAAGCCGGCGTTATATCTCCTTTGATGCGGTAATCCGGGATTTTCTTGCATCGATAGAGATGATTCCGGACGCAGCAGGACTGGGGCTTGCCGGTCCTGCAAAAGACCGCCTCTGCACCACCACCAACCTGCCCTGGACCATAGATGCGGACCGACTCGAATCCGAGTTGGATATCCCCTGTGTTGGCTTGTTGAATGATCTCGAGGCCACCGCATGGGGAATCGGCGCATTGTCGGAAGAGGATCTGGTCACCCTCCAGGAAGGTGTACCCAATCCCGCGGGAAATCGTATGGTGATTGCCGCCGGCACCGGACTTGGCCAGGCTGGGCTCTTCTGGGATGGCCTGTGCCACCGTCCGTTTGCCACCGAGGGCGGTCACTGCGATTTCGCCCCCCGTGATGCGCTGGAATTCG
>JAQYVO010000189.1 GCA_030145425.1 Chromatiales bacterium | reverse complement strand
GCCGACGTCGCCACAGAGGACGTCAGGAAACCTGACCCCGTATTGCCGTATCGCATTTTCAGTAAGGCTCAGGTTTCTTCCGGTTACATAAACCACGAGAACCTTCTGCTGTTGCGTCAACTCGTTGAACAGATCGATGGCATTTCCGTCCGCTTCCCATTTGCCATTGGGTAGCAGTGTTCGGTCCAGATCTGTGGCCAGGATTTTCATGTTATTCCTCCACCGGATAATGCTCTGGTTGTCTAGAAGAGATCAATAACTCGTAGGATTTGGTGAGTGTCCGTCCATAAACAGCATCTTCCGTCATTCCGGCGCAGGCCGGAATCCAGTAAGCCACTGAATTCTCTGGATCCCGGCCTGCGCCGGGATGACGTGGTTTCCGGAATACACGCGTTTCTGGACGGATACCGCGTTAGTTTATTCTCAATCTCGCCCGGTTCAGCCGTAGGCCAGGGAGCTATCCTCGCCTTTGCTGTCCTTTTGCTCGATGGTGAAGCTGTAATCGCGCAGATCGGCCTTTAATGTCACTGAGCAGGAATCCCTTGTCCAGGTCAGACACAAGAGATGCTCATCGGTATCTTCAATCTCCAGCTCGCCTTCGAAGGCCGGTGAGGTGTTGCGCAGCCGCATGAGTTTAAGCTGGTCCCGCACGATGGGAGTCTTCAGTCCCCGGTCGATATCGTCATTTGTGAGCGTCGTGCGGTTTATCTCCTTGTGTCCCGCGGTAGCGCCGCTGTCTGCCGCGGCGTAGTTGTTTTTCCCGGCGAACAGGTCGAGATACCATACCTGGGGTATGCCGGGCATGAACATCTGTATCGCACGGGCGAGCAGCAGCTTTTTTTCGTCTTCGCCGAGGGCGCTGAAGAAAGTTGCGTTGACCTGATAATAGGAGATCTTTTTGCCGTCCGGCCCGAACAGGTTCTTTACCCTGCCGCCCCTGTCCAGGATTCTCTCCATGACTGCGTCGATCTGCTGATCCGTAAGCAGACCCGTCTTGGAGATGCCGAGAAGCTCCTTTCCTCTCAGATCCAGCACCGGAATGCCGTCATGGCAGCCGAGCATGTTGACCGTTTCTATACCCTTCTCATAAAGTTCTTTCATCCAATTCAGGAGATGGATATTCGTACCGCGATCCAGGGCATCGATAACCAGGCCGGGCAGGAAAAAGTCATAGATGGGGAAGCCCTTGTCCGCAACCTCCTCGTGAAGCCCATAGCCATATTCGGAATGTATCTCGGGGAGCAGGATCAGCTCATGCTTTTCGGCGATGCCTTTAAGCCTTTCCAGGTATTCCCAGGTGCCCGGCTTATTGAAGAAATTGGTCATGCCCGGCTGCTTGTGCAGATAGGCGAAGGCATCGAGCCTGACAAGCTTGGCACCGTAGTCGCGTAGCTTCCGCATAGTCTCGTCATAAAATTCCCATACGCCTTCGGATTGGGCATTCAGGTCCATTTGACCGAGATACATGCGGTTCTGCTCAACAACGGAAATCACTTCGTCCCGGTATTCCGAATAGGCACCCAGGTCTATCTCGTCGATATTCGTCCTTGCCTTAATAGCCTCGTTCAGGGTCCCCGCGATGGTTTCCGCCTGTTCCGGTGTGAGTCCCTCGATTTGGGACAGGTCACCGGGGTTTAATGCCTGATACGTCACTTCCTGATAGAAGGTATTCCAGTAGGGCCTGTCCGACCCGTCGGGGAAACGTACTTTCAATATCGGGAGGCCGGGTTTCCTCATGAAGAGCTGCTGCAGGAACTCCTGTTTCGGGATCACATAGCCATCGCCGCCCATCTCCCCGTGCGAGTCCCAGAACTCGTTCCAGTCGATAAAGAAATTCCTGTATGGCGACGCATCGCCCTTTTTCAGCATGTCCTGAAACTGGGGTGAGCCCACGGAAAGGTGGTTCAGGACAAGATCGAACTTCAACATGATGCCGAGCTTGTCCAGCGCCTCCAGGTCCTCCCGGGAAACAAGCGCCTGATTCAGATCGTAATCGATGACGGAAAAGCCGCGGTCCAGATCGTTGTTGAAGAATGTGGGAAGAATGTAGAAAAGTGAAAAGGCGTCTTGGAACTCCGGTCTTTGCAGCATTGCCACGGTATCGGCCTGATTGGTCCCAATGCTGTCGGGGTATGCGTTCAACATTACCCCCTTTGGCAACCTGGCTTTTTTGGATGTTGTTCTTGTTGTCATCGTAACCCCTGGTAATTCTTTCAGAATTCTTCCTGTGGTCTGGAGCAATTTCCTTTGCCAGCTATAATAGAGATTAATGCATCGAAGGCAAGATGTCGGACGGGGTCATTTATCCTGACTGGTACCGGTTCCTTACGATGCGACAGGACGTCCCTGCGGCCTTATTTCAACGAGGCTGCTCACTTGGAGGTGGATCATAATAAAATCAGATAGTTATGTTTTTCAATACTCGCCCGAGCAAAGGCAGATGTGCGCTTGTGCGCCGGTAGTGTCCATCCACCCCCCAAGTAACAATTTTATGACCGGAGAGGGCTGGCTCAGAGTGCAGCATTGCGGCAATCGTCGAAACCATTTGACCCGGAGGGCGTAGCAATGATGACGAGAAATGAAGATTCAAACCTTCAAAAGGCCGTCCCGATGCCGTCCCCCGAACTGCCGGCGGGTGACAGACAGACTATTTCTCCAGGTGAACGCTGGTTGTTGATTACCGAGAAGGCCTACACCCGTGTCCAGCAGCGCGGATTCGTCGGAGGAGACCCCATAGATGACTGGCTGGAGGCCGAGCGGGAGGTCGATGCGAGGTATCAAACGCAAGCGGGGGGTATATTCGAACAAACAGACGCCGAAGCATTGACTGAACAGGTCAGGAACACATTCGGCGGCTTTGGTCTGGGCCACCTGCATCTCGATGCCATTTTGGACAAGCACCGCGATAGCCTGGAGTTGCTGGCGGGGCATAATCGTAAACTGATGGACAACACATCGGAACTGGCCAGCCGTCAGACCGCACTGTTTCAGGATGCGGTGAGCGAGGCCATGGAGACCATGCAATCCTTCTCCCAGGGAAAGGTGAGTACGGATGCGGTCGCCAGGCAGGCAGAACTCTCGGTGCGAGCCATAGAGAACGTTCTGTCCTACTTCAAGGCGCTGACGGATTCGGTGACCGACGCTTCGCAGGTACACAAGCAGGATGAGGGCAACAAGTAGACGGTATACCCCACCCACCTTCCAGACTGAAACCCGCCCGGGTTCAGATTCCATCGCAGAGTAAAATCTGTCGGGTTTGTCTCTGACAGATTAAACCGATTTTTCATCCAGCCGCTAATGATTTCCAGCCGGTTTGCGCCTGGCTGGTTTTCAGTACATGATCGCGGACTGCTAACAATGGAGATGTACCATGCTGGATATACTCGACCTCGTCTTAAATTTCTGGGTTGGCCTCGGAGTGCTGGTCTTTGTCGTGGCCAAGGTTACGGTCAAGTTCGTACCCCAGAACCAGGCTTATGTTGTCGAACGTTTCGGTAAGTTCAACAAGACCATGGTGGCGGGGCTGAACTTCCTCGTGCCCTTTATCGACAAGGTGAGCTACGACCGAACCCTGAAGGAGCAGGCGGTTGATGTACCGAGCCAGGGGGCGATTACGCGGGATAATATCTCACTGGTCGTCGATGGTGTGCTCTATCTTAAGGTGATCGATCCCTACAAGGCCTCTTACGGGGTCGACGATTATGTCTATGCGGTGACACAGCTGGCGCAGACCACGATGCGCAGCGAGATCGGCAAGATAGAACTGGACAAGAGCTTCGAGGAGCGCGAGGTGCTGAACACCAACATCGTGGCTGCGATCAATGAGGCGGCCGGGCCATGGGGTGTGCAGGTGCTGCGTTACGAGATCAAGGATATCGAGCCGCCGCGCACGGTTCTGGAAGCCATGGAGCGGCAGATGAAGGCTGAGCGCGAGAAGCGTGCGGTCATCCTCGAATCGGAAGGTGAACGCCAGTCGGCGATCAATGTTGCCGAAGGCGACAAGCGGGCAAGGGTGTTGGCGGCTGAGGCAGACAAGGCAGAGCAGATACTGAAGGCCGAGGGCGAGGCCCAGGCGATCTTTGCGGTCGCTGTCGCAAAAGCCAAGGCGCTGAAGGTTGTGGGCGCCGTCGCCATCGAGGAGGCCGGGCAGAAAGCCGTGCAGTTGGAGCTTGCCGAACAGGCGATTGCGGCGAAGGAAGCCATAGCCAGGGAATCTTCCGTGGTGCTGCTGAACGATGACAAGACCGGCGCGTCCAACATGGTTGCCGAGGCCATGACCATTATCAATGCACTGAACAAGAACCGCCCCGGAGAGGCTTTATGATCGATTACATCGACATGCACCAGCCCGGTTTCTGGGTTGCTGTCGGTTTTGCACTGCTTGCGGCCGAGGTGCTGTTGTTCGGGTTTACGACCATCATCCTGCTTTTTGCGGGCATTGGCGCACTCGTTACGGGATTGGCGATGATGTCAGGTTTGCTGCCGGAAACCTGGACCGCCGGCATCGCCTGTTTCGGTATTGCCACGGGTGCTGCCGGTGCGGTGCTTTGGAAGCCGCTGAAAAAATTGCAGGACCACAAGGTACCGAAACGGCAACACACCAGCGACCTGATAGGCTACGAATTCGTACTGAAGCAGGATGTCACGGCATCGGCGTCAGGACTGCATCGCTATTCCGGTGTCGACTGGAGAGTCGAACCGGAGGCTGGTGCCGACGAACAGTTGAGTGCCGGGCAGCGGGTCGCAGTCACCTCGGTTGATGCGGGCCTGTTTCGGGTGAAGGTGGCCCGTTGAAGAAGCAATGGAACGGGTCAGGGTGTGCTGCGTTTGTTCCTGGCAGCACGCCTGGGCACGAGGACAAGCCGGGTGCCTGAGAGCCTGTCATGCCAGGCCATCCGTTCCCCGTCGAAAAGAATCCAGAGAAATCCCAGCCCCAGGGCGGCCCAGGACAGGATCGCCGCGAGGTAGCGTATGGTGGCCTCCCCCAGCGTGGGTCTGCCGCCGTCACTGCGAACGATGCGCATGCGCCAGGCCCGCATGCCGAGAGTCTCTCCCGCCAGACTCCAGAAGCCTATGAAGAACAGGGCAGGCACCAGGCACAGGTAGGCGATATAGAAGGGGTTGCGGCGCAGGGCCGCGGTGTCTATTCCATCCCAGCCCAGAAAAATCCCCAGGGGGATCACCACCAGGGTGATGGCCAGGACCATAAGTCCGATGACCAGCATGCTGTCGTAGGTGATGGACGCCAGACGGCGAAACAGGCCAGGGGCCGCCAGATTGCCTGCGGCAGGGGTTTTATCAGCCATTTTTCGGTGGGCTACAGGCAGCTAACACGATGTTACCAATCATTTTTTTCATACGAGGCTTTACTGTTTGTCTTTTTTTACCATACTTGATCTGATCCGGTACAAAAAAAATGATCCAGAAACGGAGCAATGGGGATTTATAGGCCGGTCTTAACGCCCGGCCTCAGGGAGGCAGGCATGGAGCATCGCTATTCTATTCGTAAAGTGCTGGTACTGGATATCGAACTGAATCATCTGCGGCTCGGCAGAGTCCGCTGTAAGACCCGTGACATCGGGATGGGCGGCATGCTCGTCGATATGGGCAGTTTCTGGCTGCCGGTGAATTCCATCGTCAAGGTGGCATTGAAATTACTCGACGCCAATGTCATGCGCCGATTCTCCATCGAGGCCCTCGTGGTTCACAATCACGACGGGGGTGTAGGCCTCATGTTCAACGACGTGGATGCGGCATTCCATGAATCCCTGCACGATTTGCTGTTCGGCAGTTTGCGGCAACCGGTTGATCAGCTGGCAGTTTCCGGCCTTTAACACCGTGACTTAGCAGTGGCGGGCCCAGCGGCCCCGTCCCATCTTTCCCTCGTGTCGTCAGCTTCGATCGCGCTGCGGGTGCGTGCGTGGCTGGAAGACAGACCCATTGCCATTCATAATAACTTTTTCCGGACAAGGTATTGTGTTGTCTGTCGACGGCCCGGACGGAGGTTGATCCGGGATTCTCCATATGACTTCCCATCGGGAAAACCTAACGGGGGACGGGTACGGTTTGAGCATTTCGCAGATTCCACCGCGGCTAACGAAGTTTCCTCTGTTGAGACGCATTCCCATGCCGCTGTTGTCCCTCCTGATCGGATTGCTATGCGGCATTTCGATCTGGGTGGTGCTCGAACAGGTTCAGCCGCGCGCCCTGCGAAAGATTTTTTCCGCGGAGCTGAGTACACGCATGGATCAGCAGGCCCGGGAAACCCTGATTCGCTTCGAAAACTATCTCACGGCACACAGCTCAGCAACCCGGCTGCTGTCCAACCATCGGCTGCTTTCCAGTTACCTGGAGCCCATCTACTGGTACGACAGCGATGGTTATTCACCCCTGATCTATTATGAAAATCCTCCCTGGCTGCCCGGGGCCTCGCTCTGGCAGACGCTGGTCAGGCCCAGCCACATTCTGCTTCTGGACATCAAGGGCCGCACCCGCGAACTCTACAATGTGAGGAGAACATCATTGCCCGGTGAACTGCTCAGCGTGGATGAGCTGTTCCTCAACGAAAGCCGGGTACAGTCCTACATGACCACCCTGCAGGGCAAGCCCTATCTTCTTGTGACCGACACGACGGAGGATGCCACGGGCACCAACATGGGATTCCTTACCATGGTGACCCCTATCGACAGCGAGTTTCTGAAGGCTTCCCAGCAGGGGGTGTCGGCCAGCGGTGTGGTGGTGGGCCTGCTGGATGCGGACGAGCAGCGGTTTCTTACCAGCAGCGATCCCGCCAGCGTTGCCGGTGGGACGGGCGTGGATGAGATCGCCCGGGAATACCTTGTCACCTCCCAGTCGTTTTTCGAGTATGGCGGCGATTTCAATATCCAGTTCGCCACCCTGGTGCCGCTCAGCGCCGTGGAGGCCACCAGTCAGAGGGTGGCACGTGTGGCGCGTCATCAGCGGGTTGTGGCGGCGGCCACCTTCATCACCGTGTTCACCCTGGTGTTCTATCTGCTCTCCGAGCGGTTGAACCGGATGCTGCGGCGCATGTCCGGCTTCTCCCGCATTGCACTCGGCGGCGAACAGCCGGTAATAGAGTCGGGCAACCAGATCTTCGTGCTCGAAGATTGGATCAGGCAGTTCATACGTCAGGTTCGAAGGGCAAGGGATGAGATGCGCGAGGAGCACGAATCCGAGATGCAGGAATCGGAGGCGTTAAAGCAGGCGATCATGGAAGCAGCCCTGGATGCCATCATCACCATAGACGAGGCCGGCCAGATTGTGGAATTCAACCACACGGCAGAGGAGATGTTTGGCCACCGGCGCATCAATGTGATCGAGGCCGATTTCCAATCCCTGATCATAGAGCCGCGCAGCTACCGCCGGTTCCAGAGGCTGTTGAATCGGTTCAGCGCTGCCCAGGCAGGGATCCAGCCCGATGCCCGAAGCGAAATGGAGGCCAGGCGCGCCGACGGTACCGCATTTCCGGTAGAGGTGGCGATCAAGCCCATTCAGCTGAAGGACAGGGTGGTACTGACCGTCTACATGCATGACATCTCGAACAGGAAAAAGGCAGAGCAGGAGATCAACAGTCTTGCCAAGTTCCCGGCGGAGAGCCCGAGTCCGGTGCTGCGCGTGAACCGCCTAGGGGTGATCACTTATGCCAATCCCTCCAGCGATCATCTTCTGGAGTATTGGGGGTGTGAGCGGGGCCAGACGCTGCCCCAGTACTGGCGCCGGCGGATCGCTGAAGTTTTCGCGTCAGGCCGGGACCTGGAAACGGAGCTGACCTGCGATCGCCGCACCTACTCGTTGCTGATGGCGCCGGTCACGGACCTGGATTACGTCAATATCTACGGCCGCGATATCACCGACGTGCATCTTGCCGAGCAGCAGGCGCGGCAGCATCAGCAGGAACTGGTGCACGTCAGCCGCCTCAGCACCATGGGCGAGATGGCGACCGGACTGGCACACGAGCTGAACCAGCCGTTGTCGGCAATCGCCAATTATGCCAACGGCTGTACCCGGCGCCTGCAATCCAGCGGTCGGGATAAGGAGGATCTGATTTATGCACTGGGGCAGATCAACAGCCAGGCCACCCGGGCGGCGGAGATCATCCGCCGGCTGCGTTCCATGGTGGGAAAACAGCCGCCTGTTCGCAGTGTTGCCGACATCAACGATCTGGTCAGGGAGGTCTGCTCATTCGTCGAGTTCGATGCCAAGAAATCACAGGTGAAGATCGAGCAGGCGTTGAGCCTGGAAAGCCTGAAGATCAAGGTCGACGTGGTTCAGATAGAGCAGGTACTTCTGAACCTGATTCGCAACGCTCTGGACGCGCTGCTCGAAGTGCCTGAACCCGGGCGCAGGCTGGTTGTCAGAACCGAACGTATGGCCGAAAATTCGATTTTGGTGGCGGTTGAAGATGCCGGATCCGGTATAGACGCCGAGGCAGCCGCCCATCTGTTCGAGCCCTTTTTCTCCACCAAGGAGGGGGGTATGGGAATGGGACTGGTGATCAGCCAGACTATTGTGGAAGATCACAATGGTAAGATAACCGCCGAGCCCCTGCCGGAGGGAGGCAGCCGGTTCTGTGTGATACTGCCGGGTTACCTGAAAATCGAGGAAGCATCAGCGATATGAGCAAGCAAGCGACCGTATTCGTGGTGGACGACGATCAGGCCATGCGAAATTCCTTGAAATGGCTCATCGAGTCGGTGGGGCTGACGGTGAGAACCTATGCCTCGGCGGACGATTTCATCAAGGATTATTATCCGGGCAGGGCAGGCTGCCTGCTGCTGGATGTCCGAATGCCCGGCATGAGCGGTCTGGAACTGCAGGAGCAGTTCCTCGAGCAGCAGATCAAGATACCCATCATCATCATCACCGGGCACGGGGATGTTCCCATGGCAGTGCGTGCCATGAAGGCCGGTGCCGTGGATTTCATAGAAAAGCCCTTCAACGACGAGCTGCTGCTGGAGAGCATCCGCAACGCCCTGATAAAGGACGTGGGCCAGCGCACGGCCCAGTCCGCCCGGGCTGACATCGCGACCCGCCTTGTCCATCTCACCCCCAGAGAGCATGAGGTGATGGAGATGGTGACCAGCGGACGGGCCAACAAGGATATCGCCAAGACCCTGGGCGTCAGCTCCAAGACGGTGGAGGCCCACCGTGCCCGGGTCATGGAGAAGATGCAGGCATCGTCATTGGCGGAGCTGGTGAAGATGGCGATCGTGGCGAATAGTGTAGAGGACGAATGAGCCAGCTGAATCCGTACTAGGTCCTGTTAACAGGCCCTACACATTGTCTGATTACTGCCGGTCAGGTGTCGGCGCAATGGGCGAGGTGGGCACCAGTCCCACCTCGTCGCCGTCTTCCAGTCGCGTGAAGGGCTCCGAGAACTGCTTGTTCACGACCACCTGGAAGCTGCCGTCCCGGAACAGATAGGCCTGCTGCTGTTTTTCCCGTTTCAGCCATGCCACCAGGGTTTTCACGTCGGTCACCGAATCGGGTATCCGTACCTCCTCGGATTCCCTGCGCAGCTGCTTTGCCAGGTAGGTGAAGTAGAGCAGCCGGATGCTGCGCGGCGCGCCGGTGGTTTCATCCCGGCGTTTGACACCCATTGCTGTCACCCGATCCAGATAGTTCTGCCAGTTTTCCTGCCGTTTCTCGCCCAGTTCGTAAAGGGTGTCCCATGAGTAGATCCCAGTTTCGTGGCCGTCGTCGAACAGCAGCCTGACCGCATACTGCCCCTGGGGTTCGATACCGGTGATGTTCACATTTTCCTTTCCGACCACGGGCGCATCCATGGTGCGCACTTCCTTGGCCCGGGAGAAGACCCGCAGATACTCGCAGGGCAGTTCGAACGCCATGCCGTCAGAAAAATTTACCACCAGCAGACGGGACTTGCTGTGCAGCTTGATGTCGACAGGGACTCTCTTGGGTGTCTTCTCGTTCATGGTCAGGTGTTGGCAATACGGTCGTAGTAGCGTGCGCGATACAGGAGGCGCCCCTCGTTCGCGTCTTCAAAGCCGCTGCGGGTGTGCAGCACATTGTTGCAGATGAGCCCCTGGCCCGGTGCCAGTCTGCCTTCGAAACGGTAAGGCGATTCGCTTTTCAGCAATGCCTTGAGCGCCTCGACCGCCTCCCGGGTCATGGGGTCGTCACGCCACAGGATGCTGCGGCTCCTGTCTGTGTAGCGCATATGCAGCTGTCCCCCCTGAAGTATGCTGAATACCGGTCCGGTACGTGCCGGCCTGACCAGTTTTCCATCCATCACGTTTTCGGGGATGGTCATGGCCTCCGGGTGCATCAGGCTTTGGATGTACCGGGGATCGCGGTCACGCAGCATCATATAGAGGATCTCGTGATCCAGCAGCTGGTTGGCGCCGCCCTCGGCGGCCGGCCGGACACAGTGCAGTACCATGCCCAGGATCTGGTGTTCCGGATCGTTGTAATAACCGTCGGTATGCCAGGCAATGGGCCGGGTGGTGTAGGGTATGAAACCCTTGTGCAGGGCATCCTGCTGAACCGTCAGCGAGCTGATTGCATCATCGTCGGCGCCCATGTGGTTGTCCAGGTGCTCCAGACCGAAACGCCTCGCAAGGCCGCGGACCATGTCCCTGTCGGAATCCGGGTCCCCGGGACCGGCGTAGATCGCCATGTTGGTCTTGCGCAGGCGTTTCATGAGCGCCTGAAACTCGTTGTCTGTGAGATTCAGAGGATCTTTAATCTCCACCACCAGCTGATCCAGCTTTCGGGGATAGTCCTGAAGTTTCTGTTCCCGCCAGTCCCTGTAGGACTGTTCCTGGAGGGAATCGAAGGGCGTGTCCGCGATGACGGAACCGGGTTGTTGATTTTCCACGCAGAGAAGGGACCTGTGATGAGTGAGGGCGTAACTATACCGCTTCGACAGGCGTGAATTCCAGCGGGACGTGGCCCGGCAATCAGGTTCCTGACAGACCCTCCGGGATGGTAAACTTCGGCGCGAACAGCGTATCTCAAGAGGTTTTTATGGCCGGGCACAGTAAGTGGGCGAATATCAAGCATAAAAAGGCGGCGAATGACCGCAAACGGGGCAAGATCTGGACCAAACTGATTCGTGAAGTGACCGTTGCCGCCAGAACCGGCGGCGGCGATGTGGATTCCAACCCCCGCCTGCGCCTCGCACTGGACAAGGCCATGGCCGCCAATATGCCCAAAGACACCATCAAGCGGGCCATCGACCGGGGTGCGGGCGGCAGCGAGGGCGAAAACTACGAGGAGATCCGCTACGAGGGGTACGGCACCGGGGGAACGGCGGTGATCGTTGACTGCATGACCGACAACCGCAACCGCACCGCATCCGAGGTGCGCCACGCCTTCAGCAAGTACGGGGGCAATCTCGGGACCGACGGGTCGGTCGCCTACCTGTTCAACAAGCAGGGGATCATCAGCTACGGCCCCGGTGCCGACGAGGACGCCATCATGGAGGCGGCCCTTGAGGCAGGGGCGGAAGACGTGGTCAGCGGCGATGACGGCTCGATGGATGTGATCACCACGCCGGAGGACTTCGATGGGGTCAGGAATGCCATGATGGCCGTGGGGGCTCCGCCGGACAATGCGGAAGTTACTTTCCAGGCATCGACAACCGCCGAACTCGATCGTGATGCGGCGGAGACATTGCTGAAGATGGTGGACGCCCTGGAAGATCTGGACGATGTCCAGGAGGTCTACACCAATGCGGATATTCCGGATGAAATACTGGACTCTCTATAGTGTTGACAGGCCCTAGCGGAATGCGCCGCATACTCGGCATAGACCCAGGCTCCCGGATAACCGGCTACGGTATCATCGCCAGCGACGGCATCCGCAGCGTTCACGTGGAGAGCGGGTGTATCCGCGTTTCCTTCAAGGAGTTTCCCCTGAGGCTGGGTGAGATATTCCGGGAGATCTCCGCAGTGATAGAGCAGTATGATCCCGAAGAGGTGGCCATCGAGCAGGTCTTCATGGCGAAGAATGCGGCGTCGGCGCTCAAGCTGGGTCAGGCCCGTGGCGCGGCCATCTGCGCAGCGGTGATGGCGGGTTTGCCCGTCTCCGAATACACCCCCCGCATGATCAAACAGTCCGTCGTCGGCACCGGCAGCGCGGACAAGGAGCAGATTCAGCACATGATGAAGCACATCCTGGGCCTGGACCAGAAGCTCACAGCGGATCAGGCTGACGCACTGGCAGTGGCGCTCAGCCATGCCCACGCCACCTCCACGCGGGGCAGGATTCTGGCGGCAGGAAGAGGACGATTTTCATGATCGGACGGCTGCGCGGAGAGATAGTCCAACGGCAACCTCCTTTCCTCATGCTCGAGGTCAACGGGGTGGGTTACGAGCTGGAAGCGCCCATGTCCACTTTCTACGATCTTCCAACCGGAAGCGAGCAGGTGATCCTGTTTACCCATCTTGCGGTTCGGGACGACGCCCATGTTCTCTACGGGTTCTCCAGCGAATCGGAGCGCACCCTGTTTCGAGCCCTGCTGCGCGTCAGCGGGGTGGGGGCGAAGATGGCGCTGGCGATACTCTCGGGGATGAGCGCCGCCGATTTCGCCCGCTGCGTGCAGGCGGAGGATACCGCAGCGCTGGTGCGCCTGCCCGGGATCGGCAGAAAAACCGCCGAGCGTCTCATCGTGGAGATGCGCGATCGGCTGGACCGGCTCGATGGGGTTTCAGGCGCAACCCATACAGCGGCTGCAAAGGGGTCTGCGATCACGGACAACCCCGTATCGGATGCGGTGGGGGCGTTGATTGCCCTGGGATACAAGCCGGTCGAGGCCAGCCGAATGGTGAGAGCCGTGGATTCGGAAGGCCTCAACAGTGAAGAGATCATACGCGGCGCCCTCAAAGCGGTGGCAGCCAGATGAGCGAATACCACCCCGACAGGATCGTGAGTGCGACAGCGGCTGCGGACGATACCGCGCTGGATCGCGCCATCCGCCCCAAGCGTCTGCAGGACTATGTGGGGCAGCCGGTGGTGAAGGAGCAGATGGAGATCTTCATCCAGGCTGCCCGGGGGCGGGACGAGGCGCTGGATCACGTGCTCATCTTCGGGCCGCCTGGCTTGGGCAAGACCACCCTTGCGCACATCGTGGCCAATGAGATGGGGGTGAACCTGCGCCAGACATCCGGGCCGGTGTTGGAAAAACAGGGTGATCTGGCGGCGCTCCTGACCAACCTGGAGCCCTACGACGTGCTTTTCGTCGATGAGATACACCGCCTGAGCCCCGTGGTGGAGGAGGTGCTCTATCCCGCCATGGAGGACTATCAACTCGACATCATGATTGGCGAAGGACCGGCGGCACGGTCCATAAGACTGGATCTTCCCCCTTTTACCCTCATCGGTGCGACTACCCGGGCGGGGCTGCTCACCTCCCCGCTGCGGGACCGTTTCGGTATCGTGCAGCGACTCGAATTTTACAACGCCGAGGACCTGACACACATCGTGCAGCGCTCCTCGGGCATACTCAACATCGAGGCCGAGGAGGCGGGCGCCCGGGAAATCGCCTGCCGGTCCAGGGGCACGCCGCGAATCGCAAACCGGCTGTTGCGCCGGGTGCGGGACTATGCCCAGATCAAGGCAGACGGCCGGGTCACTTCTGAAGTGGCGGACAGGGCGTTGGGCATGCTCAAGGTGGATAAAAGCGGATTCGACATGATGGACCGCAAGCTGCTGGCCGCCGTTATAAAGAATTTCGACGGGGGGCCAGTAGGCGTGGACAGCCTGGCGGCCGCCATCGGTGAGGAGCGCGGCACTATTGAGGACGTACTGGAACCTTTCCTGATTCAGCAGGGATTCCTGATGCGCACCCCCCGCGGCCGGGTGGCGACCCGTGCGGCCTATCTCCACTTCGGGATGACGCCTAAGCCCAATGAGCCGGCGCCGACGGGTCCGGGTGACCTGTTCAATGAGTAAGTTGTGACGGCTTCGAATGAATTTATATGGCCGATCAGGGTCTACTACGAGGACACGGACTCGGGGGGTGTGGTCTATTACGCCAATTACCTGAAGTTCATGGAAAGGGCACGCACCGAATGGCTGCGCAGCCTGGGGTTTGAGCAGGATATTTTACGTGATCAGGAAGGCGCGCTGTTCGCGGTGAGCCGGGTTTCCCTGGACCTGCGCCGGCCGGCCCGTTTCAACGATGCGCTTCGGGTCAGCGTGCGGGTGAAAAAGCGGGGCAGGGCGAGCCTGACCCTCGAGCAGGAGATCAAGGGGGAATCTGATGACACTATGCTGTGTTTTGGGGAAGTGAAGGTTGTCTGTGTGGATGCCGTACGTTTTCGCCCCCGCGCCATCCCAAAATCCATATTAGCGGTGATTCCTGATGTCCTCTGAACTTTCGTTCGTGGCCCTTGTGGCCAATGCCAGTCCCCTGGTGCAACTCGTGTTGGCTACGTTGATGATGGCGTCCGTGATCTCCTGGACCATGATCTTCGACCGCGCCAAGGTACTGAAGAAGGCGCGCCGTGCCGCCGGGGATTTCGAGCGGGTCTTCTGGTCCGGCGGCGACTTGTCGGACCTCTATCGCCGGCAGGAACGCAACAAGGAAGATGCGACCGGCATGGCCAGCATATTTCACGCCGGCTTTCGGGAGTTCGCCAAGCTCAAGCAGCATGCGGAAATAGAACCCATGGCCATCATCGAGGGATCACGACGCTCAATGCACGTGGCGCTGAGCCGTGAAATGGACGAACTGGAGAGCCACCTCTCATTTCTTGCCACGGTGGGCTCGACCAGCCCCTACGTCGGTCTGTTCGGCACCGTGTGGGGTATCATGAACTCCTTTATCGCCCTCGGAAGCGTCAAACAGGCGACCCTCTCCCTGGTCGCGCCCGGCATCGCCGAGGCACTGATCGCCACCGCCATGGGCCTGTTTGCCGCCATCCCGGCAGTGGTTGCCTACAACCGCTATTCCAACGACGTGGAAAGGCTCAACAACCGCTACCAGGATTTCCTGGATGAGTTCACCACCATTTTGCAGCGGCAGGCGCATGGTTGAGGGGAAGGGCCGAGGGCCGAGGGCC
>JAQYVO010000108.1 GCA_030145425.1 Chromatiales bacterium | reverse complement strand
CCTGATCACACCCTTCACAATTCCCCTGTTGTCGGAGTTTACACTGCAGGTCCTGATGGATGATCAGCGCGCCGTTCAGATACCCCTGGGCCTGACCATGATGCGCCTGTTTATCATCAGCGTGATCCCGGTGGTGGCCGGCATTATCATTCGAACCCGCTTTGAGGACTTTGGTTCACGCCTTCAACCGGTTATTTACAGGTTCTCCACCAGCCTTTTTTTGTGCATCATTGCCGCAATAATCATACAGCAGTGGCCACGTTTGCCCGGATTTCTGGCGCAGAGCGGGCTTGCCAGTATGGCGCTTATTCTGGCCGGAATAGGTGCCGGAATCCTGCTTGCCCGAGTATCACGGCTGACGCGGCGGGATACGCACACCATTGCGATTGAAGTTGGCATGCAAAATGGGGGCATGGCGCTGGTGGTCACGCAAAACGTCCTGCAGAGCCCCGTGCTGTCTATTGTGCCCGTGATATACGGCCTCATTATGCTCGTCCCTATTTACCTGTACAGCCGCTATGCCCGAGCGCAGTCAGTATAATTTCTGGGGCGCACTACGCGTTTTTTCCCTGGCGGTTGCGCTTATAAGCTGCGGGCTGGGTATCCGCCTCGGTTGGGACAGCGCAGATCCGGCCTATACACTGGCAATATTATTGCTGCTGGGCGGAGTACTCGCACAGGCGGGAATCAACCTGATCAACGATACCGAAGATCTGCGTCAGCACAAGGCAGTACCCGTCTCCGCACAGGCTGAAAAAAGGATTATCCTGAATGCACGTTTTGGCTGGGCAGCCTTCGCCCTGGCCTCGCTCATTGGTCTATATCTGGTGAGCCTGAGAGGCTGGCCCCTGTTATTGATTTTTGTTTTATCAGGCTTGCTGGCCCTGAACTATCATTCGGGACCCTTCAATTTCAAGCGCAACGGCTGTGCCATTATTCAGGTATTTCTGCTGATGGGCGTGATCATGGTGGAAGCCAGCTATTTCACGATGACCGGCCGGTTTTCAATGCAGGTCCTGTTACTGTCATTGCCCGTTGGTCTTCTGATTTCATTGTTACTGCTGAGCAATGAGATACGTGACTATGAGAGTGACCTGCGGGATCAGACCCGCACACTCAGTGTACGAATCGGCCTGCCCGCGGCACAGCTTCTTTACTGGGCCTTGATCGGGGCCGCATTCATCATGACGGCCGTTTATGCATTTTGGGGTTGGATCACTTTAAAGGAATTGATATGGCTGATTCCGGCGCTGCTCATGCTGCCGATCCTCAGGAAGTATTTGTACGCTGAGGATCGCTCGCAGCTCACCCCCCTGTCCGGGCGCTTCTTTTTGGTGTTTGGCGTGGCCTTCCTGTACATGGTTTCCCTCTGAGGGAGATCGCAGGTGAAATTATGGGAAACGAATCAAATCGTTATAAAAACGTGAGGATTTCATAACCGGAAGTGGGTGATCATACCTCCGGCTCCCCGGCCTGGAATGCATGACAAAACATCGCAAACTGCCCTGATTCAGGAATGACTATGGAGGAGAAAAGTATCATGAAAAAGAAGCTGATTTTTCCCTTACTCGCAGGTCTGCTCTCTTTTGCTTCAATCGCCGCTGCAGATAAAGCGGTTTTCGCTGGCGGCTGTTTCTGGTGTATGGAATCAGATTTCGAAAAACTGGGGGGCGTGACTGATGTTATATCAGGATTTACAGGTGGGACTCTGGAAAATCCAACCTACAACGGGGATCATTCGGGTCACTACGAAGCTGTCGAGATCACATATGATCCAGAAAAGATAAGCTATGAAGGATTATTGGGACACTATTGGATCAATATCGATCCCTTTGATGCGAGGGGGCAATTTTGCGATAAAGGACATAGTTACCTGAGTGCCATTTTTGTGGCAAATGAGACAGAACGGCAGTTGGCCGAGCAATCGCGAAAAAAGGTTGTTGAGGAATTTCCCGAGCAAAATGTCGTCACACCAATTTTGCCCGCATCCACTTTCTATCCCATCAAGGGTGATGAAAGTTACCATCAGGATTACTATAAGAACTATCCCCTTCGTTACAAATACTATCGGTACAGTTGCGGCCGCGATAAGCGCCTGAAAGCAATATGGGAAGACCGGGACGTTCTCTGAATGTTAAAGGATTGGTGCTTCGGTATTACTGTACCGTCTGTTTCTGCAGTGCAGCCAGAAATGACCGGATGCGGTTCGCATTGGTGCCGCCGTCACCCCCTGACCCGAAGCGGGATGTTGAACGCATATCCACCCTGGTACCGGTATCAACCCCGGTCAAGCGGATTACCACGTCGTCTTTGAATCCATACCAGAAGGTGGTGACCGTTGCCTCGATCCTCCCTTCTTCGAATTCGGCCGCCACCAGATTCCACCCCCGTGCCCCCACCAGCATTAGGGCCTGACGGAATACCTGCTCCATCGGACTGGAGAAAAAAACGGGCTGGATATCCGGATAGGCTTTTCGTTGCTGCCCGGCGACTTTCGGGCCTGGATAGAGTCTGGAAGTGGGGGCTTCCCAGAATTCAGGGGGATTCTCCAGATCCGTGGAGATGTCTTGAATAGGGGGTAGCTTGGATTTTGAATAACCCCAGTAGAGCGGCAATACCAGTGTCGGTCCGACGATCAGCAACGCCAGGATGCTGATGACAAGGCTACGCCGGCTTCGTCCCGGCCATGCCATGTAGATCCCGATTACGGAAAGCACCGTTGCAGTCATACCGACGAAAGCTGCAACGCGCAGTATTTTCACCGAACTGCCGTACCCCCACCACTCCATGCGAAATCCCACGGAAGACATCACCACGAAAACGATGGTGAGCATAGCCAGGATGAGAGCAATCACCGCCACCCGGGAAAGCGGACTAGGTTTTTCGGATCCTGCCGTGATGGTCATTTGACGGTTTTCCTGTTCCTGATAGCTGCCCGATTCCAATCCCTCATCCATGTCAGAACGGCAATTCAGGTCATATCCTTAACTTTATACTCCCTATACGATAATGTTATGGCGCAGTAAATCAGAGTAGACTAATCTAGGTACAGGGGTATGTGTTTTCCCAAGTTTAAAGTGATTATGGATTTCGAATCCAGTGCAGGGCTCGGCTGCTTGTAATTGATTTTTAATGGGATTTAGGTGACTGGCTATGACAACCATAACAATGTTTTTAACAATAGCAATCTGCGCACTAATCGTTCTCTTATTTCTCTATTTTCAAATCAGACCCACAGCTAAGACTGCTGCAACTGCCCCATCCATACTCACCAGTATCGGCATTTTTGGTACTTTTCTGGGAATAGCGATTGGATTGATGCATTTCGATCCGGATGATGTCATTACGAGTGTTCCCGTTTTCCTGGGTGGCATCAAGCTGGCTTTCTGGTCCTCGGTAGTCGGAATCTTTACCGCGCTTTTACATAGAGTAAGGTTTTCAATCCGTCCCTTGGAAACAGACATGGCCTCAGAGGCCGAGTCCGATTCGAGCGCGCTTGAATCGTTGAATCGTATGAAGCGTTCCCTGACATCTCTCGAAGGCACGATGGATAGTGTTGGGGGCATTGTAGATTCGGGTTTTCAATCTGTTGGAACTTCTTTGGAAGATCTGAGTAAAACAAGCAGGAAACGGGCTGATGAACCCAGCTTGCAAGACCTGATAGACCAGATGAGCTTATTCAGCGACAAGATGCAGGCTGGTCTTCAGTCGATGTCTGATGCTTTGTTGGAACGATTTGATAGTGTTGGGGTTGGTGTAAGAGAACAGTCCCGGATGCTGGGTGAGGAGTTGAAACTTGATGGCAATATCCTGAAATCTCTTATAAATCTAAAAGAGGAGGTGTCCAGGAATTCTCAAGACGAACAGAATGCTGTCAAGACTGAAATGCAGAGACTGCTGAATGAAATGATCGAGGATGCAAAAGCGGAAGAAGAGCATTCCGAAAGTCTTCTCGAGGCGATGACCGATCTAAACAAGCAGATCGTCGAGGGTTCCGAGATCAGTCGTAAGGCACCCATGCAGAAACTTGAGCATTTGTTCGGTGAATTGAACCGCTCAGCCAGCAGATCCATGAGTGAGCTTTCTGACGTGGCCGAAAACCTTATTGATCAGGCGAAGTGGCAAAACTCAACAATTGCGGAGGATCTCATTGCGGCGAATGACTCTTCAACCAAATCGATGCTGGCAATGCTAAAAGAAATTTTGGGTGCAACAGAAGATTCAAACAGCAAGATCACAACCGAACTCGCTAAGCTCAGGACAGATGTTGCAGCGAATGTCAGGGCCACAACGACTCAATCAAAGGCTTTGGTCGAGCAACTGCATGCAATGACTGAGTCCTACAAAGCCTCCCTGATCTCTACGACCGCTGAGCTCAAAGCACAGATATCCAAGGACATGAAATCCAGTTATGGGCTTATTGACAAGTACACTCAAAATGTCGCTGAAATAACCAGCAGCAATCAGACTGAGTCAATGGAGAGGCTTGAAGCTATAGCCAACATCATGCAGGGCGTTGTTACCTCTGCGACCGACATGACCGGTTTGTTGCACGAAAACACCGCTGGCATGAACCGAATGCAGGATGCTTTTTCCGGTACCAGTGAAGGTTCACTCGGACGGCTGTTAATCAATATGAACGAAAATGTTGTCGCACAGCTTGCTTCTCTTGAAACCGCGTTGGAAGCGGAAGGCTCATTAGGCGAATTGATGAAGGATCTCAATGCCGAAACTTCAAAATCCCTAAGATCACTGGAGAAATCGTTCGAGTCATCTATTTATGAAGTTAAGCGGATACCCAAAGAGATCGTTAAAAGTCTGCAAAAAGCGGACAAAGGGTAGGCTGCGCTGCTGTCGCCAACTATAACCAATGCCTGGAAGTAACCTGCAGAGGTGGGAGAAGAGGTAGATTCAATGTCGATTTTACCTACAAGAGCCAAAGAAAAATTCGATCTTCAAGGGGAAGAGCACTGGATATCGGTAAGCGACCTGATGAGTGCGCTTATGATGATATTTTTGCTGTTGTCTGTTTTTTACATGATCTACTGGAACGAAGCGAAACGATTGGAGGAATTGGAGAAGGGAGATCTAATGGCCAGGGCAGGCGAGCTTGCTGCGAAAATCGATATCTATGAAGTGGAGATTGAAGAGAAGGCTAAACTTCTGACAAAAACCGCCAGCGATTATGAAAATATGGTGGCTAAGGCCGGCGATCTGGAGACTCAGGTTGCCGCTTCGGAAAAGCTACTGGCGGAAAACAGCCAGCTTCTCGCCGAAACAACAGCGGACTACGATGCACTTTTTTCCAAGGTGGGCGATCTCGAAGGGGAGTTGGCCGGTTCTCGGGAATTGCTGGCGGAAAAGGCGAGGTTGTTGGAGGGCGCCACCGCCGAGTACAACGCCTTGTTTTCAAAAGCCGGTGACCTGGAGGCCCGGCTTGCCGGTTCGGAAAAACTATTGGCCGAAAAAAGCCGGCTTCTCGCTGAAGTCACCGTCGACTACGAATCCCTTTCATCCAGGGCGGGCGAGCTGGAGCGCGAGTTAACCAGCGCTCGGGAGTTGATGGCGGAAAAAGCGAGACTCCTTGAAGACGCCACCGCCGAGTATAACGCCTTGTTTTCGAAAGCCGGTGACCAGGATACAAAACTTGCCGGTTCCGATAAATTGCTGGCTGAGAAAACCCGACTTCTAGCTGAAGTCACTGCGGAGTATGACGCGCTGTTTTCCCAGGCGGGTGACCTGGAGCGCGAGCTGGCTGACTCTCAGAAAATGCGAATGGAGAAGGCAAAGCTGCTGGAAGATATCACCGCCGAATACAACGCCTTGGTTGCCAAAGCCGGTGATCAGGAGGCTCAGCTCGTTGGTTCCGATAAGTTGCTGGCAGATAAAACACGGCTTCTCTCCGAAGTCACCGCGGAACATGACGCTTTGAATTCGAAGGCGGGCGACCTGGAGCGCGAGTTAGCCAGTGCTCGGGAATCGCTGGTGATAAAAGAGAAGCTGCTTGAGGATACCAGGGCTAATTATAACGCTGTGTTTACCAAGGCCGGTGACTTGGAGGTTAAACTTGCGGGTTCCGATAAGCTTCTGGCTGAGAAAACCCGGTTGCTCGCGGAAACTACCGCTGATTATGAGGACCTGTTTTCCAAGGTGGTCAACCTGGAACGCGAGTTAACCGGCTCTCGGGAGCTGTTGGCGGA
This sequence comes from Chromatiales bacterium, assembly GCA_030145425.1. Lineage (GTDB taxonomy): Bacteria > Pseudomonadota > Gammaproteobacteria > Chromatiales > Chromatiaceae > JAHEHQ01. The sequence goes on along the minus strand of JAQYVO010000108.1, from coordinate 10,125 downwards.
AAGAGCAAAGTTCCTGGAAACAGCCACCGCCGAATACAACGCCTTGTTTTCCAAAGCCGGTGACCTGGAGGCCAAACTTGCCGGTTCCGATAAACTGCTGGCCGAGAAAACCCAGCTGCTCGCCGAAGCCACCGCTGATTACGAGGACATGTTTTCCAAGGCCGGCGACCTGGAACGTGAATTGGCCGGTTCTCGGGAGCTGCTGGCGGAAAGAGAGAAACTCCTGGAAGAAGCCACAGCCGAATACAATGCCCTGTTTTCCAGAGCCGGTGACCTGGAGGCCAAACTTGCCGGTTCCGATAAACTGCTGGCCGACAAATCCAGACTTCTTGCGGAAACCACGGCTAAACTGCAAGATGCGCTCGCGGAGGCTGAGCGGCAATCTGAAAAGTTCAATAGATATGTTTCACAAGCAGTAATCTATGAAGATGTCATCAAAGAATTACGGCAAAGCCTGTTAGGTGAGTTCAATCCCGACCTGAAGAAATGGAATGCTGAGTTAAGAGACGATCTGACGTTTCGTTTTAACGAGCCAGCAGTTCTGTTTGATGTTGGTAAGACGACTATCAAGCCAAAATTCAAGCGTATCCTGGACGACTTTTTTCCCCGTTATATTAAAGTGATTACCTCTGAGAAGTTCCGCAATGATATAGCAGAGGTGCGGATTGAGGGCCACACATCCAGTTTCTGGGGGGATCTGGATTCCAGCAGTCATGAGGCCTATTTCAACAATATGATGCTTTCACAGGGCAGATCCAGAAATACGCTGAATTACGTTACCCAACTTCCCGTAGCCAGGAAACATATTGGATGGTTGAAATCAAAATTGACCGCGAACGGATTATCCTCATCCAAACTTGTCGACAAGAACGGTTATCTTCTGACAGATCCTGACAGTACCGGAATTGAGAGTAGCGCACGTTCTCAGCGAGTCGAATTCAGGGTAAGAATTGATGCGGAATCCAAGATAACCAAGCTCATCGGCTCAGGAAAAAAGGCCAGAAACTAGATTAAAATCTATCTGGTGTCTGTTCAGAAACAACATCTTCCGTCATTCCGGCGAAGGCCGGAATCCAGTAAGTCGCTGAATTCCCTGGATCCCGGCCTTCGCCGGGATGACGTGGTTTCAGGAAGGCACATGTTTCTGGACGGATACTATCTACTCAAAAGATAAGACTCATCACACCCATCATCACGATCAAAAACAAAAGGGTCATGATGCTTCCTGCCTTCATGAAGTCAGTCACCCGGTAACCCGCCGGGCCCATGATCAGGGCGTTGACCTGATGTGTTGGAATCAGGAAGGAGTTGGAGGTGGCGATGGCCACCGTCAGGGCAAAAACCGCCGGGTTTGCCCCGGCACCGATGGCGATGTTGACTGCCAGAGGTACCAGCAGCACGGTGGCACCGACATTGGACATGACGAGGGTGAAGAAGGTGGCGAGTACGGCTACGGAGGCCTGGATCACCCATATCGGCATATCCCCCACAACCGACAGCACCTGTTCGGCGATCCATTTCGCGGTGCCTGACGTTTCCACTGCAAGTCCCAGCGGGATGAGAGAGGCAAGCAGAAAAACCGTCTTCCAACTCACCGCTTCGTAGGCCTCTTCTATACTCAATACTCCGGAGAGCACCATGCCTATGGCGCCGGTGAGCAACGCCACGGAGAGCCGGATGTCAGTGAACAGCACCATGAAAAGAGCGAGACCAAAGAAGATCGCAGCCGGTAGTATCTTGTTTGGCCGCGGTTCCTCTTCTCTTGGGTACTCGGTGGTGACTACAACAAAATTGCGATCTTTCCCCAGGCGAGTGAGATTGTCCCAGGTGGTATGTCCCACCAGCGTGTCACCCGCCTGAAACGGCATGCTCCGGATATTGTCGCCGCTGCGCAGCGTCTCCCCGCCCCGGTGAAGTGCGATCATACTCAGGCCGTATGTTTTTCGCAGCCACATTTCCTTTGCATTGTTGCCGATCAGTCGGGATCCGGGTGGGATAACCACTTCCGCAATGCCCGCCTTGTTTGGCGCTAGACTTTCTGAAAAGCTTCGCAGTTTGGAACGCTTTTTCAGCTTGTATTTGCTGACCAGGGTTTCAATATGTATTTTCGTTGCGATAACACCGATCACCATGCCTGCCTCGATCTCGGTGTCGTAAGCGAGTGATCCCGGTCCCACCCGGCTGGCTTCACCACTGCGTTTGACCCCAATGGCCCTGATGCTGTAATCGCTCTCGATTCTCCCCAGCAGCTGTCCGATGAGGGGGCTTCCGTCCGGGACAACTATCTCAACCAGCGAAGGCTTCAGTCCGTAGAGGTTATGGAAATATTCCAGTGTGGCCGATCCGCTGGCGCTGCTTCCACTGTCGGTCGTTGGCAGCACAAAACGCCCGGCCACCACAAAATAGATGATACCCGTGGCAACCAGCGCTATGCCTACCGGAGTCACCGAAAAAAGACCCCAGGTGTCCATATGCTGGTCAGTGGGTAGAGCCCGATTTGAGGTCAGAATAAGATCATTCAGAAGGATTAGCGGGCTTGAACCCACCATGGTCATGGTGCCGCCGAGAATGGCGGTAAAACCCATTGGCATGAGCAGGCGGGACATGGGCAGGCCGGAGCGTGCGGAAATACGGGAAACCACCGGCAGGAAGAGCGCCGCAGCGCCCACGTTCTGCATAAAGGAGGAGATAAAACCCACGGTGGTGGAGATGATCGGGATGATGCGTGCCTCGGCCGTTCCGCCGATTCTCAGGATGAATGTGGCAACCCTGCCCATGATACCGGTCCTGTCGAGTCCGGCGCCGATGATCATGACCGCAATGATGGATATAACCGCGTTAGAGGAAAAGCCGTCGAACAGATGTCTGTTGTCCACCAGTCCTTGTTCCAGGCCCATGACAGGGGCGAACAGCGATGTCAAACCCAGCAACACCATGACAGTTGCCGCAGTAACATCCACACTCACTATTTCAAACACAAAGAGATAGATGGTCAGGACCAGGATGGCGCTGACCCAGGCAATTTCCACAGTGGGCACCACTCTGGCCAGGTAAAGTGCCAAAGCCGCAAACAATATGGCTGAGATAAGCTTTTTCAGGTCGATTGGTTTCCGGCTTAAGGTGTCATTTTCCTCAATCGCAAGCGTTTTCACTCTTTCATTCATCGTCAATCTTTACTTAATTAATGTTGTTGTCGGCTGTTACTCCGCACTATTATTTTCGCCACTGCCGGATCAATGGCGCCGATGTTCTGGTTTCGCATGAGAGTTCCCGGTTTGGTGCCGGGCATGTTTGGACACGGGTTTAGCCCCGGATCCTCTCCCCGTGCCGGATGTTTTTGCTGATGGCTTGCGCCGGTGGCGTCCCTCGGTATGTTGCCGGGTACGGTGACCTTGCTTGTTGTTCCGTCCATTCTGTATAGGCTCCGCCTTGATACTGGGATCAGGGTCATAACCCGGCAGTACGGTTTTAGGGATCTCACGCTTCAGCAAACGCTCAATATCCCTTAGCAGCTTGTGCTCATCAACGCACACCAGGGAGATCGCTTCTCCCTCATTGCCGGCTCGACCGGTGCGGCCGATCCGGTGTATGTAGTCTTCCGACACGTTGGGCAGTTCGTAATTCACGACATGGGGCAACTGGTCGATGTCCAGCCCGCGGGCTGCAATATCGGTGGCAACCAATACCTTCACCTTGCCGCTTTTGAAACCCGCGAGGGCACGGGTTCGCGCACCCTGGCTCTTGTTCCCGTGAATTGCGGCAGCCACCAATCCATCATGTTCCAGTTGCTGGGCCAATCGGTTTGCGCCGTGTTTGGTACGGGTGAAAACCAGTACCTGCTGCCAGTTTTGTGAGCCGATCATGTGGCTCAACAACTCCCGCTTACGGCTTTTGTCCACGGGATAAACTATCTGCCTGATACGATCAGCGGTCTTGTTGTGGCGTGCCACCTCGATCAATTCGGGTTGATTGAGCAGTCGATGGGCCAGTTGCTTTATCTCGTCTGAGAAGGTGGCTGAAAACAACAGGTTCTGGCGTACGCTGTTTCCGGGAAGCAGGGCAAGCACCCGCCGGATATCGTGGATAAAGCCCATATCGAGCATTCGATCAGCCTCATCCAGTACCAGTATCTCGATCTGCGATAGATCCAGGGTTTTCTGGCCAACGTGATCCAGCAGTCTGCCCGGCGTGGCGACCAGGATGTCGACACCCCGCCGCAGTCTGTCGATCTGGGGATTGATCTTCACCCCGCCGAATACCACCGTCGAACTGAGGGGCATATGTCGGCCGTAGGTCTCAACACTTTCGGCCACCTGGGCTGCCAGTTCCCTGGTGGGTGTAAGGACCAGGGCGCGAACCGGGCGCCGGCCCTTGCCGGCCGGTTTCGCACCCAATCGCTGCAACAGCGGCAGGGTGAAGCCGGCCGTTTTTCCGGTACCGGTCTGGGCGCACGCCATAATATCCTTGCCAGCCAGAATAGCCGGAATCGTCTTGCTTTGGATTGGAGTGGGTTGGGTATAGCCCTGTTCGCCAACGGCGCGCAGGAGTTCGGCCGAAAGGCCGAGAACATCAAATGACATCGGGACAGTTACTCCAGTCATGCCCACCGCGCAGCAGTATCTGCTGGCCGGAGCCGGTCTGGGCTGGGAAAGGGATTTTTTACGTTAGGCGGGAGGCCCCGGTTAACAGGGCGCGAACGACTCAAACGTTTTCCGAGAAATCTCGGATTGCAAAGGATGCAACCGGTCAGGCATCCGAAGGCGGGAAAGCATACCAGAAATTCAACTGGGGGTCCGGTTTTTCCTCTTTTTCGGTCCCTGATCCCTTTTATGCCCCCTGCCGGGCTGCTCCGGCCGCGAGATGTTGAGGGTTTGACCGCATACCCAGGCCTTCGCGAGATCACTGAATATGTCCTCCGGCATGCCCCGGGGCAGGTCGACCAGACTGAACTCGGTGTGGATATCTACATGCCCGATATGCCCGGCATCCAACCCCGCCACATTGGCAATGGCGCCAACGATATTTCCGGGCTTGACATCGTGCTGGTGTCCCACTTCGATGCGAAACCGCTCCATACCCTTGGGTGGCCGGGATTTCGTCTTGGCATGTGGCGCGTTGCTTTGTTTTTGGTGCTGCTTCGATTCAGGTTTTTTTTGTCTGTGGGGTTGTTTCGTTTCAGGATCTTTGCGGTTGGTCCTTTCCTTGTCCGCCTTCAGTAGCAAGGGCCGGTCGCCGATGGACATCTTTGCAAGGGCGGCGGCGATCTCCAGTGCCGGCACATCGTGTTCCTGCTGGTACTGCTCCAATAAACCCTGCATGAAGTCCAGGTCACCCGCCGCAATCGTATCGCTGATGACCTGTTTGAAATCGGCGATCCGCTTGTTGTTGACCATTTCGGTGGAGGGAAGCACCAGCGGTTCAATTTTCTGCCGCGTCGCATTCTCGATGGCTTTAAGCATGCGCCGTTCCCTGGGCGCGACAAACAATATGGCATCACCCTGACGGCCCGCCCGGCCGGTGCGTCCGACACGATGGATATATGCCTCGGTGTCATAGGGGATGTCGTAGTTGATCACATGACTGATGCGTTCGACATCCAGGCCTCGCGCCGCCACGTCAGTGGCAACCAGTATATCCAGTGAGCCCTGTTTCAATCGTTCGACCATCTGTTCCCGAAGATTCTGCGCCATGTCGCCGTTCAGTGCCGCAGCGGAATAACCTCTCGCTTCGAGCCGTTCAGCCAGTTCCACCGTAGCAATCTTTGTTCGCACGAACATGAGCAAAGCACGAAAAGGTTCCACCTCCAGGATTCTGGTCAATGCATCCAGCTTGTGCATGCCGCTGACCAGCCAGTAGCGCTGACGGATGGTATCCGCGGTTGCGGTGCGGGTCTCGATGGCAATCTTCTGCGGCTCCAGCAGATGACGCTGGGCAATCTTCTGGATCTCCTTGGGCATGGTTGCCGAAAAAAGCGCCATCTGTCGTCGTTCCGGCGTCTGTTCGAGAATCCATTCCACATCGTCGATGAAACCCATCTGCAGCATCTCGTCCGCTTCATCCAGCACCAGTGCCTTCAGGGTATTGAGCTTGAGCGTGCCCTTGCGCATATGATCCATTATGCGGCCCGGGGTGCCCACCACGACATGAACGCCTCGTCTCAACTGCCTTATCTGTCCTGAATAACTCTGACCGCCATAAATCGGCAATACGTGGAAACCCTTGATGTGGGAGGCATAACGCTGAAATGCCTCAGCCACCTGTATGGCCAGTTCGCGGGTCGGCGTCAGCACCATCACCTGGACTTCCTGGCGACCGATCTCGAGATGTGAAAGCAGTGGCAATGCGAATGCTGCTGTCTTGCCGGTACCGGTGGGGGCATGTCCCAGCAGATCCTTTCCATCCAGCAGGCAGGGAATAGCTTGGGCCTGTATCGGGGTTGGGGTTTCATAGCCAACTTCATCGAGGGAAGACAGCAAAGCTGCAGGCAGATTCAGCTGGCGAAAGCTGCTAATGGTATCGGACATCAGGAATTCCCGGGGAGGAGATGAAAACGCGTTATGCTGCGCGGCGGGGTTGGTTAGTATAGTGCTTTTGGAATGTTTCCAGAAGCCTTTATTCCGATGAATCCACGTCAACCCATCTGTAGGAGCGGGCTTACCCAGGAAATCATCGCTTCTATTGCCGCCACGCCCTTATTTCGTCAAGAATTCAGGTTATGGATGATTTAGAACGCGACAAAAAGATTCTCCAGTGGCAACGAAAGGCCCGGATTGCGGCACGCAAGGGGAGAGGCCGTAATCTCTACATTATCACCCTGGACCCGGAGGTACTCTGGTGCAGGGATTTCCGCCAGGAAAATCCCAACTATATTGAAGGCATGCCCTGCCTTTACGTGGGACTCACCATCCATGAACCGGGCGACCGGTTTGAGCAGCACCGCACAGGTTACAGAAGTAGTAAGTATCCGCGTAAATATGGTGTGGAACTGGCCCAGGATCTCATCGAGGACTTTGACGGGGAAGGACTCAGCGATGAAGAGAAGGAATGCGCTCTGGCTGACTGGCTGCGGAAACAGGGTTGCGCAGTGTGGCAACACTAGTGCCGCACGACCCGCCAGGCCCACGTTTCGTGATTCCCAATCTCCTGTATAGTACGATCTGCTACAGTTTTCCATCACTCGATATTTGAGGTTTAAAAACCAGATGCAAGCAGACAGTGCGGTAGTCAGGAAGCTTTTGTCCAAGGATTTAACTGACGTGCTCGTGCGCGTCGGTCTTATCGCCTTCGTGGTTGTCATGTGCGTGAAGGTCTTTGCACCATTTATGGGGCTTATGCTTTGGGGGCTGATCCTTGCCATTGCCCTCTATCCGCTTCATCGGCGCCTTGCGGCGCGCCTTGGGGGAAAGCAGGGCAGGGCGGCAACACTGTTGGTGTTGGTGGGCGTGCTGTTGATAGGTGTGCCCACCGGGATGCTGGGCAGTTCCTTCGCAGGCCATATCCATACTATGTACACCGCCTATGAACAACAATCCATCAACATTCCACCCCCCAATCCCGCTGTAGCCGATTGGCCTGTCGTCGGCAAGAAGATTTATGCTGCCTGGAGTTCGGCCGCCGAGAATCTGCCGGCGTTTCTAATCAAAGTAAAGCCGCAGCTAGAGTCGTTTCTGCGCCAAGCCGTGTCCTTCGCGGCAAATACCGCCGGTGGGGTATTTGCATTCATCGGTTCCCTGATCCTGGCGGGGATTATGATGGCCTATGGTGAGTCCGGAAGCGCAGCCATGAAACGCATTATGTGCCGTCTGAGCGGTCCGAAAGCTGGACCAAAGCTGCACGGTCTCTCCACCGCGACGGTACGTTCGGTCGCCACAGGTGTCATTGGTGTGGCATGCATTCAGGCCCTGCTGCTGGGTATCGGATTTATGATGGCGGGGATTCCCGCAGCCGGCGTGTTGTCGGCGATTGTCCTGCTCCTGGGCATTGCCCAACTGCCGGCCCTGCTGATTTCCCTGCCCGCTATCGCTTATATCTGGTGGTCCGGTGATGCCTCAACCGTCAGCAGCATATTTTTCACCGTCTATCTGTTGATTGCCGGATTTGCCGATAACGTGCTCAAGCCACTCCTGCTCGGCCGCGGTGTGGAAGCCCCGATGCCGGTCATTCTGCTTGGCGCTTTGGGGGGCATGGTGTCTGCCGGCATTATCGGCCTGTTTGTCGGCGCCGTACTGCTGGCCGTGGGTTACCAGGTTTTCATGGATTGGGTCGAGGAATCCAGGGATGAACCTGCAACGGAGTCGGGACAGTCTGAGACAGCTGCGCAGGTGCCCCCAGCCGGCAGTTGAGTGCGGATGATCTCCTGGATGCGTCTCAATAGCGCGATCTTGCTTTTCGTGGGCATCGCCCTCAGCGGCTGTACCACCCTGGGCCCCGATTACCAGGAGCCCAAAGTCGACTGGCTCGACGAGTGGCAAACGGCTTTGTACGGCCAGGTTGGTAAGCCCGAAGCGCAATCGGAGAACGACCTGCGTTTCTGGTGGACACTGTTTGATGATCCGGCCCTGAACCAGCTCATCGAGCTGGCAAGACAGGAGAATCCTTCCCTTCGCATCGCCGGCCTGCGGATTCTCGAAAGCCGTGCCCAGCTGGGCATTGCGGGCAGCACCCTGTATCCGCAGGTCCAGCAGCTTGTTGGGGCGGTGGATTACGTAAATACAAAGCAGCGGGGTGGTGATCTGCCATCCGACAACCAGAGTTTCGGGAGTTATCAGGCGGGATTCAACCTGGGCTGGGAACTGGACTTCTGGGGGCGCTTCAGGCGTGGTATCGAGTCCGCGGATGCCGCATTCTTTGCCTCCATCGCCGATCAGCAGGATGTGCAGGTGCTGCTCACTGCCCAGATTGCCGATCTGTACTATGCCCACCGGACTATTGAGCTGCAGATCAAGATAGCCAGAGAGAACGCGGCCATCCAGAAACGCAGTTATGAGATCACGGAGCGTATCTTCAAGAGTGGCGAGCAGGGAGAGTTGGACCTGCAACAGGCCCGGACCCAGTATCTGTCAACGCTGTCGACGATACCCGATCTCCAGATTACTTTGACCCAGATCCGCAACGCCCTCAATACGTTGCTGGGCCGCCCCCCGGGGGAGATATCGGAGCTGGCCGCTGATACCGAGAAGCTCCCAAGTGTCGATCCGTTGGTCATCAGGGATATACCTGCGAAACTGGTGCTGCGCCGGCCGGACATCCGTGCTGCAGTCTGGCAGGTGGCGGCGCAATCTGCACAGATCGGTATCGCCGAGGCGGATTTCTATCCGACCATATCTCTGGCGGGCAGCATCGGGTGGTCGGGAAACAGCCTCAGTGCCAGCCCCACGACCGGAGGTCTTACGATCGGTCCGGGGGTGAGCTGGAATATCTTCGACTATGGCCGCATAGGGAACAATGTACGGGTTCAGGACGCGCGTCTGCAGCAGTTGATCGAACAATACCAGAGCGAAGTTTTGCAGGCCGCACGGGAGATCGATGATGCGTCCGTCAGCGTGGTAAAGACCGCGGAGCAACAGCTTGTATTGGATGAATCGGTGCAGTCGGCGCATCGATCCCTGGAACTCGCCAACGCACGCTATCGGGAGGGTTACTCTGACTTCCAACGGGTTCTGGATGCGCAACGAACCCTGTTTTCCCAGGCCGAACGTCAGCTCAATACCCAGGGGAGTCATATCAGTGCCATCATCGCACTTTACAAGGCCCTTGGCGGGGGATGGACGGCAACGCCGATTGAACAGCTGATTCCCGAGAAACTTGCCAGCAGCATGCAGGAACGCAGTGACTGGAGCAATCTGCTCACCGAGCCCCTGCCGACTGGCCCTGCCCGACCAATTCCAGCCTCGGAGGCGACCCGGAATGAGTGACAAAGACCAGCCGCTCGAGGAGAAGGCGGAAACAACGGAGGATATCCAGGCCGTAGCCTCGGTTAAGAAAGGGGCGTTGTTTATCATACTTTTAATAGTAGTCAGTCTTATCTGGTACCTGCTTTCCGATCGCTTCACCCCTTATACAAGCCAGGCACAGGTGCAGGGTTATGTGGTGGGTGTGGCACCCAAGGTCGCGGGCGTGGTAACC